>JAYUGT010000313.1:0-17997 GCA_043738315.1 Gammaproteobacteria bacterium
CATTCAGCAAGCTTTGACTGAGGTGCGCGCGGGATGGCGTGTTATCGAGCAGGCAATCGGAATCACTGAGCCGTCTCGATGGGAGCAGCCTGTTCGTCGTCGAGACTTTGATTTGGAACGGTAGTGTCGACAAACAAATCTTGACTGATCTCCCAACGTGAGGCGGAAGGGCGGTGACCGTGCTTACGGCGAGGCGGTCTCGTAGAACGCAGGTCATGGCTATGGCTTTCCGCGCGCTGTTTCACGGGCTGGCGCAGTTGGTCCAGGTAATCTGCCCAAGCCTGCATCATTTTTTTTCTCTCCGCGAGATGAGCAGTACGGTTGTAGGCGCGGCCGTTCGGATCGCGGACGGCATGCGCCAATTGGTGCTCGATAAAATCAGGCCGAAAACCGAGTACTTCATCTAGGATCGTGCGTGCGGTTGCGCGAAAACCATGTCCTGACATTTCAGTCTTGTCGATGCCCATGCGCCGCAATGCCGCCAACACCGCATTGTCGCTCAGAGGCCGTTTGATCGACCGGGGATTCGGAAAGACATACTCGCTGTTTCGCGTATGAGGTTTCAGTTCGGCTAGGATGGCCAGCGATTGCGCGGCGAACGGCACGATGTGCGGCGTCTTTGTCTTGCTTGCGATGAATCTCCATTCGGCATTCGCGAAATCGAAGTCTGCCCACTTGGCATTGCGAAGTTCCCCGGGGCGCACAAAGAATAACGGTGCGAGCCTCAGTGCGCATCTAACAATGAATGAGCCTTTGTATTCATAAATAGCATTGAGCCCGCGGCCCAGTTCCTTTGGATCCGTGACTGCGGCCAAGTGCGTCGGTTTGACCGGCTGAAGCGCTCCCCGAAGGTCTCGGCTGACGTCAGTTGTGGCGCGGCCGGTAGCTACTGCGTACCGCAAAACCTGGCCGCAGTTGCTCAGTGCTCGGTGCGCGGTTTCAATGGCGCCACGGGATTCAATACGTCGAACCGTCGACAGAATTTCAGGCGCTGTGATCTTGTCGACAACTTTGTGACCCAGCCACGGGAACACGTCTTTTTCCAGACGCTCCACGATACGGATGGAATGACTGGGGACCCACACTGGCATCTTCTTCGCCAACCATTCGCGTGCGACGTGTTCAAAGGTGTTTGTGGCCTCTAGGTCACGCGTTGCCGCGGCGACTTTGCGATGATCGCCAGGGTCAATGCCGTTCGCGAGCATGGCGCGAGTGTTAAACGTCTTCTCGCGGGCGGTTTTGAGATCTACTTCGGGAAATACGCCGAGCGATATTCGCTTCTCTTTCTTCGCAATCCGGTACTTGAATCGCCACCATTTTCCGCCGTTAGGAGAAACTTCGAGATAGAGACCATCGCGATCATATAGTCGGTAGATCTTTTCTCGCGGCTTAGCATTGCGAATGGTCATGTCTGAAATCGGCATAAATCCCGTCCATTCCGACTTGTTTGGGGGCAACTGTTGAGAGGGTGGTGCCAGTTGCCCCCAAAGTTGCCCCCAACAGGTATCGGATGTCAACGAACGGTTTCGGTCGCGAACGACCCAAAAATCGGGATAATTGGGCTGAATTTTAGGGTTTTCGGGACGTCCGCGAACGTTGACGAACGTCCGCGGAATACCGAGCTGGTGGAGGCGGCGGGAATTGAACCCGCGTCCGCAAGTCCTACGCGGATGATTCTACGTGTGTAGCTCTCTCATTGTTTCTCGCCTTGCGCTACCCGAGGAGCAGGGAAGACGCTCAGCCAGTGACAGTGACTTTTAACGGCACTTCCTGTCGCACGCAGTGCCGCGATTCTGTTAGCACGACCTCTGATTCGGTGTAACAGACACCAGCCGGTCAGAGGGCAGCTGCTGTATTAGGCAGCTAGTGCGTAGTTGTCGTCGTTGGCAACTAGAGTTTGCAGAAAATTTTTAACGAGGGTCTCTGCACCTCGACACGCCTCATACGTTTCGCAACCCACGTCGAAACCGGTCGCCCCCATATTTAGCTATCATCCCCACTATAGGGGCATCCCCGCCAATTGCAAGCTAACGACGCTTGAAACGCCAAAAGACGCAGTTTCCGTGGATCGCGGCTCTGGTTGCGACTTATGTCGCGGCCGTATTGCTGGCGTGGCTGTTGCTGGCGCGTTTCGCCGACCGCTGGTGGCCGGTGGCGATCCTCATGTTCGGGCCGCGCTGGGTGCTGTTGCTGCCGGCAATTATCCTGGCGCCTCTCGCGCTGGCGACGCGAAGCTGGCGCTCCTTGTTAGCTGTGATGGCGGCATTGGTCGTGGTTCTCTGGCCGGTGATGGGCTGGAACTGGGCGGGTCTTGCCGCGGACGACGTTGAGCAGCGCGACCTCAGGGTCGTCACCTTTAATATCGGCAACAACCACGCCGCCGAACACCGGGTTACGGTCGAAGACCTGCGCCGTCTGTACGACATCTCGCGTTCCGACCTGATGCTGCTGCAGGAATGCACTTTCGGCAAGGACGAGTTGTTTCCGTTCTTCCCCGACGCGCAGATCTACGCAGCCGACGAAGCCTGCCTGCTGTCGCGCTGGCCCATCATCAGGACCGATGTGCGTCCGCGCGACGATCTCCAATCCCTGGGCGCCAATGGCAGCATTGTTAGCTTCGATATCGACGCGCCGCACGGCAAGTTTACCGTCGTGAATATCCATCTTGCGACGCAGCGCCCGGGTCTTGAGCGGGTCCTGTCGAGGTCGATGACCGGCGGCGATGCCATGCGGGTTGCCATGCTGGCGCGGCGCCTGGATTCAGCAGCCGCTTTCAGCTGGTCGTTGCGTTCGCCGCTGCCGCAAGTGGTCGTCGGCGATTTCAACATGCCTGTGGAAAGCGCTTTCTATAAGGAGCGCTGGCGCGGTTATGGCAACGCGTTCAGCGATTGCGGTCTTGGCTACGGTTACACGAAGTACGAAAAGCGCTTCGGCATTCGCATCGATCACGTGCTTTATGACGGCGCCTGGCGCTGCCTGACTGCGGAGGTCGATCCAGGCCTCGGCGGTGACCATCGTCCCGTGATCGCCGACCTGCGGCTGCGTCGTTAGCCGCGCCGCAGCGCCCGCGCCTTGTCGCGCTCCCAGTCACGGTCTTTTTCAGTAGCGCGCTTGTCGTGCTGCTTCTTACCCTTGGCAAGGCCGATCTGCAGCTTCGCCTTGCCGCCTTTCCAGTACAGCTCGAGCGGCACCAGCGTGTAGCCCTTGCGCTCCACGGCGCCCAGCAGGTACTCAAGCTCGGAGCGGTTCATCAGCAGCTTGCGGGTGCGGGTGGGATCGGCGGTGACGTGCGTCGAGGCGGTAGTGAGCGGCGCGAAGTGCGCGCCGATCACGAAAGCCTCGCCGTTGCGCAGGAATACATGCGATTCAGTGATCTGCGCCTTGCCGGCGCGCAGCGATTTGACTTCCCAGCCCTGCAGGACCATGCCCGCCTCGAAGCGCTCTTCGATGAAATAATCGAACCGCGCGCGACGGTTCTCGGCGATGGGCTTGGGGGTTGTGGACTTGTCTTTCATGTGCCGCGCGCAGTTTACTCGACTGGTTACAATGCCGGCATGGGTGAGGTGACTCGCAGTGTACTGATCGCGCGGCCCGCGGCGTTAGTTTATGGCCTGATCAACGATTTTGAGCGTTATCCGGAGTTTGTCCCCGGTTGTGCCAGCGCGCAGCTGCTGGCGCGCAGCGCGACGGAAGTCGTGGCCAGGCTGGGTGTCAGGCAGGGCCCCCTGAGCCTGGAATTCACCACCCGCAACCGGCTGACGCCGTATTCCGCGATCGACATGCAGCTGGTCGACGGACCGTTCACCGAGCTAACAGGCGGCTGGCAGCTAACAGCACTGTCGGACAGCGGCTGCCGCGCAACGCTCAGCCTGCAATTCGAATTCAGTAATGCCGTGACCGCGGTGGTGCTGGCGCCATTCTTTGAAGTCATGATCGCGGACCTGGTCGACGCCTTTGTGCTGCGCGCCCGGCAGATGCCGGCGCCGGGCTGAGCGTGCGTTGTACGGTGGCGTTTGCGCGACCGGAGCGCCAATGGGAATGGCAGCTCGAACTGCCGCAGGGCGCTGATCTGGCGCAGGCCCTCGCGGCAGCGCAAGCTCAGGCCGTGTCAGCAGCTGACCCGCCACCGATTGACTGGCAGAACGCGAAGGTCGGTATCTTTGGCCTGGCCTGCGGCCGCCATGTTCGTCTCAGCGATGGGGACCGGGTCGAGATCTATCGGCCGCTGGCGGCTGATCCGAAAGAGTCACGCCGCGAGCGGGCGCGGCGCCTGCGCAAGGCCTAGCGGCACTTCAACGGCCAATACCACTTCCGCCGACACTCGGCATTGGTGAGTTTCGGCGCTTTCTTGCCTTCTGCGCCGGCGGTCAGGTCCGAGGTATTGGGGACGCCGGCGTTCTCGATCTTGTTGACCTTGTCGCCGTCGAACCAGACGGTCAGGCGCCATTGCTCGGCGTTCCTGGCGCGGCCGATCTGCAGGTAATAGACGTAGTCCCAGCGATCCTTGTCAAAAGCGTCCGGGAGCATCGGCGTGCCGAGCAGAAAGCGCACCTGACTGCGGGTCATGCCCATCTGCAGCTGCTTGACCGCAACCGGATCGAGGTAATTTCCCTGCTGGATGGTCTGGCGGTAGACGCAGCCACCCAAAAGAACCACAGTGCAGGCCACGAGGGCTGCCAAACGCGGTGCTAGCCGCTCGAGGTGAAGCTGAAACATAATCGCGCGCATCATACCGGAAGCACTGAGGTCAGGGGTGGAGGGCAAGGATTTACGCCGCGCAGGGCTGAAAGTGACGACACCGCGGCTGCGTATTCTCGAGCTGCTGGAACGTCACCCCGGGCGGCATTTGTCGGCCGAGGAAATCGCGCGCCAACTGGGCGGGCAGGAGGACATCGGCCTCGGCACCGTATACCGCGTGCTGACCCAGTTTGAGGCCGCAGGACTCGTGGTCCGCCACCATTTCGAGGACGGCATGGCCGTGTTCGAGCTCAACCAGGGCGCGCATCATGACCATATCGTCTGTATGGACTGCGGCCATGTCGAAGAGTTCGTCGACGTCGCGATCGAGGAGCGCCAGCTGGCCGCCGCGGTACGGCTCGGCTTCGAAGTCAAGGACCACTCGCTGATTCTCTACGGGCGTTGCCGCCGCGAGGTCTGCCCGCGGCGCGTACGCTCCGGCGACTGAGCCGCGCCGCGCACGCCTAACATCTCGCGCGCGTGTTCTAGCGCGCGGTCGGTGATGTCGACACCGCCTAACATGCGGGCGATTTCCGCGATGCGTTCGTCGACCGACAGCGCCTTCACCGATGTGCGCGTGGTGCGGCCATCGGTCAGCTTGCTGACCTTGAGCTGCTGGGCGGCCTGCGCGGCCACCTGCGCGAGGTGGGTCACGCACAGCACCTGCGCCTGCGCGCCGAGCCGCGCGAGCTCCCGGCCGACAATCTCTGCGACTGCGCCGCCGACGCCGGCATCCACTTCGTCAAATACCATGCAGCGCGAGCCGGACTGCGCCAGCGACACCTGGATGGCGAGCGAGATGCGCGACAACTCGCCGCCCGACGCTACCTTGGCGATCGGCTTCAGCGGCTGGCCGGGATTGGCGCTGACCAGAAACTCAATGCTGTCGCAGCCGCTGGCGTTTGGTCTGGCATCGGGATCCGCCGACACCTGGATCTCGAGCTTGCCACCGGCCATGCCGAGGGTTTGCATGCGTGCCGCAATGTCCCGGGACAGTCGTTTGGCGGCCTGCTGTCGCTGCTGCGACAGCGCCGCGGCCGCCTTGCGCCAGGCCGCCAGAGCCTGGTCGCGCAACGTTGTCTTTTTTGTTAGCTCGCGCTCGACATTTTCCAGCGTGTCGAGCTCGGCAGAGAGTTCCGCGAGGCGCGCCGGCAGCTCATCGGCGCTGACACGATGCTTGCGCGCCAGCTGTTCGATGGCCGCGAGACGCGATTCGACCGCGTCCTGCCGGCCCGGATCAACTTCCAGCGCATCCAGATAGCGCGCGAGTTCGCCGGCCGCGTCGCGCAACTGGCTGGCGGCCGCCTCGACCGTGGGCACCAGTGCCGCCAGCGCCGGATCGTGCGCGGCCACGGCGCGCATGGCGCTGAGCGCGCGCGACGTCTGGGCATGCGCATTGCCGGATTCCGCGTCGTAGAGCAGGTCGCTGGCGGTGCGCGCAGCCTCCGCTAGCCGGCCGCTGTGGCGCAGGCGGGTCGCCTCGGCCATGAGGCCCGCGGCTTCGCCGCTTGTTAGCTGGAGGGCGGCGAGTTCGCCGCACTGGTAACGCAGCAGATCGAAACGGGCATCGCGGTCGCGCGCGGCCTGCTGCAGTTCATTAAGGGCGGCTTCGGCTTCGGTGTACGCGCGCGTATCGCGGCCAAGTGCTTCGGTCTGCGCTTCCAGCCCGGCGAATTCATCCAGCAGCGCGCGCTGCGCGCCGGCGCGCAACAGCGCCTGGAATTCGTGCTGGCCGTGGATGTCGATCAGCCAGCCGCCGATGTCGCGCAGCTGTTGCACAGCGACCGCCTGGCCGTTGAGAAACGCGCGCGACTTGCCGTCCTGGCTGACCACGCGGCGGATCAGGAGTTCGCCGCTATGTTCGATGGCTTGCTCGTCGAGCAAGGCGCAGAGGTCCCTGGGCGCGCCCGACAGGTCGAACACGGCGCTGACCTCGGCGCGCTCGGCGCCATGGCGGATCGCATCGGCGCCCAGCCTGCCGCCGGCGAGCCATTGCAGTGCATCGACGATGATCGACTTACCGGCCCCGGTTTCGCCGGTCAGGACGGTGAGGCCGGCGGTGAAATCCACTTCCAGCGTGTCGACGATGGCGAAATCGCGGATTTGCAGGTGCGTCAGCATGGTGCGCGAACCTAACGGGCGGGGTCGAAGTTGCGCCGGCCCCAGTTGAGCTTGGAGCGCAGCAGGCGGAAATAGTCGTAGCCGCTCGGGTGCAGCAGCGTGATCTTGTTAGGCGACGGACGCACGACCAGCTTGTCCCCGGGCATGAGCTCGCCCAGGGGACGGCCGTCGCAGCTCACCTGACCGTGGCAGTCGGGCCGTTCCACGAGCGCCACCTCTATGACCGAGCGCCCGGATACCACAATGGGCCGGTCGGACAGCGTGTGCGGGCAGATCGGCGCAACCACCAGCGCATCGAGGCCGGGTTCGACGATGGGCCCGCCGCAGGACAGCGCGTAGGCGGTCGAGCCGGTGGCGGTAGCGATCACCAGGCCGTCGCCACCGTGGGCATTTACAAAGCGGCCATCGATGGTGGTCGAGAAATCCAGCAGCCGCCCCGGCTGCGCGCCCTCGAGCACGACATCGTTCAGCGCCAGCCCCCGCTGCGCGGGGAGTCCCGGCGACTGCGCCGTGGCGGCCCTGATTTCGGCGGCCAGCAACGGCCGGTAGTCCACCACGCAGCGGCCTTCGATCGCTGCGTCGACGGACGCCAGCATGTCGTCCGGGCTGACGTCGGTCAGGAAGCCCAGCCGACCACGATTGACCCCCAGCAACGGCGTCCCGCGGGTGGCGACCAGGCCGGCCGCATAGAGCAGGGTGCCGTCGCCCCCAATGGCGATGACCAGTTCGGCCTGACGCACCAGTTCCGCCTCGTCGACGGCGCGCACGTCGCCGGGCGCGGCCGGCACCGAATCGTCGTCGGGAACCAGCACGGCCACGCCGCGCGCCCGCAAATGCGCCGCGAGCTGGGCGCTGCTGTCGGCGATGCGGGTGTCAGCGTAACGCGCGATCAGGGCGCAGGTACGAATGCTCATAGGGCCTCACCTTGTAGCACGCCACGCTGGCAAAACCCAGCCGACAAAAGGGCCATGGCCGCATCGATATGTGTTGCGGGATCACTTGACGCTGGCCGGCGGCAGTCGGTAGCTTGGCGCCGAGCATGAGTCACGACAAATTCGAGGATGTATTCAATGAACGCGCGCAGCGCCTGCTGCGAACGCTGGTGGGCAGCTATATCCGCGACGGGCAGCCGGTCGGCTCGCGCAGCCTGACCCGGGATTCGGGCCTTACGCTGAGCTCAGCCACGGTACGCAACGTGATGGCCGACCTCGAAGAGCTCGGCTTCATCAGCTCGCCGCATACCTCGGCGGGCCGCGTGCCTACCAACAAAGGCTACCGGTTTTTTGTCGACACCCTGTTGCATGGCCAGGGGCTCAACCAGCAGGACAGTGGCGAACTGATCCGGCAATTTGAAAATGCGCGCATGGTGGTAGACGACAAGGCGCTGGTCGCGGCGGCCTCGCAGATGTTGTCCAACGTCACTCAGCTCGCAGGCGTGGTGACCTTGCCGCGCTCGGCGCAGGCCGCGATCACCCATGTCGAGTTTGTCAGCCTGTCCGACAACCGCGTGCTGGTGGTGCTGGTGTTAGGCGATCGCGAAGTCCAGAACCGCATTTTGCAGATGGATCGTTATCATTCCACCGAGGAGCTGCGGCGTGCCTCGTCGTACCTGAGTGAATTGCTGCGCGGTCGCACGGTGCACGAGGCCCGCCAGGAGATCCTGCGGCAAATGCAGGAAGCCCGCGAGACCATGAACCAGATCATGCTGGATGCGGTGCAGGTGGCCGAGGCTGCCATCGCGCCCCAGCCGGATGAGAAGCTCGAATATGTCATTGCCGGCGAAACCAACCTGATGGGCGTCGCGGACCTGGCCAGCGTCGACAAATTGAAACGTCTGTTCGAAGCATTCAACGAACGGCGGGATTTTCTGACCCTGCTGGATGGATCATTGAAGGCGGAGGGCGTGCAGATCTTCATCGGCCAGGAGTCCGGCTATCACATCCCGGATGAGGTCAGTGTGATCGCGGCGCCGTACTCGCTGGATCAGAATGTCATGGGCGTGCTGGGTGTGATTGGCCCCACGCGGATGGCTTATGAGAGGGTCATCCCGATCGTCGACATCACGGCAAAATTACTCAGCGCCGCCTTGAATTCCCGCCGTTAGCCTCCATATGCCGGCCAGCGCGTCGGGGACTGGACGCTAATTTACATTAGAAGACCTCTGTAACATATTGAAATCTGGAGATTTATTTGATGGCTGATCCCGCATCCAGCGCGCCGCCTCCGGCGACTGAAGCCAATCCCGAGGCGACTGCCGTGATGCCGGAATCGGCTGCGGCGCTGGTCGAGCTGGAGCAGCTGCGCGTCAGGCTGGCGGAGTCCGACGAGCGCGCCAGGAATCACTGGAGTGAGTATCTGCGCGCGGTCGCCGAGCAGGACAACATCCGCAAGCGCGCGCTGCGGGACATCGAGGCCGCGCAACGCTATGGCCTGGAGAAATTCCTCGGCGAGATACTGCCGGTAAAGGACGGCCTGGACCTGGGTGTGGAAAACGCCGACAAGGCCGATGCCACGGCGCTCCGCGATGGTCAGCAGGCGACCCTGCGCCTGCTAACAAAGGCGCTGGAGAAGGCCGGCGTTTCTGAGCTCCACCCGGAAGGCCAGCCCTTCGATGCACACCAGCACGAAGCCATCATGGCGCAGGAATCGACCACTGCTGAGCCGAACTCGGTGCTCGCGGTCGTGCAGCGGGGCTACACCCTGAATGGGCGCCTGCTGCGGCCGGCGCGGGTCATCGTGGCCAAGGCGCCAGCGGACCCAAAAAGCTGAGCCTTTAGCACCTGTCCACACCTTGATTTTTGGCAAGCAGAACCAATTGTTTTGCCAAGAGTTTCCCAGCGGAGTGATTTGTTATGGCAAAAATTATCGGTATTGACCTCGGCACGACCAATTCCTGCGTCGCCATCATGGAGGGCGGGAAGCCGCGCGTCATCGAAAACAGCGAAGGTGATCGCACCACGCCCTCGATCGTCGCCTTTACCAAGGACGACGAAGTCATCGTCGGCCAGTCTGCCAAACGCCAGGCGGTCACCAATCCGCATAACACGCTGTACGCGGTCAAGCGCCTGATCGGCCGCCGCTTCGAAGAGCAGATCGTGCAGAAAGACATCGACATGGTGCCTTACAAGATCGTCAAGGCCGACAACGGCGATGCCTGGGTCGATGTCTCCGGCAAGAAAATGGCGCCGCCGGAAATTTCCGCGCGCGTGCTGATGAAAATGAAAAAGACCGCCGAGGATTTCCTTGGCGAACCGGTCACCGAGGCCGTCATTACCGTGCCCGCGTATTTCAACGACTCGCAGCGCCAGGCGACCAAGGACGCCGGACGCATCGCGGGCCTCAACGTGCGCCGCATCATCAATGAGCCCACGGCGGCCGCGTTAGCCTACGGCCTGGACAAGGCCGGCGGCGATCGCAAGATTGCGGTCTACGACCTGGGTGGCGGCACCTTCGACGTGTCGGTCATCGAGATTGCCAACGTCGATGGCGAGCGCCAGTTCGAAGTGCTCTCGACCAACGGCGACACTTTCCTCGGTGGCGAGGACTTTGACCTCAAGATAATCCATTTCATCGCGGAAGAATTTCTCAAGGAGTCCGGCGTCGACGTGCGCAAGGATCCGCTCGCGATGCAGCGCCTGAAGGAAGCGGCCGAGAAGGCGAAGATCGAGCTGTCTTCGTCGCAGCAGACCGATATCAACCTGCCGTACGTCACCATGGACGCGTCCGGGCCGAAGCATCTGGCGCTCAAGTTGACGCGCGCCAAGCTCGAATCGCTGGTCGATGACCTGGTACGCCGGACGATCGAACCCTGCCGCGTCGCGCTCAAGGATGCGGGCGTCACTAACAACGACATCAGCGAAGTGATCCTGGTCGGCGGCCAGACGCGCATGCCGCTGGTGCAGAAATACGTCAAGGATTTCTTCGGCAAGGAGCCGCGCAAGGACGTCAATCCGGATGAGGCGGTGGCCGTAGGCGCCGCGATCCAGGGTGGTGTGCTCGCCGGCGACGTCAAGGACGTGCTGTTGTTAGACGTCACGCCGCTGTCGCTGGGCATCGAAACGCTCGGCAGCATCGTCGACAAGGTGATCGAGAAAAACACCACGATCCCGACCAAGGCGACCAAGACCTACTCCACCGCGGCCGACAACCAGACCGCAGTCACGGTGCATGTGTTGCAGGGTGAGCGCCAGCGCGCCCAGGATAACAAGTCGCTCGGCAAGTTTGACCTGACGGACATTCCGGCCGCGGCGCGCGGCACGCCGCAGATCGAAGTCACCTTCGATATCGACGCCAACGGCATCCTGCATGTGTCGGCCAAGGACAAGGCGACCGGCAAGGAACAGAAGATCATCATCAAGGCCAACTCCGGCCTCAATGAGGAAGAGATCAAGCGCATGGTGCGCGATGCCGAGGCGCATGCCGAGGAAGACCGCCAGTTCCGTGAGCTGACCGAGACGCGCAACCAGGCCGATGCGGCGATCCACCAGGTTGAGAAATCACTGGCTGATCTGGGCGAAAAAGTCTCCGGTGAAGATCGCGCCAAGGTCGAGTCGGCGTTAGGCGAGTTGAAGACAGTTGCCAAGGATGACGACAAGGACAAGATCCAGAAGAAGCTTGAAGCGCTGATGCAGGCATCGGCCGCAGTCGTGCAGCAGGCCTACCAGGCAAGCGCGGGCGCGGCTGGGGCCGATGGCGCGGGCGGCGGTCAGGGCGGCGATGGCGGCGACCCGGCCAGTGGCAAGAACCGCGACGACAATGTCGTTGATGCCGAGTTCGAGGAAGTGAAAGACAAGGATAAGCGCGCTTCATAGGGACCGCGCCTTGAATGGCAAAACGCGACTATTACAAGGTCCTCGGGCTTCCGAAGACGGCCTCAGCTGAAGAGCTGAAGAAGGCCTATCGGCGGCTGGCCATGAAATATCACCCGGACCGCAATCCGGGCGACAAGGAAGCCGAGGAGAAATTCAAGGAGGCCAAGGAGGCGCACGATGTGCTCTCCGATGCCGAGCAACGCGCGGTCTATGACCAGCATGGTCACGCCGGCGTCGAAGCGGCGCGCCAGGGCGGCGGTGGTCCGGGCGGCGCGGGTGGTTTTACCGGCGGCCAGGACTTCAACGAAATTTTCGGCGATGTGTTTGGCGATATTTTCGGTGGCGGCCGCCGGCGCGGTGGCGGCGGCAACCAGGCTTTCCGGGGCGCGGACCTGCGCTATGAAATGCCGCTCGACCTGCATGAAGCGGTGTTCGGCTATCAGGCCGAAATCGACATCCCCAAGCTGATCGAGTGCGAGACCTGTCATGGCAGTGGCGCGGCCAAGGGCCACTCGCCGGTGACCTGCGACACCTGCGGTGGCAATGGCCAGGTACGAGTCAGCCAGGGATTTTTCCAGCTGCAGCAGACCTGTCCGCGCTGTCGTGGCAGCGGCAAAATCGTCAAGAACCCCTGCGACACCTGCCTCGGGCAGGGCCGCGTGCGACGTTCCAAGAAGCTGTCGGTCAAGATTCCGGCGGGCGTCGACACCGGAGATCGCATTCGACTGGCCGGCGAGGGCGAGGCGGGCCGCAACGGCGGGCCCCCGGGCGACCTGTATGTCGAAGTCAGCGTCAAGGAACATGCAATTTTCGAGCGTGATGGCGAGCACCTGTCCTGCGAGGTGCCGATTTCCTTTGCGACCGCCGTGCTCGGCGGGACCGTCGAAGTGCCAACCCTGGACGGCCAGGTGGTGCTGAAGATCCCGGCGGAGACGCAATCGGGCCGCGTGTTCCGGCTGCGGGACAAGGGCGTCAAGCCTGTTCGCTCCAGTGGCCGGGGAGACCTCTTTTGCCGCGTTGTGGTAGAAACACCGGTGAGCCTGTCGACTGAGCAGCGCGAGCTGCTGCGCAAGTTTGAAGAGTCCCTGAAACGCGATGGCAGCAAGCACTCGCCGCGCGAGCAGAGTTTCTTCGACGGCGTCAAACGATTTTTCACCAGCTAACTGACCTAACACTCGCTCCGGAGCAGGGCCGCATGGGACATCGCCTCGCAATCGTTGGCGCCGGAGGACGCATGGGCCGGTCGCTGGTGGCCAACCTTGCCGATTATCCCGCCCTGACCCTGGCGGTCGCCATCGATCAGGCCGGCAGCGAAGTCGTCGGCGCCGATTCCGGCCAGCTCGCGGGTCTTGCGCCTAACAAAATCCGGGTCCGGGCTGATCGCGCGGCGGCACTGCGCGAGGCCGACATCGCCGTCGACTTTTCCGCGGCGCATGCCAGCAGCGAACTGCTGGCCGATTGCGTTGCAGCCGGCGTCGCCTGCGTCATCGGCACGACCGGCCAGCCTGCCGGTTTCGAGGCCGAGCTTGCCAGGGCCGCGCGCTCGATCGCCGTGCTGCAGACCGCGAACACCTCGGTCGGTGTCAGCTTGCTGGTGGAACTCGTGCAGCAGGCGGCACGGAGCCTGCCCGGATACGACATCGAGATCATCGAGGCGCACCATCGCCACAAGCAGGACGCGCCATCGGGCACGGCATTGGCGCTGGGCCGTGCCGCGGCACGTGGCCGCGGGCAGGATTTCGAGACCGTACGCGGACATGCCCGCGACGGGATCGCGCCGCGCAAGGATGGGGAGATCGGATTTGCCGTAGTCCGCGGTGGCGACATCGTCGGCGATCACGACGTGATCTTTGCCGGGCCAGGCGAGCGGCTGGTGCTGCGCCACCAGGCGACCGACCGGGCCATCTTTGCCCGCGGGGCGCTCCGCGCGGCTGCCTGGCTGGCTGGGCGGCCTGTGGGCCGTTACAGCATGCGCGAAGTACTTGGTTTATAAACAAAGACTTAGACGATTGTGTGCTGAAAAACGCAAGGTTTTTCCCGGCAAATTGTCCGCAAATGAGCCCGGTTTTTCATGGACGGGGACCGTGCTAAATCGTAAAATTTCCGCCTAATCCGTATCCGCGGGTTAGTCCACGCAGGGCGGGAGGGGGTCGCAAGAGCCCCTCCCGCTTTGCACATGCGCGGCCTGAAAACCTGCCCGCTAGCCACGGAGAGCTGGAACAATTTATTGCGGCGGGCGCAGCTTGGCGCCGGCTGAAGGGGTGAAGCGCGTGAGTGTACCTGCGGTGCTGGCGTTAGCTGACGGCACGGTGTTTCGCGGCCAATCAATTGGCGCCATCGGGCAAAGCGTCGGCGAAGTGGTATTCAACACCGCGATGACCGGCTATCAGGAAATTCTCACCGACCCTTCGTACTCGAGACAACTGGTCACGCTGACCTACCCGCACATCGGCAACACCGGTGCTAACGCCGAGGACATGGAGGCGTCGGAAATCTTTGCCGCGGGCTTGATCATTCGCGACCTGCCGTTGCAGGCCAGCAACTGGCGCATGTCGGAAACCTTGCCGGGTTTCCTGCAACGTTGCCGCAGCGTGGCAATCGCCGGCATCGACACGCGCAAGCTGACGCGCATCCTGCGGGAAAAGGGCGCGCAGGCGGGCTGCATCGCGGCCGGCGCCAGTATCGACGTTGATGCGGCAGTACGGGCCGCGCGCGCCTTTGCGGGCCTCAAGGGCATGGACCTCGCGCAGATTGTCACCACAACGCGCAGCTACCAGTGGAACGACGGCTCCACTTTCGATGCCCCTTCGCGTCCGCCGATCCGCGCGCATCAGCGCATGCACGTCGTCGCCTACGATTTTGGCATCAAGCGCAACATCCTGCGCCTGTTAGCTGACCAGGGCGGGCGGATGACGGTCGTGCCCGCCAAGACCACGGCCGCCGAGGTGATCGCGCTGCAGCCCGACGGCATCTTTCTCAGCAACGGTCCGGGCGACCCGGAGCCTTGCGACTACGCGATCAATGCAATTCGCGAACTGATTGCGACCAACTTGCCGGTGTTCGGCATCTGCCTCGGCCACCAGTTGCTGGCTCTGGCGAGCGGTGCAAAAACCGTCAAGATGAAGTTCGGTCATCATGGCGCCAATCACCCGGTGCAGGACCTGGAAACCGGGCGGGTGCTGATCACCTCGCAGAATCATGGTTTCGCAGTCGATGAAAGCAGCCTGCCGGCCAATCTCAAGCCGACGCACCGTTCGCTGTTCGACGGCACCCTGCAGGGCATTCGGCGCACCGACAAGCCGGCCTTCAGTTTCCAGGGGCACCCCGAGGCCAGCCCCGGGCCCCACGATCTCAAGACGCTGTTTGAGAGCTTTACCCAGCTGATGGTGCGCCGGCTTGCGAACCAGTTGAAGAAGCTCAACACGGGCGCCGGCCGTTAGCATGGGCAAGCGCACTGACATCAAAAGCATCCTGATCATCGGCGCGGGTCCGATCATCATCGGCCAGGCCTGCGAATTCGATTATTCCGGCGCGCAGGCCTGCAAGGCGCTGCGCGAGGAAGGCTATCGGGTCATCCTGGTCAACTCGAATCCCGCGACCATCATGACCGACCCGGAAATGGCCGATGCGATCTACATCGAGCCCATCAACTGGCGCACGATCGCGCGCATCATCGAAAAAGAGCGCCCCGATGCGCTGCTGCCGACCATGGGCGGACAGACCGCGCTCAACACCGCTCTCGACCTGGTGCGCGAAGGCGTGTTAGCCAAATTCGAGGTCGAAATGATCGGTGCTTCGCGCGAGGCCATCGACATGGCGGAAGACCGCGAACTGTTCCGCATCGCGATGCGCGAAATCGGCCTCGAATGTCCCAGGGCGTCGATCGCCCGCAGCCTGGACCAGGCGCTGGTGCTGCAGACCGACGTGGGTTATCCCTGCGTGATCCGCCCGTCGTTCACGCTCGGCGGGTCCGGTGGCGGCATTGCCTATAACCGCGAAGAATTTGAAGCCATCGTCACCCGCGGGCTCGATGTCTCGCCGACCTCCGAAGTGCTGGTCGAGGAGTCGGTGCTGGGATGGAAAGAATTCGAAATGGAGGTCGTGCGCGACCGCGCCGACAATTGCATCATCGTCTGCGCGATCGAGAACCTCGATCCGATGGGCGTGCACACCGGCGATTCGATCACCGTCGCGCCGGCACAAACGCTCACTGACAGGGAATACCAGCGGCTGCGCGACGCGTCGATCGCGGTGCTGCGCAAGATCGGCGTCGATACCGGCGGCTCGAACGTGCAATTCGCGGTGAATCCCGTGGACGGCCGGGTGCTGGTCATCGAGATGAACCCGCGGGTGTCGCGCTCCTCGGCGCTGGCCTCGAAGGCCACCGGCTTCCCGATCGCCAAGATTGCGGCCAAGCTGGCCATTGGCTACACACTCGACGAACTGCGTAACGACATCACCGGCGGCAAGACGCCGGCGTCGTTCGAGCCGGCCATCGACTACGTCGTCACCAAGATCCCGCGCTTTACGTTCGAGAAATTTCCGGCGGCCAATTCCCGCCTGACTACGCAGATGAAGTCGGTTGGTGAAGCGATGGCCATCGGCCGTTGTTTCCAGGAGTCGCTGCAGAAAGCGCTGCGCAGCCTCGAGACCGGCCTCGACGGACTCACCGAGATCATGGTCCGCAAGCCGAAGCAGCCACTCACCGATGAAGACTCGGAACGCCTGACCTACGAGCTGCGCGCCCCGGGCCCTAACAGATTGCTGTATGTCGCAGACGCGTTTCGCGCCGGCTGGACCCAGGAGCACATCTACGAGTTGACCCGGATCGACCCGTGGTTCCTGGCGCAGATCGAGGACCTGCTGCAGTCGGAAGCCAGAGTCATGGCCGAAAAGGACACGGCCCTGTTCGGTGACAGCCTGCGGGCGCTGAAGCGCCAGGGTTTTTCCGACATGCGCCTCGCGCGGCTCGCCGGCATCACCGAGGACATGGTGCGCCAGAAGCGTCACGACCAGGGGATACGCCCGGTGTACAAGCGGGTTGACACCTGCGCGGCCGAATTCGCGACCACCACCGCCTACATGTATTCCACCTACGACGAGGAATGCGAAGCGGCGCCGACCCGCAAGCCCAAGATCATGGTGCTCGGCGGCGGACCTAACAGAATCGGCCAGGGCATCGAGTTCGACTATTGCTGCGTGCATGCGGCGCTGGCGCTGCGCGAAGATGGTTTTGAGACCATCATGGTCAATTGCAATCCGGAAACCGTTTCCACCGACTACGACATCTCCGATCGGCTGTATTTCGAGCCGCTGACGCTCGAGGATGTCATCGAGATCATCGACAAGGAAAAACCCAAGGGCGTCATCGTCCAGTACGGCGGCCAGACGCCGCTCAAGTTGTGTCGCGCGCTGGAACGGGCCGGAGCACCGATCATCGGCACCAGCCCCGATGCGATCGACGTCGCCGAGGATCGCGAGCGCTTCCAGAAGCTGGTCGAGCAGCTGAAGCTGCTGCAGCCGGCTAACGCCACTGCGCGCACCGAGGCGCAGGCCTTGAAACTCGCCCAGCAGGTGGGCTTTCCGCTCGTGGTGCGCCCGTCCTATGTGTTAGGCGGCCGGGCCATGGAAGTGGTCTTCAATACCGACGATCTCAAGGCCTACATGACCGATGCCGTGAAGGTCAGCAATGACAGCCCGGTGCTGCTGGACCGGTTTCTGGACGATGCCATCGAGGTCGATGTCGACGCCTGTTGCGATGGCAACGACGTGTTGATCGGCGGAATCATGGAGCACGTCGAGCAGGCGGGCGTGCATTCGGGCGACTCCAGCTGCTCGCTGCCGCCCAATTCCCTGAGCAAGGAAATCCAGGATCAGCTGCGCGTGCAGACGCGGCAGCTCGCGTTAGGTCTCAACGTCGTCGGCCTGATGAACGTGCAGTTCGCGATCCAGGGCAGCCGCATCTACGTGCTGGAGGTCAATCCCAGGGCGTCGCGCACCGCGCCGTTTGTCTCCAAGGCCACGGGCTACCAGCTCGCCAAGATCGGCGCGCGGGTCATGGCGGGCAAGACGCTGGCCAAGCAGGGCGCGCTGCGCGAACGAGTGCCGCCTTACTTCTCGGTGAAAGAGGCCGTGTTTCCGTTCGTGAAGTTCCCGGAGGCCGACCCGATTCTGGGGCCGGAGATGAAATCCACCGGCGAGGTGATGGGCACCGGCCGCACCTTCGGCGAAGCCTATGCCAAGGCGCAGGCGGCCTCGGGCGTCAGCCTGCCGACCGGCGGGGTGTGCCTGATCAGCGTCAAGGAACGCGATAAGCCTGGCGCCGTCG
>JAYUGT010000314.1:0-48786 GCA_043738315.1 Gammaproteobacteria bacterium
TTCTATACGATCCAGTCGCTGGGTCGTGAGAATGACCTGCACACCAAGATATTCGACGCCATCCATCGCGGCGGTAATTCGCTGGTGGCCAACGACGAAGAATCGACCTACAAGGTCCAGGCCGCGTTCGCCAAGGAAAACGGCATCAGCGAGGCGGATTTCAAGAAAGCGTATGACTCGTTCGGTGTCGCCACCGCGCTGCAGCGAGCCATGCAGCTGACACGCAACTACCAGGTCGAAGGTGTGCCGTTGATGATCGTCAACGGCAAGTACATCACCGACGTCGGCATGGCCGGCGGTCACAGTAACCTGCTGGCCCTGCTGAACTCGCTGGCCGCAGCCGAGAAGCGCCGCTAGGCGGCGCACGTCATGCTCAGCGCATTCATCCCGCAGCCCCGCGGGCTGGAGCGCCGCGAGATTCCCGAGCAAGAACCGCTGCCACAGGAATCCCTGTGGCTCGACCTGCTTGAGCCTTCGTTAGGCGAGGAAAAACGCGTCGAGGAATTTCTCGCGATCGACGTACCGACGCGCGAGGAAATGCGCGAAATCGAAACCTCGAACCGCCTGTACGAGGAAGACGGCGCGCTGTACATGACCGCGACGGTCATCACCAAGCTCGACACCGAGCTGCCGGAAAACGCGCAGATAACCTTCATCCTGTCCGGCAACCGCCTGGTCACCAATCGCTATGTGGACCCCCTGCCCGTCCGGCGCTTCGTCGCCTATGCGGAGCGCCATCCTGAGGTCTGCCAGAGTGGCGCGACCATCCTGGTCGGCTTGTTAGAGTCCATCGTCAACCGCATCGCCGATGCGCTGGAGCGTGTCGGCGCGGACCTCGACAGCATCTCGGCCGAGGTGTTTGCCGCGCACACGCGCCGCGGCGGTGGCGCGCGCGATTTCCGCGAAGTGCTGGAACGCATCGGCCAGTGCGGCGACCTGGTGTCGAAAACCCGTGAAGCGCTCGCGAGCCTCGCGCGGTTGCTGGTTTTTGCACAGCAGCAGGCGCGCCCGGCAATTACCACTGAAGTGCAGCAACGGCTGCGAACTCTGAATCGCGATGTCGGCCAGATGAGCGACCACGCGGCCTTCCTGTCTAACAAGATGCAGTTTATCCTCGACGCCACGCTCGGGATGATCAACATCGACCAGAACAATATCCTGAAGATCTTCTCGGTGGTCACGGTGTTCCTCTTGCCGCCGTCGCTGATCGGGGCGGTTTTCGGCATGAATTTCATCGATTTGCCCTGGCTGCACGAACCCTGGGGCTTCTGGGCCGCGGCCGCCCTGATGCTGGCCAGCGCAATTCTGCCGTTTATCTATTTCAAGCGTCGCGGCTGGTTATAATCGCCGCCCTCAACCCAAGCGCCCGTAGCTCAGCTGGTTAGAGTACTGCCCTCCGAAGGCTGGGGTCACAAGTTCGAATCTTGTCGGGCGCGCCATTCCGATGAAGTGATGCAATAGGCCGGCGAAGGCCGATACGCGTTAGCGTGTTACGGAGCCGTGATCTGGTAGCCGCGCGCGGCCAGCTGAGCTAACACGCCGTCCTTCTGCAGCAAGCGGCCGATCGGGGAGATCGCGAGCGTGACTTTCTGGTTGTCGGCTGCGTCGATGACGGCCGCCAGCCACTGCTTGTCGAACTCGGCGGTGATTTCGCTGATCCGCGGTGCACTGGTGAGCGCCGCCATGCAGGACGCGCGCTGCTCGTCGGCGGTCTGCGAGCGCAGTTTCTCGACATCGCCGATCGCCCAGGCGGTGGCGCGGTCGCGCAAGGTGCTGATATCCGCATCCAGCCGCGCGAGCGTCGCTGCAAGGCAGGCGCGCTCGGTAGCAGTATTTATGTTGCCCAGATCGGCGAGCACCCCCTGCGGATCCTCGACTCTCTGGCGCAATTTGACGATCGCGACTTTGCGCTGTTTGGCGAGCTTCAACACCGCATCGGCCACGTTGTCGTCGGTCTTCAGGCCCACGCTCTTGATCGCGGCCTGCGACAGCTCGCTCGCGGCTAACAAGGGGCGCAGCTCAAGCATGCTTTCATCGCGCGGCGCGTACTTGAGACGCAGCGTTTCGAAACGCGCGAACAGGTCAAGCGGCAGGACCTGCTGCAGCGTCTGGTCGTCCGGGTTGCGGCGCAGCCGGCGCCACTGCCGATACATCTTGAACGCCTTGATCGGGCCGATGCTCGCATCCAGATCAGGCCGGTACGGAATGACCTGGCTGGCGCGATCGAGCACCGATTCCACCTGCCGCGAGCGCCAGGTCATCCGGCGCGGCAGCGGATTGAAAGTCCCGAGGATGAAAACCGTATTGGCCCCTTTGGCGACCTTCCAAAGTCCCGGACCGGCGCGTTCCCCGATGACCTCGACCACTTCCAGCGGCGGCGCATCGGGCGCAATGACCGTCTCGGGCGCCGCCAGAACGCCGCCCGATGGGCCGGCCAGGACCAGCGTCAGTCCACAAAGCAGCCACCCGAACTTTAAGAATTGGCGCATACGCATGTTTCCTGGAGCATTTGGCTATAATGCCGGTTCCCTTATCGAAGCACGCCCGAGTACCCCCGTGAGCAAGCAAGATTCGCAGTTTTTCAATGTGTTCAGCCTCGTCATCGGCATCCTGGTGTCCATCGCCCTGGTCCTGATGGGTGTGGCGCGGGCCATCGGCCACAACAACCAGGCCGAGCACGTGCTGCAGGATGCCAAATACATCGCGAGTGTCGAGCACAACATCGAACCGCTGGCGCGGGTGGCAGTCGCGGGACAGGACAACAGCGCGCTGACCATTGTTGAGAAAAATCCGGACGCTGTCAGTGTCGTGATGGAAATGCCGAAGGACGGTCTGGGACTTTACAAGGCCGCCTGCACCACCTGCCACGAGCAGGGCATCGGCGGCGCACCGAAGAAAGGTGACCGCGGCGCCTGGGGCCCGCGCATCGCCCAGGGCAAGGCCACGCTCTACGATCATGCAATCAAGGGTTACAGCGGCAAGGCCGGCGTGATGCCGCCCAAGGGCGGCCGCATCGACCTTGACGACGCGCTCATCAAGATGGGCGTCGACTACTTGGTCAGCCAGGCGCAATAGCACCTAACAAAACAGGGTAGCGGGCGCCTTGGCGGGAACCCGTGCGGCGACATTATGTAGGCGGCCTGACTCTGCAGCGGTAACACATTATTTGACGACGCAGCCTTGGAAGTTGATTTCGGCGACGCCGCGGAGTAAAAGAAGGATAAATTCCTCCAGGAGTCCTCGCCATGAAGACCTTGTCCCTGTCGGCTCGTACTTTTCAGATCGCCGGGCTGGCGTTACTGGGCGCCGCCGCCGCCATGACCGCCTGGGCCACGCACTCCTGGGGTGGTTATCACTGGGCCAGGACTACGTCGCAATTCACCCTCAAGGTCGGCAATAACATGAGTGCGACCTGGCAGCCCCATCTGACGCAGACATCATCTGACTGGAATTCACCCACGACATTTGGCGCAAGCAGCACGCCGCTGCTGACCGCTATCGTAACCGGCACCTCTAACAAACGCTGCTCCATGGTTTCGGGCACGGTGCAGGTCTGCAACGGCCGCTACGGCAACAATGGCTGGCTGGGGCTGGCATCAATCAATATTACCGGCGGGGTCCATATCACCCAGGGCAGCGCCAAGATGAACGACACCTACTTCGACACCGCCACCTATAACAATCCTAACGAGAGACAACACGTGGTGTGCCAGGAAGTCGCCCATACATTCGGTCTCGACCATCAGTCCACGGATGGCAGCTCGCAAAATAGCTGCATGGACTACTTCTCGAATACCGGCGCGAACGCCGGCAGCACGCTCAGCACGAGACCCAATAAACACGACTTCGATGAACTGAACATCATCTACAGCCACCTCGACAGCACCACCACGGTTGCGAACGCCGTAGCGGACACGGCGTCCCGGGGCGTCGACATCGGCGACGATGCCAGCAGCTGGGGACAGATGGTGAGCCAGTCGGCCAACGGACGCAGCTCGGAATACGAGCGTTACAACGCCAATGGGTCCAAGACTGTCACTCATGTTTTCTGGACCGAAGAAAAGGCCGCAAACTGCCGCGCCTGCGACCATCGCTACGAATAATTGACCTGATCGCGCTGCAGCCCTGCAGGTGGTCATCGACCATGCCGGACGCCTGCATGAAGGCGTAGCAGATCGTCGTGCCGACAAATTTGAACCCGCGCCGCCTGAGTTCGCGGCTCATGGCTTCGCTTTGCGGCGTTGATACCGGGATATCGCCGAGCTTGCGCGGGCGGGCGCGCCGTGCTGGCGGCGCTGCGAACTGCCAGAGCAATTCTCCGAATGAACCGCTCGCCTGGATTTCAAGGTAGGCGCGCGCATTGGACACAAAGGCATCGACCTTCAGGCGATTGCGAACGATGCCCGGGTCCTGCAGAAGCTGCTGCTTTTTGCGCGCCGTGTAGCGCGCGATCCTGGCCGCGTCGAAATGATCGAACGCGTGGCGGTAGGATTCGCGTTTGCGCAGCACTGTCAGCCAACTGAGCCCGGCCTGCGCGCCCTCCAGGCACAAAAGCTCGAACAACTGCGCGTCATCGTGCAGCGGGCGGCCCCACTCCTCGTCGTGATAGCGCACGTAGACGGGATCGGCCGCGCACCATGGGCAGACGCCGCGCCCGTCTGTTAGCTTGATGACGCCGCGGGAGCGCCAGTCGTTTTTTGCCGCCACGCATCCCCCCCGCCGCCTGTCAGAGTTCGACCTGGCCGCCGATTTCGATAATGCGCGATGGGGTAATGCCGAAACGTTCGCCGGCGAACTGCGCGTTGCGCGCCATGAACATGAACAACTGCTTGCGCCAGGTTGCCATCTCGCGGCGCGCACCGATGACAATGTCCTCGCGACCGAGAAAGAAGGTGGCGTCGTCGGTACGAAACGGCAGGCCGCGTCGCTCGGCTTCGCGCAATAGTTTTGGCACATCAGGCAAGTCCATGAATCCTATGGACGCAACGATGCGATAGATTCCATGCCCGATCTCGGTCACGGTAGCGCGCCCGCCGCGCGCGATCTTCGGGACGCTTTCGGTTTTCAGGGTCAGCAACACGGTGTGCTTGTGCAGCACGCCGTTGTGGCGGACATTGCGGATCAGCGTGCGCGGCACCGAGGCCGCATCACTGGTCAGGAACACCGCGAGCCCCGGCACGCGGGCCGGCGGGTCGGCCTCGATGGATGCGATGAATTTCGCATCCGAGCGGCCTTCGCGGCGCATCAATTCCGACACCCTGACCCGTCCGCGCGTCCAGGTACGCATCACGTAGAAAACCACCAGGGCAGCTAACAAAGGCAGCCAGCCGCCCTGCGGGATCTTGGCGGCGTTCGACGCAAAAAACAGCGCGTCGATCACGGCCAGCGGCAACAGGCAATAGAGCAGCGCGCGATTGGTCCAGCCGCTGCGGCCGCGCAACAACGCCAGCAGCAATGAGGTCTCGATGACCATGGTGCTGGCAACCGCAATGCCATATGCGTTCGCGAGGCTCTCCGAGGAGCCAAAGCCGATGACCAGCCCGATCGACGCCAGGCACAGCAGCCAGTTCACGGACGGTACGTAGATCTGTCCCATGGCCTCCGCCGACGACTGGATGATCCGTACGCTCGGCAGGAACCCGAGCTGCAGGGCCTGCTGGGTCATGGAAAAGACGCCGGATATCACCGCCTGCGACGCAATGATGGCGGCGGCGGTAGCTAACAAGACGAGCGGCGCGACAAACCACTCCGGCGCCAGATGAAAGAATGGATTGGCGATGGCGCCGGGCTCGACCAGCAACTGCGCCCCCTGGCCGAAGTAATTCAGGACCAGGGCCGGCCAGGCGACGAAAAACCACGCCAGGCGAATGGGCTTCACGCCGAAATGACCCAGGTCGGCATACAGCGCCTCGCCACCGGTGACGGCCAGGAACACGGAACCGACGACCAGCAGGGCGATACCGGAATGGGCCAGGAGAAACTCGACCGCATGGAGCGGATTGACGGCCGCCAATACCATCGGTTGCTTGATGATGCCGTGCAGACCTAACGCCCCCAGCGTCACAAACCAGACCAGCATGACCCAGCCGAACATGCTGCCCAATGCACCTGTGCCGCGCCGCTGCATCTTGAAAAGTGCGAAGAGAACAATGATGGCCAACGGAACGACGGCTGCCTCAAAGGCCGGCGCGACGATTTCCAGGCCTTCCACGGCGCCCAGCACCGTCACGGCCGGCGTGATGATCCCATCGCCGTAGAAAAGAGCGCAGCCGGCGAGACCCAGTATCGGGATCATGCTACGGTAACGGGACGAGCTCTCCGAACTGGCCAGCGCGGTGAGCGCCAGCACGCCACCTTCGCCATCGTTGTCGTTGCGCAGGATGATGAGCAGGTATTTGGCGGTGATGGTGAGCGCGAGCGCCCAGAAGATCAGCGACAGCACGCCAAGAATAGCGACGCTGCTAACGTTGCTGCTGCCACCTGCCGTCAGGCAGGCGCGCAAAGTGTACAAAGGGCTCGTGCCGATGTCGCCGAACACCACCCCGAGCGCAGCCAGCGCCAGGCCGGGCCGCAGCCCGCCGTTGGAATGAACCCGGGAATCGCTCACCGACTGAAAACCCTGTACCCGCGCGCTGTTCGCATTTTTGCCCATTCTACTCGCATGGCTGGTCGCATGGCTGGCAGCAGGGATCAGGTCAGTTTGGGCCTCGCAGCTGCAGCGCTTCGGCCATATGACCGGGTGCTATTGCCGTGCTCGCATCCAGATCTGCCAGGGTGCGTGCGACCCGCTCGACGCGCTGCTTGGCGCGCGCGGACAACTGCATTTTCCCGCTTGCGGCTAACAACAGCTGCCGCGCGGCGGTGGACACGCCGAGACTGTCTGCCAGCTGCGCGCTGCTGAGGGCGGCGTTCAGAACCCCGTTGCGCTCGAGCTGGATACGGCGCGCCGCTGCAGTATGAGCGGCGGCTTCCACCGTAGTCGGCCCGCTGGCACGGGCAGCGGCCTGCCATTCTGACTCGGCGACTCTTGTCAGTTGCACCCGCAGGTCGATGCGATCCAGCAGCGGTCCGGAAATGCGCGCCTGATAATGCTGCAGGCTGTTAGGCGTGCAACGGCAGCGGCCGGAAGGATCTCCAAGGTAGCCACAGGGACAGGGATTCATCGCCGCCACCAGCTGAAAGCGCGCCGGGTATTCGCACTGCAGGCCGACGCGAGTGACGGCGATTACGCCGGATTCCAGCGGCTCGCGCAACGCCTCACGCACGCGGCGGTCAAATTCAGGGAGTTCGTCGAGAAACAGCACGCCGCGATGCGCGAGCGTGATTTCGCCCGGGCGCGCCTGCGGGCCGCCGCCGATGATGGCGCTCGCGGAAGCCGTGTGGTGCGGCGCGCGAAACGGCCGCTGATTCGCGGCCGTGGCGCCCGGCGGCAGGCCGCACACCGAGCGGATGCCTGCGACCTCGACATGCTCTGGCGCCGAAAGCGGTGGCAGGATTCCCGGCAGGCGCTGCGCCAGCATGCTCTTGCCACAACCCGGTGGCCCGATCATCAGCAGGCTGTGGCCGCCGGCGGCGGCTATCAGCAACGCGCGCTTCGCGGGCGCCTGCCCGACGATGTCGGCGAGATCCAGTGTGGACGCTGGCGCATGCACGGCGTCCGGGCCGGGGCGCAGCGCGGTGAGGTCGGCCAGCGGTTGCGATCCGCCCAGATGCGTGCAGACAGAGCCAAGATCATCGGCCGGAAAAATGCGCGGGTGGATAGCAGGCAACGGCGCGGCGCGCAGCTCGGCGGCGTTCGCGCGCGGCACGATAATGGCGCGGCTGGCTGCCGCCGCATGCACGGCAGCTAACAAAAGGCCGGGTGCAGGACGCAACTCCCTGGACAACCCCAGTTCGCCATAGACTTCGCAGCATTCGAGGCCCGGCGCGGACAACTGCCCCGACGCCACGAGAATGCCGATGGCAACGGCGAGATCGAAGCGCCCGCCATCCTTGGGCAAGTCCGCAGGCGCCAGGTTGACGGTGATGCGGCCGGCCGGGAATTCGAACCCGCTGTTAGCCAGCGCAGCGCGCACCCGCTCCTTGCTTTCCTTGACCGCTGCGGCGGGCAAGCCCACGATGGAGAACATCGGCAACCCGTTGCCAAGATGCACTTCGACCAGAACGGGAGGCGCAACCAATCCGAGCTGCGCCCGGCATTGAATGCGGGCGACCGACATCTGAATCCTTTGGCGGGGGCGTGGCTGCCGCGCGCTGTTAGGCGCGCGGACTCACCAGCGCCGGCTAGACGCGCTTGCCTTCGAGCGCCGCGAGCCGCTGCTCCAGCGCCTCGATCTGGGCGCGGGTACGCGCCAGCACCCGGGTCTGGGCGTCGAACTCGTCGCGCGCGACCAGGTCGAGCTTGGCGAGGTTGGCGCGCAGCACCGCACGGAAATTCTGCTCCACGTCCGCCTGAAGATTGCGCAGGCCCGGTGGCAGGCCGTCGAGCAGTTTGCGGGCCAGATCATCGATGCGAATTCGGTCCATAAAGTCTCCGTTCAGCTGCCCTGATCTTAAGCCGGAAGCCAGGGCCCCGGGGAGACCATTAATCTAACGCATCGGGCCAAAAATCGGCCCTTTCCCCTGCTAGACTGCGTAAATCGGCTACCCCGCCTGCCTTTGTGTGATGCAGTTCAAATGCCCGGGTGGCCACTTGCAGCGATACTATTGCCCTCGGAGATTCCCATGCGCGCATCGGCAAAGTCATTGTTGGTTCTGGCAGTCATAGCGGCGACCTGCACGCAGGCCGGAGACGTTTGGCGCTGGAAAGACGCGCAAGGTGTCGTTCATTACAGCGACGTGCCAGTGCAGGGCGCGGTCCGGGTCAAGCAGAATATCGCGAACAGTACTTCGAGCGCCGGACAGCCGCAAGGCACGACGGCGGCGGCTGGTCCTTCGGGTCCGGTACTCACTCCGGAAGGCGCTGCGCTCGCCGATGAGCAACGTCAGCAGCAGGCGGCTGGCAAGGCTGTGCTGCAGGATATCGCCAAGAAGCGCGCCGAGCAGTGCAAGGCCGCCACCGCGCAATACGAGCAGCTCATCACCTCAACCCGTATCTACCGCGAGGAAAAAGGTGAGCGCACTTACCTGAGCGCCAAGGAACTGGAAGAGGCCCGCGTTCGCGTCCGCCAGGAGCGCGATACCGTCTGCGGCCCCGCGTCCCGCTAGGCTGAGCTAACATGGCGATGCGCTCCAGCGCGAACGCCAGCAAAGAGTCGCCGCAGGCTTCGACAGCCGGCCTCTACCTGCCGGATTTTTGCACCGCACGCGTGGTACTGGCCGTGGTGCTGGTCGCCGAGCTGACAGCGGTACTGGTCACCGCCGCACGCGCCGATGACCGCATCAGTTTCTGGTCCGACCTGGGCCGCAGCTCGATGTTCCTGTTATGGATTGGCCTCGCCAGCGCAGCTATGTTGTGCGCGTTGCGCGGCTACATCGCGCGGCAAAGCGTCGCCAACGGCGCGGCCATTGCGCTTGGCGTGGAGCTGCTGCTGGTCGGCGTCATATCCGAGATTACCTGGCGCCTGGCAGCGGAATATTTTGCGTCCGGCGCCGACCTGCAGGCGCAGAGACCCGCCGACCACTTCTACTTTTTGGCCCGAAACCTGGTGATCAGCTTCATCGTCACGGCCGTGGCGCTGCGCTATAGCTATGTGACGCAGCAGTGGCGCGAGAATGTCGAGCTGTCGGCGCAGGCTCGGGTGCATGCCTTGCAGGCGCGCATACGGCCGCATTTTCTTTTCAACAGCATGAACACCATCGCCGCGCTGACGCGCAGCAATCCGCAGGTCGCCGAGGAAGCAGTGCAGGATCTCGCCGACTTGTTCCGCGCCACGCTCAGCGACCAGCGCGGGCAGATAACGCTGGACGAGGAAATCGAAATAGCCCGCACCTACGAACGCATCGAGAAACTGCGCATGGGCGAGCGCCTGCGCGTGGAATGGAAACTCGACCTGGTACCGAAGTCGGCGATCGTGCCGAGCCTGATGATCCAGCCGTTGCTCGAAAACGCGATCTACCACGGCGTTGAGCCGCGACCCGAAGGCGGAACGATCTGCGTCAACGGCGAATTTGCCAATGGCCTCGTGACCATCGTGGTGCGCAACCCCGTGCCGGATTCGGCGGTGCCGCGCGAAGGCAACCGGGTTGCGCTGGCTAACATCCGCGAACGGCTGACGCTGGTCTACGATGAGCGGGCCACGATCAAGGCCGGCCGTTTCGACAATGAATATATCGTGACGCTGCGCTTCCCCTACATCGAGAAACGCAAGTGAGCTATCGCGTACTGATCGCCGACGACGAAGTCCTGGCGCGCGACCGCCTGCGCAGTCTGTTAACCGAGATCCCCGAGGTGCAGCTGGTCGGTGAAGCCGAACACGGCGACCAGGTGCTGGAAATGGCCGATGAACTGGCGCCGGACATCGTGCTGCTGGACATCCGCATGCCGGGAATCAACGGCCTCGAGGCGGCGCGCCGGATTCAGCAGTTCACCGAGCCGCCCGCTGTCATATTCACGACGGCTTTCGACGAATACGCGATCAATGCCTTTGAGACCCACGCCACGGGTTATCTGCTGAAGCCGATACGCGCCGAAAAACTGCGCGCGGCCATCATGCAGGCCGGCCGTCTAACAAGGCCGCAAATGGCACATGCAGCAAACGCCGCCCGGTTAGCGGAACGGCGCACACATATCGCCGTAAAAACGCGCGATAGCACACGTCTGGTGTTGACAGAAGATGTCATTTATTTCCAGGCCGACCAGAAATACACCACCGTCAGGCATCGTGCCGGCGAAGACCTGATCGAAGAATCCCTGCGTTCGCTGGAGGACGAACTCGGCAGCCTGTTTGTGCGCATTCACCGTAACGCACTGGTCAACACGCGCCTGTTGATGGCAATCGAGCGCGACCCCAGCGGGCAGCATTTCGTCACATTGCGGGACTGCCCGCAAAAACTGGCCGTCAGCAGGCGCATGGCCGGTGACCTGCGGGAGCGATTTCGTATTTGACAATGCCTGCCGGCATTGCCCGGCTGTGAAAGCCTTCACCGACGCCCGGCGCAATAGCCGCTGAGATTGCGTCCATGAGAAACGGCCCGACCGCGCTGGCGATCGATATCGCGGAGCGTGTATTCGAATCCTGGTTGGCAGAACCGGCGCGCAGCGCAGCGGTGCTGCGGCACACGGCTGGCAGCAGCGACCCGGTGAACGCGCACGTGTTAGTCCGCGTGCGCGAGGTGCTGACGCATGAGTTGCCGTGGGCCGCCAACCGCCGCTGGGCCTGCGAAGCGATCCGCGCCTGGGCGCCGCTGGCGGCGCTGCTCGACCCGCAGCCGGATGGCATCGATGATCACCGGGAAATGCTGGTGGAGTATGAGTACGGTCACCTGTTGGCGGAGACGGGCTCGGTCGACGACACCTGCGAGATGCTGCGCGTAGACCTTGAGCGCCTGGCGCTGGAAATCGACGTTGCCACCGACCTAGCCGACGCACTGGAGCCCGGCGTTCGCAATGCCAGCGGCTGGGTGCGGGACTATCGCGCGATGAGTCTGACCTTGGCCGACTACCTGCACCGTTGCACGGTCGACATTCCCTCGTCGCTGCCCGATGCCATGGCACACCATTACGCAAACGAAGTGGCGCGTATTCAGCGCGAAGTACGCGATCAATGCCTCGCGGCCCGCAGCATGAGCACAGGCGTTCACACGGCGCTGGCCGCTACCGGCGCGTAATCGAACGAATCGAAGCGCAGTCGATCCGCGGCGAGACCGGCCACCGGAAAGGCCGCCCGCATCGCTTCGATCATCTGCGGCGGGCCGGCCGCGTAAATCACGTGTTTGCCCAGGTCCGGATAGTGGCGCAGCACGGCTGCGTGCACCCAGCCGTGCTCAATATCGTCGACAGCGGCTTCGTCCGACAGCACCGGCGTATACCGCAGCTGCGGATGAGCGCGCTGAAATTCGCGCAGCCATGCATCCTGGTAAAGATCTGCGCGGCTGCGTGCGCCCCAGAAGAAATGCGCGTCGCGTGCGGGTCCCTTTTCAAATACATGCCGCATGATCGACTTGATGGGCGCAAAACCCGTGCCGCCAGCCACCAGGATCAGCGGCGCGTCATCGTGACGATAGGCAAACTGGCCGATCGGCAGCTCGATGCGCAACAGCGCGCCATCGCGCATTTCACCAAACAGCTGTTCGGTAAATCGCCCGCGCGCGACGCGACGCGCGTGAATTTCCAGCAGCCGCGCGTCGTGCGGCGGGCAGGCTAACGAAAAACTGCGGCGCTGCCCGCCGTCTAACAAAATGTCCAGGTATTGGCCCGGCTGGAAAGTGGCGTGCTCGGTCGCTGGCAGGCGCAGGAACACCTGCATGACGTCACGCGCGAGCAATACCCGCCGCTCGATCCGGCACGGCAGGTTGCGGATTTCCGCCTCGCCGGCGCGCGCGATGCTGCGCGCCTCGACGACCAGCTCCGGGCTGGCGGCACGCGCCTGGCACAGCAGAACCTGCCCGGATGCCGCTTCGCTCTCGGTCAGGCCCAGCGGCCGCCCGTGTGGATACTGGATGTCGCCGCTGCACAGCCGCGCGCGACAGGACGCGCAATGCCCCGATTTACAGCTGTGTGGCAGGTTGAGGCCGGACGACAGCGCGGCATCCAGCAAGGTCTGGTCCTGCCGCACCTCAACCGTGCGGCCATAAGGCTCGATGCGCAGCCGCGCTTTCATGTCCTGGGCTCCACCGTTCCATCATACGGTAGACTGTTGGCGATGAGTTTTCGCAATCCCGACGCCGCCACGATTCAGAACCTGTTGCGCCAGGCGCGCACCATCGCGGTGGTGGGTTTGTCCGCAAATCCGGCACGGCCGAGCTTCGGCGTGTCGCGTTCCCTGCAGCGTTTTGGCTACCGGGTCATGCCGGTAAATCCGGCCGCAGGCGAGATCCTGGGTGAACGCTGCTGGCCGACGCTGGACGCGGCTGTTAGCTCCCTGAAGCCCGGCGAGCACATCGATATCGTCGATGTGTTTCGCCGCCCTGAACACGTCGCGGCCATTGCCGATGAATGTATCCGGCTCAGGTTGCCGGTCCTGTGGCTGCAGGATGGGGTCATCGACGCCGCAGCCGCCGCGCGCGCGCAGGCCGCCGGCGTCGTCACCATCATGGATCGCTGCATCTATCGCGATCGGGCACTTTTTTCCTGAGCCGTTGCATGCAGCTGAAATTCGTCAAAATGCACGGTCTCGGCAACGATTTCATGGTTCTCGAGCAGCGTCCCGGAGAACCTTTGTTAGCTACGGGCCAGTGGCGGGGACTGGCGGACCGGCATACCGGCGTGGGTTTCGACCAGGCATTGCTGATCGAACCGCCGCGCAGCGCCGGCGCGCGCGCCAGCTATCGTGTGATCAACGCCGACGGCAGCGAAGTGGAACAATGCGGCAACGGCGTGCGCTGCGTGGCGCGGCTGTTACATGAGCGCAACCCGGCCCTGGGCGCCGACATGCTGCTCGACAGTGGCGCCGGCCCGGTGCGTGCGCGCATCCTCGAATCTGGCGACGTGTCCATCGACATGGGCGTGCCGGATTTCGCGCCGGCGGCGCTGCACCTGGACGTGCCGGCGGAAGCGCTGCGCTATGGCCTGCTGGTTGACGGCGCGACGGTCGAATTTGGCGCGGTGTCCATGGGCAACCCGCACGCGGTGCTAACAGTTGCGGACGTCGACACCGCGCCCGTTGCGACGCTCGGCCCGCAACTGGAGTCGCATCCGCGCTTCCGGGAGCGAACCAATGTCGGCTTCATGCAGATCATCGACGACGCACATATCCGGCTGCGCGTGTTCGAGCGCGGTGTGGGCGAGACCCGGGCCTGCGGGACCGGTGCCTGCGCGGCAGTTGCAGTCGGGCGCCGACATGGCAGACTGGGCGCCCATGCAGAGGTCGCCCTGCCAGGCGGACGGCTTGTGATCGCTTGGCCCGGTGAGGGCCAGGCGCTGTGGATGACGGGGCCGGCAGTCGAGTCTTTTCGCGGTCAGGTCGAAGTTTAGAAGGAGCGAAACAAAGCATGAGCAGCCAACCCGTGCGCCAGCCCGCTGGCGTTGAGGCCGACGACAAGTTTGTGGTCGAACACCTGGCCCGCGATCCCGATTTTTTTGAGCGTCATCCAAACACGCTGGCGCAGCTGCGCCTGCCGCATGCGCGCGGCACGACCACGGTCACACTGGTGGAGCGCCAGATCGAAGTGCTGCGCGAACGCGCGCAGACCGCCGACCGCCGCCTGGCCGATTTCGTCAGTGTTGCGCGGGCTAACGAGCAGCTCGCCGACAAGATTCACCGTTTCGCGCGCCGCCTGCTGCGGGCCAGTTCGCGCGGCGATGCGCTGAACCAGATAGACGCGTCGCTGCGCGAAGACTTTGACGCGTTCAATTCGCGCCTGATCCTGATCAATGTGCCGATGGATGCGGCGCAGCTGGCCAACCTGCACTTTGCCCGCAGCACGACCGCGGATGATCCAATGCTGAAGAGCTTTGAGCATTTGTTTGCCACCGGCAAGCCCCGTTGCGGCCAGGTGCGCGACTCGCAGCGTGAGTGGCTGTTCGGCGCGGATGCCGAGCATGTCGGCTCGGCGGCGCTGGTGCCGTTAGGCGACAAGGGCGCGCTGGGACTGCTGGCGCTGGCGAGTCCGGATCGCGAGCGATTTCATCCGGGCATGAGCACCGATCTGCTCAGCAGGATGGCCGATTACATCAGCGACGCGCTCGCGCGCTCGCCTGCCGGTTCCTGACCTCGCGCTGAGTGATGGATCCCAGGGCCCGCGAGTGGTTGCCGCGTTTTGCGCGGCACCTCGCGACCGAACGCCGCCTGCCGGCTAACACCGTTGAAAGCTACGGCCGCGACCTGCGCGCGCTGCTGCAATTCTGCGAGCAGCAGGGCCTCGATGGCTGGCGCGCACTGGATTCCCAGCATGTGCGCCTGTTCGCGGCGCGGGCGCATGCCGGCGGGCTCGCACCCCGCAGCGTGCAGCGCCGCCTGTCCGCCGTACGCAGTTTCTGCAATTACCTGATCCGCGAACGCGCGCTGGCCAGAAATCCGGCTAACGAGATCCGAGCGCCCAAGGTCAAGCCGCATCTTCCGGAAACGCTGGATGCGGATCAGATCCAGCGCCTGATCGAAATCCCCACTGACACCGCGCTGGCGAAACGCGATCGCGCCATCATGGAGCTGTTCTACTCGTCCGGCCTGCGGCTCACCGAGCTAACAAGCCTGGATACCGGGCAGCTGGACCTCGCCGACGGCACGGTGCGGGTGCTCGGCAAGGGCGACAAGACACGGATCGTGCCGGTCGGCCGTCATGCCGAGACAGCCCTGCGCGCCTGGCTGCAGGAGCGAGCGGCGCTGGCCAAACCGGGTGAAAACGCCCTGTTCGTCGGTCAGGGAGGCAAACGCCTGACGGCGCGCGCGGTGCAGCTGCGCATCAGCTACTGGGCGCGACGCCAGGGGCTGCAGGTCGGCGCCTATCCGCACCTTTTCCGGCACTCATTTGCCACACATCTGCTTGAATCTTCTCAGGATTTGCGCGGCGTGCAGGAGATGCTGGGGCACGCAAATATCTCGACCACCCAGGTCTACACCCACCTTGATTTCCAGCATCTGGCCCGCATCTACGACCGTTCACACCCGCGTGCAAAGCGGCGTAAATAGGCAAGAACAAGTCCATGAGCGAAACATTTAACCCCCACGGCACCACCATCCTGGGGGTACGCCGCAATGGCAGCGTCGTCGTCGGCGGCGATGGCCAGGTCAGCCTCGGCAATACGGTGATGAAAGGCAATGCGCGCAAGGTGCGCACGCTGCACGACGGCAAGGTGCTGGCCGGTTTCGCCGGCGGCACGGCCGACGCCTTCACGCTGTTTGAGCGCTTCGAAAGCAAGCTGGAGAAATTCGGCAACCTGACGCGCGCCGCCATTGAACTCGCCAAGGACTGGCGTGCGGATCGCTACCTGCGTCGGCTGGAAGCACTGTTGTTAGTTGGCGATCCGGACAAATTGTTCGTGATCTCGGGCAATGGCGATGTGATCGAACCGGAGCACGACCTGGTCGCCATCGGTTCGGGCGGGCCCTTTGCGCAGGCGGCGGCGCGCGCCCTGCTTGACAACACCGAGCTGGCAGCGCGCGACATCGTCGAACGTTCTCTCAACATTGCCGCGGACATATGCATCTACACCAATCGCAACCTGACGATCGAGGAACTGCCGGCGAGGTCGGCGCCATGAGCCTGCAATCGCTGACTCCGCGCGAGATCGTGCAGGAGCTCGACAAGCACATCATCGGCCAGAACGACGCCAAGCGCTCGGTCGCGATCGCACTGCGCAATCGCTGGCGTCGCATGCAGGTCGAGGAAGGCCTGCGCGGCGAAATCACGCCGAAGAATATCCTGATGATCGGGCCCACCGGTTGCGGCAAGACCGAGATTGCGCGCCGCCTCGCGAAGCTTGCGCGCGCGCCGTTCGTGAAAGTGGAAGCCACGAAATTCACCGAGGTCGGCTACGTGGGCCGCGATGTCGAGAGCATCGTCAAGGAACTCGTGGAAGTTGCGGTCAAGATGATGCGCGAGGAAGAAATCGCGGCAGTGCGCAGCCGCGCCGCCGACGCGGCCGAGGAGCGCGTGCTGGATGCGTTGCTGCCCAAACCGAAAATGATGGGTTTTTCGACCGACGACACCTCCCAGCCGCGCGACGCGGAAACCCGGCAGAAATTCCGCAAGATGCTGCGTGAAAAGCAGCTGGATGATCGCGAAATTGAAATCGAGCTGCGCGCGACGCCAACCGGCATCGAATTCATGGCGCCTCCGGGCATGGAAGAAATGCAGCAGCAGCTGCAGTCCATGTTCCAGAACCTGGGCGGCGGCCGCACCAAGAGCCGCAAAGTCAGAGTCAAGGAAGCGCTCAAGCTGCTGACCGAGGATGAGGCCGGCAAGCTGATCAACGAAGAAGAGTTGCGCGCCCGGGCCCTGGCTAACGCCGAGCAGAACGGTATCGTCTTCATCGACGAGATCGACAAGATCTGCCGCCGCCAGGAAAGCTACGGCGCGGATGTATCGCGCGAGGGCGTGCAGCGCGATCTGCTGCCGCTCGTGGAAGGCTGCACGGTCAGCACCAAGTACGGCACGATCAAGACCGACCATGTGCTGTTCATCGCCTCCGGCGCGTTCCACATGGCCAAGCCGTCGGACCTGATTCCGGAACTGCAGGGCCGTTTCCCGATCCGCGTTGAACTCAGCTCGCTCAAGGTCGAAGACTTCGAGCGCATCCTGCGCGAGCCGGATGCGGCGCTCACGGTGCAATATGCAGCGTTGTTAGGTACGGAAAAGGTCAAGCTGGAGTTCGCAGACAGCGGCGTGCGACGCATCGCCGAGATCGCTGCGCACGTCAATGAAAAGAACGAAAATATCGGCGCGCGGCGCCTGCACACGGTCATGGAGCGCTTGCTCGAGACGCTTTCTTTCGAGGCCACCGACCGCGGCCAGTCGCTGGTCACAGTGGATGCCGAATACGTCGAGCGCAACCTCGGGGCCCTGGTCAAGGACGAAGACCTGAGCCGTTACATCCTCTAACAGGCGTTAGCAGGCTGCGCGCATTTCTCCTTGCCGCGCAGCAACACGGCTGTCCTCAGAGCGGACAGGGCGTTGAACGCGGCTCATTCGCGTTGACGCGATCATTCGGCGACCGGCAAATTCGCCCCCGGTTCGAAACAATTCTCGGGGGGGAATACTCATGCGTCTGACTGTTACCGTTGCCACAGCGGTTATTGCCGCTTTCGCCGCCTATTCCATGCCTGTCGCAGCACAGGAGGCCGGCGCAAATTCGGGCCTGGACGAGGTCACCGTAACCGCGCGCAAACGCGTGGAAAATTTGCAGGACGTGCCGATCAGCATCACCGCGTATACGGCCGCCGCGATCGAACATCTGGGTGTATCCAGCGTCGATGACCTGGCAAATCTTGATGCCTCGCTGATTTTCGACAAAGGCTATTCGGCCACCGATACGCGCATCGCCATCCACGGCCTGTCGCCCGCGCGCGGCCGCGTCAATGTGGCCATGCTGGTCGATGGCATCGACATCTCGAGCGAGAGCATCAACTTCGGCGGCAACTCGGCACTGGCCACCAATCGCCTCATGGATCTGCAATCCGCGCAGATCGTCAAGGGTCCGCAGTCCGCCAAGTTCGGACGCAGCGCGTTCGCGGGCGCCGTCAGCTATGTGACCAAGGACCCGAGCCAGGAATTCTCCGGCGGGGTCAATGGCGAATTCAGCGATTTTGGCCGCTACGAAGCGACCGCCGCACTGAGCGGCCCGCTCGGCGAAACTTTTGGCTGGCGCCTGAATGTCGCCAGCTGGAATGACAATGGCGTCCACAAGAACCGCGTGACCGGCGCCAAGGTCGGTGGCGGCGATGGTAACGGCGCGGCGCTGACGCTGAAGTGGACTCCGAGCGAGAATTTCAACGTCAAGACACGCTTTGAGTATTCGGACGATCATTATGACCCGTTCCCGCAGGCATCGTTGCGCGGCAACACGCGCCTTTTCCGGCCGTCCGGCGGCTCGACGCTGCAACTCTCGACCGGCGCAGCCGCGAGCCTGCCGGGCGCGTGCCTGTCACTGACCACGGGTACCGGCGCACCTAACAATGCGCAATGCCGTGTGTATGCGCCCACATTCGGATTCTTCCCGGGCGGCAACGGCGTGCTGTCGTTCCGCGGCACCATACCGGGCGCCGACACGCTGAACGTGCAGTTCGATACCGATCCGCGTACCGGCCTCGACTATGCGGGCGAGAACCGCACCATCAAGCGCTTTGCGATGGTCATGAACTGGGATTTCGGCAAGGGCGTCCTGACCTCGCTGACGGGTTACACTGACGCCAAGTTTGACTGGCTGGAAGATGGCGATTTCGATTCGGGCCGCGTCGATGCCAGTGGCAACCTGACGGCAACCGACATCGTCGGCCGGGCAACGCAGTTCGACTACGACAATTCCACCAACCAGTTCTCGCAGGAACTGCATTTCCAGTCGACGCTCGAAGGCCGTTTCAACTTCATGTTAGGCGCCCTGTACTGGAAAGAAGACGTCGACCAAAACGCGCGATCAGTGTCGATCGTCTGTGCGCCAGCGACGCCTGCTAACACCTTCTTCCCGGGCCAGCCGGCGATTCCGCCAGCCTGTCAGCGCATCGGTACCACTTCGCCGCTGAACGGCAACCAGGTGCTGGCGCTCATGACCGCGGTCCCGCGGCCTAACGGACGCCTGACCAAACATGAGTCTATTTTCGGCGATCTGACCTTCAAGCTATCGGATCGCGCGAACCTGGTGCTGGAAGCGCGGCGCACCAATGAGTCTGAGCAGATCAACGGCGTCAATTGCGCGGCAGTGCCCGGCGTCGCGAATTGCCAGGATCCAACTTTCCCCGGATTTGCACTGTTCGGACCGTCGATCAATTACCTGTATCCGTTTTTCAATCCGTTCGCGCCCTTTGTGCCGGGACCCGGCGTGCGCCAGGGGCCCGGCGTCGCCGTCACTTTGCCGAAGACTTCTTCGAGCTTCACGACGCCCCGCATCACCCTCGACTACAAGCTCCTGGACGGGGTGATGCTGTACGCCAGCGTCGCGAAAGGTCACAAGCCCGGCGGCATTTCGACCACCACCAGCGGCTCGTGGAACGACGCCGACTATGACGGCAAGTACGACGAAATCTCGTTCAGTGCGGAAAAACTCAAGCAGGTGGAATTTGGCGCCAAGATGCAGTTCCTGGAAAACCGCCTGCGCATCAATCCTTCGATTTTCAAAATGACCTACAGCGACAAGCAGACCGGCTCGCAGTTCGTGACGCCATCTGGTTTGTTAGTGGGTCGAATCATCAACGCCGGCCAGGCCACGGTGAAGGGCATGGACCTCGAGGCGGAGTATCGGGTGACCTCGAACCTGACCGTCGGCATCAATTACAGCTACCTCGATGCCAGATACGATGATTTTCCGTTTACCAGCACCTCGCCGACCGACGCAGCACGCTTCGGGGGTTGCCCGCGTGGCGACAATCCCAGGCTGTGCTACATCAACCTGGCGGGCAAGAAGATTGAGCGCGCGCCCGAACACTCGGTGGTTGCCACGGCGCGCTGGCAGCGGGCTGTGGGTGATTTGATGGGCGCCAAGGACGTCCGCCTCTTCATCGAAGGCGACGTGCAGGCGCAAGGCGAGCGCTTCGTTGACCAGTGGAACCTGGTGAAGCTGGACGACTTCGTGCATGCCAACCTGCGCGTCGGCCTGGAATCGGATCGCTGGGATGTCATGCTCTACGCTAACAACGTGACCGATGACGACACGGTCATGGCGGGGGTCAACAATCCCGGCGCTGTCGACCAGTACTTCTTCGACGTCACGTCGTTCTCGCCGTCTGATGCGTTTGTCGCGACAATGCCGGATCCGCGCGTCATCGGGCTGCGCTTCTCCTGGCGTTTCGGCGCGAAGTAACGCGCCAGGGAATTCGCGCGATCGATAAGACCGCGGCGTTGCAACAGCAGCGCCGCGGTCCTTTTTGTCAGGTCTGCTGCGCTATTGTTAGCTGCGCGGCCATGGCGCTAGGCCAGGAAACCAAGATTCTTGGTAGTGAAATTATTGATACTGGGCGCAACCTGCGGCATCTGCGCATCGGTGACCCCAAACCACTTGGCCAGGGTCGCCGCGTACTGATCCGACGACGTGGTCGGAATCAAACGGCCACCGCCGACATCATCGGGGCCATTGATCGCGAGCGTCGGATACGTGCCGTAGATGCGCTGTCCCAGCAGCGCCGTGGGCCCGCCAACGACCAGTTGCTGGCCGCCCCAGGCGTGGTCGGAACCGTCGCCGTTGGAGGTCAGCGTGCGGCCGAAATCCGACTGCGTGAATGTCACGACGGAATTCTGCACACCGAGTTCCTCGGTCGCCGCATAAAAGCGCGACAGTGCGCTCGAGATGTTAGCCAGCAGCACCGGCTGATCGTTGTTCTGGTCATCGTGCGAATCGAAGCCACCGGTGGACACGAAGAAGATCTGCCGTGTCATGCTCAGCGTCGCGCGCTGCGCAATGAGTTTGGCCACCGTACGCAACTGCTGCTCCAGCGACGACAGCGTCACTCCGGTGTTAGGCAGTGCGACCAGGCTCGGGGCCGCCGCCAGCGCGGCATTGACGCGATCGGCAAACAGCACGGCACGCTTGGTGACGCCCGCAAATGCGCGCTCGTAGATCGTGCCGTAGGTCTGGTTGTTGATGGCTTCGACCGCCTGGCGCCGGGCGAGGTTGGTGCCGGTCGTGCCAAACCCGGTAAACGCGACCGGTCCGTTCGCGCCCATCACGTAGGGCGAAACCGTGTCCGCTGCCTGGAAATAGGTGTTGCCCGCCAGTGAAAGATTCACCGCCAGCTGCTGGTTGGGAACCTGGCTCGTGACCAGGTCGGCAACGCGCCCCGCCCAGCCGGTCTTCGAGACAGTGCGGCCGCGCAGGCTGTGCCATTGATCCTGCTGATCATTGTGCGAAAAGAGCTGGGGCGGCAGATTGGCAGACCCCGCTGCGTAGGCCGCCTTGGTCGTCGGCGCCAGCAAGGGTCCGATGTTGGTGACCACCGCCGCCTTGCCGGTCTGAAACAGCTGCTGCACGCCGGTCATGCTCGGATGAAATCCGAAAGGCGCGCCGGTCGTGCCGATGGCGTCGATCGGCAGCAGCGAAGCTAACGGTACCGCGAGCCCGGCACCGACCCCCTGGTCGCCGCCGCGCGCGCTGTTGTAGGCGTTGTACTCGGCGGTGGTGCGCGGCACGACCATGTTCCAGGAATCGTTGCCGCCGAACATGAATACACACACCAGGGCGCGATATTCGCCGAAGCCGCCGGCGCCGGCCATCTGGCCCCAAACGGTTCCCGGGGTACGCGACAGCGCGTAGGCCAAGCCGCCGGCGGAAATCCTGCGGAGAAACTTGCGTCGATTGTAGTTCATGACTGTTCTCCGTCCGTTAGCGCTGCAGCACGAATTCAGGCGCGGTCGCGATCAGGTAGATCGCATCGGCCACCCGGGTGTTAGGCACGGTGGTCGCGGTCAGATTGACCTGGGCCTTGACGCTTGCTTTCAGTTCGGCGGATATTTGCCCGCCTAACAACTTGTCCGCAACCCGGTTCACCAGGGCTTCGGAATCACTGGCGACCGCCTGTTCCTGCGTCGTGTCGATGACGACCACATCCGCTCCCAGGCCGGTCTGCGCCGTCGTGCGGGCGATGGCCTGTACCCAGAAGAAATTTATGAACTGCGTGTTGTTGTACTCGGTCGCCAGCTGCATCTCGGGCGCGACCAGGTTCTGGTTGGCAATTTCGCCGGTGGGCGCAAAAAACGGGCTGAAGAAATTGAACACCGAGCCCGACTGCAGCGGCCCCTGCGCGAATGTCGCCGACGGACCGCCGGTCGCCGCAGCGGTATATTTGCCGCTCGCGGCGCGCGCGCCGTAGGCCCGCCACAGCTGGGTCAACCGCAGCAGCGGCTCCTTGATCTTGCCCGCGGTCTGCGCACTCGGCGCTGCTCGCGCCTCGCTATCCAGCAAAATGGCGCGGATCACCGATTGCAGGTTGCCGCGGCGGCCCTGGCTGTCGCTGTTGAAAACCGTGGCAACGCGTGCGACGTACGCCGGGCTTGGATTGCTGGTCACCAGTTTCTGGATCAGCTGCTTCGAGATGAACGGCCCGACATTGGGGTGATTGAAGATGTTGTCGAGCGCGTTGGCCAGATCCTGGGCCGGTGTCTGGTTCGCAGGAATCGTGTTCAGCGCGGCGCCCGTGTAGCTCAACACCTTCTTGGTAACGGTCGAGTGCTGCTCCGCGTAGGCCTGCATCGGCTGCACCTGGTTGGTCAGCGTGGCGCGCCCCGCATTGGCGAACGATGTGCCACCGGCGTAGCGCCAGCCCGTATAAACGTTAGCAAAGCCTTCGATGATCGACTGGTCATAGGTTGAAACCATCTGGCTGTTCACGAGGCGCGGCGTGCCGTCGGTGTTGAGCTCGACCAGGCCGATACTGAACAACTGCATGGTTTCGCGTGCGTAGTTTTCGTCGGGCCGGATATTGAGCGCCGGATTCGGCTTCTGGTTGCCGAGCATCGACAAATAGATGCCCATCGACACGTGCAGCGTCACATCTTCCAGCAGCTTGCGATAATCGCCGAAGGCGTCGCGCGCTAACATGTCGTAGTAATCGGCCAGCGACAACGGGAAATTCGCCAGCGCGCCGACCTGCGACACAACCATGATCTCGGACAACGCGAAGGCCACGCGCTGGCGCAACTGGTCGTCGCCATTCAGGGAATTCTGGAACCAGGCCTCCACCCGCTGCGCCTGCAGCGAGCCGATATTGAATCCGGCCGGAATCGGATTCGGTACCGCGGCGACCACGGTCGGCAACTGGGTTGACGGCGCCTTGGCAAACTGTTCGTCCAGCCAGCGCGAGTAGCTGTTGGTGCTGTCACCTAACGCGATCAGGCGCTGGGCCTCCGCGTCGGTTGCGCCAAAAGTCGCCTGATTGAGAAAACGATAGGCCTCGATCTTGCTGATCGGCGGCGGAGGTACCGGGGGTGGTGGCGCACTGCCGCCGCCACCGCCGCCACAACCGGCGACCAAGGCCAAAAATCCGGCTATTGCGAGTTGCGCAATCTTGATGCTGCGTGCCATAGGTCGCCTCCCTGAGCGGCAGCCCGATTCTACCGCTATCAAGGCAACGTGCGAGCGCGTCAGAGGTTGACGCGCGCTACTTAACCATAAGCATGTCGAGCCGCTGCTCGAAGTCTGTCAATGATGGCAGCAGCACCGCGCCCAGCGGCACCTGGTCTTCGCGCAGGCCCTGCGCGGCCCGGCCGCCGATCCAGACCTCGGTATTGGGTTGCAGTTGCGCGGCCAGCAGGCCGAGCTGCGTCCTGGCCGGGACTTCCATCTCGGACATGACCATCGACACCAGGACCGCGTCCGCCTCGACGTCACGCGCGTACTCCACGATGTCGGGCACGGGGGTGTCCGGGCCGAGGTAATGAGTGCGGCAGCGGCGCGCTGCAGCAAGCCACAGGCACAGCATGAGCCCCAGCTCGTGACGCTCGCCGCTCAAGGTCGTCAGCATCAGGCAAGGCGCGTCTTCCGCGATGAAATAGCTGCGCGATGCATTGGTCACCAGGCGCCGTACGATGTCGGTGACCATGTGTTCCTGGGAGATACGCAACTGGCCGCGGTGCCAGCGATCGCCCACTTCGACCAGCAGCGGAGTGATCACGCTGCCCGCTACTTCGTGCGGCGGCAGCACTGCCATCGCCGACATCAGAGTCTCCTCCACGCCGATCGAATCTGAGTGCTCTGCGGCATCGAGCGCGCGTCGCACGAAGCTCTGGCCGCGCGCTGTCACCCGCGCCAGGCCGCCGGCATCGCTGACCAGCTTGGCCAGTTCATCGGGCGGCAACTTCGCGACCTTCGAAATGGGGTGCCCCAACTCGGTTGCGGACCGCAGCAGCCGCAGGCGCGCAATGTCAGCAGATGAATAACCGCGCCTGCCCGCGACATCGCGGCTGGGCAAAACGGCCTCGTAACGCCGTTCCCAGGCCCTGAGGGTCTCGACGGTCAGGCCAGTCGCCTTGGCGGTGGCTTTTATCGAAAACTCAGCCATGTTGTACACCTTATATATAGTTTTATACTGTACAAACGCTTGACACCGCAAGCGAATTGGCCAAATATTCATCCCACAGGTGGCCAAGGACCGGCCACTTGGCCACGGATGGCCTGATGACGCGCTGACTTCGGGAACGGACGCCCGGACAGCGCCCAACCAATCCCCTCTCTGCCAACCAAGCTGCGGTCGGGTACCTCCACCCCAGTCGTTTACGATTCGCGCTCGCTGTTCGCGTCGCTCACCGGATCGTATTGCGTGCTCAAAACCACCACCGTCGGCAGCCTCCCGAAACCGGACTGGCTGGCTGAGCCCGAAAAGATCTGGGCGCCCTGGCGTCTCGCCGGAGACGCGTTGCAGCGGGGCAAGCAACGAGCCGCACTCGAGTGGCTGCGCGAACAGGAAGCCGCCGGGATCGACATCGTGGGCGATGGCGAGCAGTTTCGCGTGCACTTCGTGCATGGCTTCCTCGAGAACATCCAGGGCATCGACTGGAACCGCAGGACGCGCATGGGCATTCGCAACAACCGTTACGAGGCGGAAGTGCCCACGGTGGTTGCCGGGCTGGCGCGCCCGTCGCCGGTGCACGTCGCCGATGCCGCCTACATGCGGGCCCAGACCGCGCGGCAACTGAAAATCACCCTGCCCGGCCCGATGACGATCTGCGACACGATTGCTAACAGTTACTACAGTTCGCGCGCCGACATGGCCATGAAATTTGCTGAGCTGCTCAACCAGGAAGCGCTGGAGATCGAGGCCGCGGGCGCGGACGTCATCCAGTTCGACGAACCGGCCTTCAACGTTTTCATCGAGGAAGTCCGCGACTGGGGTCTGCCGGCGCTGGAGCGCGCGATGCGCGGCCTCAAGGCCAAGACGGTCGTGCACATCTGTTACGGCTATGGCATCGAAGCTAACATCAGGTGGAAGAGCACCCTCGGCGACAGCTGGCGGCAATACGAGGCCATTTTTCCCTGGATCAACGCGAGCAGCGTGCAGGCGGTATCAGTCGAGTTCGCGGGCTCCAAAGTACCGCATGAGGTGCTGCGGCTGCTGAAAGACAAGGAGCTGCTGGTCGGCGCGGTTGAGGTCCTGCCGGGAAAGCTGGAAAGCGCGGCTGAGGTTGCGGCCAATATCGGCGCCGCGCTCAGGCATGTGGATCGTGAAAGACTTGTACCCTGTACCAATTGCGGCATGGCGCCGCTGTCGGCGGACCTGGCGCGCGCCAAGCTGCGCGCGTTAGGCGCCGGCGCCGCGCTCGCCCGCAGCCGCTGAAGGAGCCCCTGAGCATGGATCTGAAACTAGGCAAACGGCATGTGGTGATCGCCGGCGCGACTGGCGGCCTGGGCGCGGCCTGCGCCCGCGCGTTCGCGGCTGAAGGCGCGCGCCTCAGTCTGTTAGGCCGGTCGGCGGAAAAACTCGCGGCACTGGTGCGCGAACTGACCAGCGCTGGCGGCGAGGTCGTCGACGGCATCCAGACGGACCTGACCGACGCGGCCAGCACCGATGTGGCGATTGCCAGCGCCGTGCGGCAAGGCGGACCCATCGATGTGCTGGTGTCCGCAGCCGGTAATGCGCAAGGCGGTATTTTTACGGACTTATCGGACGCCGACTGGAAGCGTAATCTCGAACTGAAATTATTTGGAACGATTCGGCTGCTGCGGGCCGCGCTGCCGGGCATGCAGGCGCGTCGTGCCGGCCGCATCGTGGTGATCGTCGGCAACTCGGCGAAACTGCCCGAGCCCAGGATGCTGCCAGGGGCGGCCGCGAATTCGGCCTTGTTAGCCATCGTGCGCGGACTGGCGGAGGAATTGGGGCCGCAGGGGATTTGTATCAATGCCGTGAATCCAGGACCGGTCCGCTCGAGTCGCTGGGACCAGCAGATGGCTGACATCGCGGCGCAGGAGAAGCGTACCGTGGCCGATGTGGAAGCGCCGTTTCTTGCCAAGTCGGCGCTGCGCAAACTGGGCAGCGCCGAACAGGTGGCGGCGCAGGTGTTGTTCCTGGCTTCGGAGCTCGCCGGTCACACCACCGGCACGTCGATTACGCTGGACGGAGGGAGCGTCAAGACGCCATGACCGATCAACTTGGATATCGTGGGCGCATCGCCATTGTCGTGCCGTCTACCAACACGTCGTGCCAGCCGGAATGCGAAATGCTGCGGCCAACAGGCGTCACCAACCACACCGGGCGCATCTCCATCAAGGAGCGGCCGCTCACCAGCGAACAGGCTTTCATGGAACATGTGCAGGCGATGCGCGATGGCATGCGCGCCGGCATCGATCAGATCGTGACCTGTCAGCCCACGCACGTGATCATGGGTGTGGCGCTGGAGGCGTTCTGGGGCGGCGTCAAGGCCGCCGACGAATTGCAGAAGGAACTGACAGAACGCGCCGGCGTCGGTATTTCCATGGGGTCCACGGCGACGCGCGCGGCGCTCAAGCTGCTGGGCGCCAAACGCATTGCCGTGCTGACGCCGCACCAGCCACGCGGCGATGAGCAGGTGCGCAGCTATTTCGAGGAAGCCGGCTTCACCATCAAGCGGCTCACCGGCCTGAAGTGCGCCTCGCCGACGCTGATTGCGCATACCACCGAGCAGCAGGTCATCGACGCGCTGCGCGCGCTGAACGGCGATGATGTCGATGCGCTGGTGCAGGTCGGCACCAACCTGGCCGCAATCCGGCTCGCGGCGGAAGCCGAGCTCTGGTTCGGCAAACCGGTGTTAGCTATCAATGCCATTACCTACTGGGACGCCTTGCGCCGTTCGGGCATCGCGGACAAGATCACGGGCTTCGGGTCGGTGCTGGAGAAATTCTGATGTTCCTCGCGTGGCGCGACATGCTGCATGCCCGGGGCCGCTTCGGCCTGATGGCCCTGGTGGTCACCCTGGTGGCGTTCCTGGTGGTCGTGTTAGGCGGCCTGATATTCGGCCTCATCAAGGACTGCGTGTCCGCCCTGCAGCAACTGCCCGCCACCCACATGGCGTTCGAGAATTCCACGCGACCCGACTACCAGAACAGCATGCTGGACAAGGAGACCTGGGAAAAATGGGCCGCCGTGCCCGGTGTCAGGGCAACGCCGATCGGGCACTCGCTGGCCAACGCGCGTGATGCGCAGGGAGCGCCGGTGGACATCGCGTTCTGGGGCGTCGTGCCAGGCTCATTTGCGGAACCAAAGGCGATCGAAGGCCAGGGCCTGTCGGCCGCGCCCAACGCGATGGTCATCTCCCGCAAGATCGCCATGGACAAGCACGTCAAGATCGGCGACACGATCACCATCGATCGCGTGCTGACGGAGTTCAAGGTTGTTGGCATCACCGAGCCCGTCGCGGTCAGCCATGCGCCCGTCGCCTACGTCCCCCTGCGCAAATGGCAGGAAGCCAATTACGGCCCTCCCGGTGGCGCGGCGCCCGGCGATACGCTGCCGGAAGCGATCTTCACCGCCGCCACCACGATTGCGCTGGCGGTCGACCCGGACGCTAACGTCGATATCAAGGCGCACGACAAGGAGATTGGCACGAAGACCATGACCAAGGAGCAGTCCTACGACGGCACCTCGGGCTACAGCGCGGAAATCTTCACCGTGCGGCTGATGCAGTTCTTCCTGATCGCGACCTGCGTGGTCGTGTTAGGTGCGTTCTTTTCCATCTGGACTATCCAGCGCACCGCCGAGATCGGGCTGGTCAAGGCGCTCGGCGCCGATAATGGCTACCTGGTCAGGGATGCGCTCAGCCAGGTGCTGGTGGTGCTGGTGTTCGCGACCGGGATCGGCGTGCTCGCGGCCTTCGGGACCACCGGCGCTTTCGAGGCGCGCGGCTCGGTGTTCGAGCTCACGACCGGAAATGTCGTCGGCAGCTCGCTGCTGCTGATCGGCGCCGGCCTGTTTGGCGCGATGTTCGCGCTGCGGCGCATCGTCAAGATCGAGCCGATCATCGCGCTCGGGAGAGACCGATGACGCTCGCGGCGCAGAACATCTCACTCTTGTTAGGCGACGGCGAGGTGCAGGCGACCATTCTCGACCAGGTGAATATCAACGTCGCAGCCGGCGAAATGGTCGCGATCATGGGGCCCTCCGGCGCCGGCAAGTCGAGCCTGCTGGCAATCTGCGGCGGGTTGCGGCGCGCCAGCAGTGGCAGCGTCACGGTGGGTGGCGTGAACCTCGGCGATCTGAGCGACTCCGAGCTCGCGCGGATACGCCGGCAACGCATCGGCTTCGTGTTTCAGCAGTCGAACCTCGTGCCGTCGCTGACCGCGCTCGACCAGCTGCTGCTGGTCGCGCACCTGAACGGCGAAGGCACGCACGGCAAGGCGCGCACTGAGGCGCTGCGTCTGTTAGCCGAGGTTGGCATGGAGAACCGCGCCGCTCGCAAACCGGCACAGCTGTCGGGTGGCGAGCGCCAGCGTGTCGGCATTGCCCGCGCGCTGATGGGCAACCCGGCGCTGCTGCTGGTCGACGAGCCCACCTCGATGCTGGACCAGGGCCGCGGCCGCGAAATCGTCGAGCTGCTGGCGCAGCAGTGCCACGCGCACAAGGTCGCCACGGTGATGGTGACGCATGACGCCAGCATGGTGTCGGTCGTGGACCGGGTCGTGAAGCTGGTCGATGGCCGGGTTGTCAGTGAAAGAGCACCGTCGTGAAGACTAAAAAGATACTGTTGTTAGCTAGCGCGCTGCTGGTGACCGCGGCCGCGAGCGGCGCGACCACGCCGCCGGCTGGCGGCAGCACGCCTGATGGCCGCAAGATGATCATGGCCCATAGCCATGCCGACATGACGCCGGAACTGATCGCCGCGCTCAAGAAAGCGATCCCGCAGTACCGCGCCATGACCGACATGGAAATTCACATGAGCATGGGCGGCATGGGCCCGGACTACCAGTGGAACGTCAGCGCCCCGCAACTGCGCGGCAATGTCGGCGTGCTGGTGCTGACCCATGGCGTCGGCGAAACCGGTGACCGGATTTTCAAGCGCGCTATCGAACCCATCGGTACGAAGTATCCGACCAGCATCGGCATCGGCATGGCGATGACGCATTCGGAGCCGCTGCAGTCCGCGGTCGACGACCTGACCAAGGCGGGTGCGAAAACAATCATTCTCATGCCGCCGCTGGTGTCGAAATACAACACGATTTATCGCCAGTGGGAGTACATCTTCGGCTGGCCTACCGCCGCGGAGTATCTGTCGGTGCCCAAGGTCAAGACCAAGGTCAAGCTGGTCATGGCGCGCACCTTCGATGACAGCCCGCTCTTCACGCAGATGCTACTGGATCACGCGCGGGAGCTGTCGAAAAATCCGTCACGCGAAGCGGTGATGATCGTCGCGCATGGTCCCGAGGACTACGAAGATAATGGACCCGATCTCGCATTCCTGACCGCGCACGCGGCGAAGATCAAAACCCAGGGCGGTTTCGCCGAAGTCCAGGCAATCAATCTGCAGGATGACGCGTTCAAGCCGATACGCGCGGCTAACGTCCGTAAATTACGCAAGATGATTACCGATGCCCAGGCGCAGGGTTATGACGTGCTGGTCGTGCCCGCGGTGATCGCGAGTTTCGGCCTGCAGGCAAAGCTGAAGCAGGATTTGTTAGGTCTGAAGTACCGGTTCCAGGAGAAAGGGGTTTCCGAGCACCCCGCGTTTGCAAAGCTGCTCGAACAGCGTATACAGGAAGAAACTGCCAAGTTGGCGGCAAGCCGCTGATAAATAAAACAAACAGGGGATCCTCATGAATATCGCGAAAATCGTTGAGCGCATCAAGAACATCCTGCTGACGCCCAAGGTCGAATGGCCTGCGATCGCCGCGGACCCGGCACCGGCGGCGAGCATCTACCAGGGACATGTGCTGTTGTTAGCCGCCATCTCGGCGCTCGCCGGCTGGCTGGCCTGGGCGTTCCTCGGTTCGATTACCAATGCCTTTGGCTTCGGGTCGAACTTCTTTCTGGTATCCGCGGTCCTCAGTTTTGTCCTGACGTTCGCCGCGGTGTTCGTCAGTGCCTGGCTCGCCGACACGCTCGCGCCCAATTTTGGCGGCAGCAAGGATTCGCTGCAGGCGCTGAAGACGGTTGCCTATTCATGGACCGCCTCCTGGGTCGCCTCCATCGCCGCCATCGTGCCGGTCATCGGCTGGCTGATCGCGATTGCCGGCGTTGTTTACGCCGTCTATCTTTTCTACCTCGGCTGTCAGCACACGCTGAAAATACCGGCCGACAAGGCCGCGGGTTTTACCGCCGTCGTCATCATCCTGACCATCGTCCTGATGTTCATTGTCAGTTCGATCACGTCGTCGGTGGCAGGAATGATCGCCGGTCGTTCGATGGCGGGCCGGGCATCGGCACAGGTCGAGGCAGCAGCTGAAGCGGCAACTGCGGCGGCCGAACGTGCCTCGGAGGCGGCCGAAGCTGCCGCAAACGCGGGTGGCTCGAGCGCCGATGCGGCGCGCGCCGGCGCCGCAGCCGCGGCGGCGGGCACGGCTGCGGTCAGTGCGGCGTTAGGTGCGCTGGCCGGCAAAGCCGGCGCGGTGCCCCACGATGCGCTGCCGACCGACGACCTCAAGTCTTTCCTGCCGGACAGCATTGGCGGCATGAAGCGCACGACAATGTCCGTTAATCGCAACGAGACTATGGGCATGCAGATCAGCAAGGGCGAGGCAAGCTACGACGCCGGTGACGGCAACCGCATCGAGCTGTCGGTGGTCGACACCGGCGGCGCGTCCGGCTTCCTGGCGTTAGCCGGCGCGGCGGTCACGATGGGTGAACAGGAAACCGAAACGGGCAAGGGCTTCGAGAGAACCAAGCGCGCGGGCAGCCGCTGGTTCCACGAGAAATGGGACAGCGCCAGCAAGCGGGGCGAGTATGAGGTCTTTGTCGCCGACCGCTTCATTGTCAAGGCCGAGGGCGACGCCGCCAGCTTCGAGCAGATCAAAGGCGTCGTCGATGGCGTCGACCTTGCGCGTCTCGAATCCATGAAAGACTCGGGCGCACGCGCCAAGTAACGTTCGTCAGCGCGCGTTGCGCGCTTTGTATTGCAGGTACATGTTGGTGAATTCCGGCCACGGTTCGGGCCGGTTGAACCACAGCGGATGTACCTTGCGCAACTGCGCAAGGTGCGCCGGCGCCAGTTGCTCCAGCGTAAACAGTTTTTTCCCCGCCTCCGCCCAGACCAGGAAGCCCGGCGTCGGCCCCATCTGCATCCAGGGGAGCCAGGAACTGGTCGCGGTATAGGCGAAATCGCAGGGCGCGCTCGCGACCGCGGAGTTTTCGATGTCCGACAACTTCGAACGCAGCGTTGACTGGGTCGCGACGATCAGATCCTTGCCGGACGATTCGAGCGGCCACTCGCGCGGATCCAGCCAGTTCGGCGCCTTGATGTAGCTCGACTTGGTCATCCAGATGTCATCGCCAACGATGCGCCACGGGTAGTTGAAGGGCTTGCCCGTGTTAGGCATGACGTCGCGCGAGCCGATGATGCGCGGCTCCTGTTCGCTGAAACGAAACCGGACCGGGCCTTCGCGATAGGCAAAGGGCCTGACCTTGCGGCCGGTGTGCGGATTCAGGATCTCATCGCCATCTGTTAGATACTCGCCGGTCTCGGCATTGCGGTACAGCGCCACTTCCCAGTCGATGACATTCCATTGCAGGGGACCGACCAGCTCGGTACGGCGCAAAATGCAGCTCTCGACATTGATCAGCGGCCGGACCGGTTCACCCGGCACGGCGATATCGAGGCGCCCGGTGAACCAGAAGAACACGTCCTGGCTCACGGTGCTGGCGCGCATCTTGAGATAGGCGGTGACGTTGTCGGCGGGTTTGCTGAGATCGAGCGGCACACGCGTACCGCGTTGGATCTTGGCGCCGGCCACTCCCGCGGCCATCGCCATGCCTGCCGTGGCAGAACCGACCACCACACTGCGACGCGAAATTGAATCCGACATAAGCTGCTCCGCCAAAAGGACAACCGGTCAGTCTGCAGAATAACAACTGCGCGCGACGGGCTACAATGTGCGCCGCCCCGCGGCACCGCAATGCAGACAAGGACCCGATCGCGATGAAAATCTGGCTCAAACGACTCGGCTTAACTGTACTCGGTCTGATTGTCCTGGTTGGCATTTTCGTATTCGACCAGCTGCGGCACGGCGGCCAGTTCCGCGAGCTAACAGTCACGACGTTGCCCGAGTGCAAGACGCTGGCCATGCAAGCCAGTGCCGAGGACATCCAGATCGACCGGGCGCACGGCGTCGCCTACCTCTCGTATCTGGACCGCCGCGGCCAGATCCAGGGCAAGCCGGTGCTTGGCACCGTGATGCTCATCGATCTGAACGCGCCGGAGCCGCGCCCGCGCCCCGCGCTGATGGCCGACCCGCCCAATTTCCGTCCGCATGGCATGTCGCTGTACCGCGCTGGTGACGGCGCGATGCGCCTGTTTGTGATCAGCCACTCGCCGGTGATCGATGGCACCGTGCGCCAGGAAGTGCATATCTTTGAACAGTCGGCGACCGGGGCATTTTCGCTGGCACGCACCGTGCGCGATCCCCTGATCAAGAAACCTAACGCCATCGTCGCGGTCGGCATGGACCAGTTCTATCTCGCCAACGATTCCGGCGCTGACAACGGCTGGCAGCGCGTTCAGGAGATGGCGTTTCGCCGCGGCCTCTCGACTCTCGCTTATTTCGACGGTACGCGGATGCGCGCGGCCGATACCGGACTCCAGTCAGCTGCCGGCATCGCCGCCAGTCCCGATGGCACGCGCATCTACGTCAGCGAAACGACCGGCAAGCGCGTGCGCATCTATTCGCGCAACGCCGCGAGCGGCGATCTCAACCTGGAAGAACTGCTGGAGGTGGGCAGCGCGCCAGATAACCTCAATGTCGACGAGCGCGGCCGCGTCTGGATCGCGGCGCATGCCAGGTCGCTGGCGCTGGTCCGCAATTTCATCAGCGAAAGGAACCTCGCCCCAAGCCAGATCCTGCGCTTTGACCCGGCCGCGACCGGGGCTGCGCGCCTGACGCAGGTGTACCTGAACATGGGCGAAGCGATTTCCGGCGCCGCAGTCGGTGCGGTCTACAATCAATCCCTGCTGATGGGTTCGATCACCGATCGCAAGTTGCTGCGCTGCCGCCTGCCCTAGACGCATGACCACGGAACCGGTTTCCTCTAACAAAGCGCTGTTTGGCCTGTTTGCCGCCAGCCTGGCGTTCACGACCGCCATCTGGCTGCTGGATCACAGGCTCGCGCATTTCGTGCGCGAGGTGCAGCAGCCCGGCATGCCGCATATCTATCCGTGGATGCTGGCGACGCCCGGCGACTGGGCGCGTTACACCGCCTGGGGCGGCTACCTGCTGCACCAATGCGCCTTCTGGTGGCTGATCTGGCGCGCGCAGTCGCAGGGCACGCGCTTCAGCAGCGGGCTGAAGCCGCTCAATTACCTCGCGTTCGCAGTCAGCGCCGGCGGCATCCTGCTGCATTTCGTCCAGACCCATCTTTTCTACGACGGCCTCGCGCAGGACGTGTCGGAGTGGTCGGCGCAATGGTCGGTGATTGTCCTGCTGCTGGTCGTGCTGCTGATCGAGAACCGCCGCCGCGGAATTTTGTTAGGTCAGCGCTGGGGCGGCTACGTGCTTGAAGCCGGCGATGTGGCGCGGCGCTACCACGGCTATTACTTCGCCTGGGCGACCATCTACACTTTCTGGTACCACCCGATGGTTTCGTCGCCCGGGCACTTGTTAGGTTTCCTGTACATGTTCCTGCTGTTTGCGCAGGGCAGCCTCATGTATACCCGCGCGCATACCAACCGCTGGTGGACCGTCAGCCTCGAGGTTCTGGTCATGATCCATGGCGTCATCGTTGCCATGATGAACACCGACGGCATGTGGCATCTGTTCGGCTTCGGCCTGGCGGGAATCTTCGTGGTGACGCAGGCCTGGGGCCTCGGGCTCAGACGAAGCACCAACTGGCTGCTGGTCGCGGCTTACGCCGTGGGGCTGGTGGCGTTCTACGCGAACTGGGGCATCCGGGACATCGTGCTGCCCTTCCGCATCCTGGGTGGCTACTTCGTGGTGCTGCCGATCCTCGCCGGGATGGTCTGGTTGTTAGGCCGGCTGCTGCAGGGTGGCCGCAGGTTCAGCTGATGCGCCCGTTGGCCATCTGACGCCCGTTGCCAGCCACAGACGTTGCAGCCGCCGGGCAGGCGCGCTAGCGTCGCTGGTACACCAACCTGGAGCGCACGCATGACCGTCTCCCGCCGAAAATTTGTCGCCTCTTCCGCAGCCCTGGCCGCTGCCGGCAGCCTGCCCAACGTGAGCCGTGCGGCATCCGCCCTGGACGCCGATGTCATCGTCATCGGCGCCGGCCTCTCGGGCCTCGAAACCGCGCTGACGCTCGAGGAAAGCGGCCTCAAGGTCATCGTCATCGAAGGCCGGCAACGGGTCGGCGGGCGCGTCTACACGCTGAAGCAGATTCCCGGACACCCGGAAGCCGGCGGCAACACCGTCGCCGCCGCCTACGGGCGAATGATCGCCGCCGGCGGGAAATACGGTGTCGAGGTGGTCAATCTCACCGAGCGCCTGTTCAGCAATCGCGAGACCCAGGGCCTTTATATCGACGGCAAGCACGTGCCGCTCAAGGACTGGCCCAGTCACCCGAAAAATCCGTTCGCCGAGGCACAACGCGCACTGCCGCCCTGGGCCTGGGGCGATGCCGTGCTGCGCAAGAATTTCCCGTTCAAGGACATTGAAAACTGGACCGACCCGAAACATGCCGAGTGGGACATTTCGGTTTATGATTTCCTGAAGCGCCAGGGCGCGAACGACGCGCAGATCAAACTCGGCTACGACGCTAACATCGCCTACGGCATCACGTCGCGCGATGTCTCGCTGCTAACAGTCATGTTCGCGGAGTACTGGCAGCAGGTGAATCGCGGCGCGCTGTCGGCATTCTCGCGCAGCGCGGGCGGACCCGGCGCACCCGGTGCGCCGCCGAGCGGCCCGCCGCCGCTGGTGGTCGGCATGTTCAAGGGCGGCAACCAGAACCTGCCGATCGCGATGGCAGGCAAGCTTTCCGGTCGGCTGATGATGGGCACACGCGTGACCGGCATCGATGTATCGGGCGATGGCGCCGTGGTGCAGACCGCCGATGGCAAACGCCTGCGTGCCAAGGCCGTGGTCTCGTCGGTTCCGTACACGACACTGCGCAAGGTGCGCATCAACCCTGCGCCGCCGGAAAAACAGAAGGCCGCGATCGCGTCGTTAGGTACGATTCCGATCACGCAGTTTCATATCGTAGCGAAGAAGCCATTCTGGAAAGACGATGGTCTCAGCGCCTCGATGTGGACCGACGGCCCGATGGGCATGTGTCTCGCGCAGCGCTTCAGCGAGATCGACGACATCACGAGCCTCGCGGTCTGGTGTCGCGGCCAGGCAGCCATCGACATCGACAAGCTCGGGCTCGAGGGCGGCAAGAAGAAGATCGTCGCGGAGTTCGAGAAGATGCGTCCGGCTGCCAAGGGCCAGCTGGAAGTGATGGCGGTGCAGTCCTGGGGCGCCGATCCTTTCTCGCTCGGCGACTGGGCGATTTTCCAACCCGGCCAGGTCACTGCTTTCGTGCATGACATGGCCAAGCCGCACAAGCAGCTCTATTTTTGCGGCGAGCACACCTCGATCGGCAGCCGCGGCATGGAAGGCGCGCTCGAGTCCGCCGAGCGGGTATCGCTCGAGGTGCTCGAAAAGCTTGGCTAACACGGCGGTTAAGAAGCAGCCAATTGCAGCCGTCGTGGGCATGTGCTATATTTGTGCTATTGCAGTCAAAGGAGCACGAGCATGGCAGCGACTACAACCATCCGATTGCCGCCAAAATTGCGTGCCCGGCTGGGTTCGCTGGCCAAGCAAACAGGGCGCTCTGCGCATAGCCTGATCGTTGAAGCGGTCGAGCGGCACGCCGACTACGAAGAACAGATGCGCAGCCTCGTCAAAGAGGCCCTCGCCGCGGACGCGGACATTGAGAAAACCGGCGAGGTCTATCGTGCTGACGATGTGCATGCCTGGATGAAACGGCTTGCGGTCGGCGAGTCCGCAGTGCGTCCAAAACCATGGCGCAGGTAATCTATTCAGCGCGCTCACTGGTTCATATCGAGCGTGCTTTTCAGTTCCTGCGCGACAACAACCCTGCAGCCGCAATGGATGCAGTAACGGCGATCCAATCGGCGGTCGACAACCTGAAGGGGCATCCGTTAATTGGCCACCGCATCGAAGGCGAATTGCGAGAGCTGATTATCTCGTACGGGCAAACAGGTTACGTAGCCCTGTATCGGTTCGTGGTATCGAAGGATGAAGTGCGCATTTTGGCCATCCGTCATCAGCGCGAGCTCGGCTTCCAGCCTTGACCATCGGTAGACGGTGCGTATCAGCTACTAACACTGCAAACTGTTGAAATAGTTCTGCCAATCAGGCCGGATATTTGGAAATGAAATTTCGTACAAATAATAGTTAGGCGGCACGTGAGTTTGGTCTCGTGACAGATGTACCAGACGAATGGCTTCAGCGTGTTCGGTTCACTGCAGCGGAACCGACCTCGTGGCTCTCACTTGCGAGGACTTTAAGACAAGCTGCCGAAGATCTATGGATTGCTGGAAACGAGCACGATAGGAATCCGGGATCCGAGCTTGGCACCAAAGTTCTTGCGAACTGGGCAGCACCAGGTTTTACTCGTCCGGAAACAGGCGGTAGCACATGCGATGTTTGCTTTATGCTGCTCGGATTTGCGCTAGAAAACCTAGTTAAGGGAATCATCGTCTGTCGTGACCCCAGCGTCGTCACAAGAACAAAAATCACAACCTGGCATGGCGAGGGCCACAATCTGCCGATTCTATTCGATCGCGCCGAAATTCCAACGAACGCTGACGAACGCGCCACACTAGAGAGAACTGCCCGTGTCACTACGTGGAAGGGGCGTTATCCCGTCGCGATGAAGTTCTATGATGTTGGTGCCCAGGATCGTGTTATTGGTCACTTAGCCGTTAGCAACGTCTGGCCCGCCGACGAATTCACCCAACTTTGCCAACTATTTGAACGCGCCAAAGGCACGCTGGTCGAGACTATGAAAGCGACACCAACTCTTCCGTCGGACTACAAATTTGAGTGACGCAAGTAAAAACATGTCAAAGTGCTGCCTAACACTTGACCGCTAACGCCCCTAAGTGTCGTTGTTTTGCGTATGGTCGAGCAACCTGTTGATATAAAGTGCCTTCGGCTTGTGTTGCCCCATCTCGGGAGCGAGCGGTCAGCAGGACGTTAGGCGGCCGGGAAAGCTATAGAGATTTTCGGAGGAATCATGCTGGGAGAGATCATGGTCAACCGTTCGCTCGTTGGTGTTGGAATTCTGTTGGGCGGCGCTCTCTACGATGCGATCATTCTTGCTCCGAATCTTCGGGGCGGTCCTGCTGGCCTCGAGCATGGCAGGCTATTCATGGCTCGATCGACGCCCGCGAATCTGTTTCGAGTCGCTGCGCCCGCCACGCAACTGCCGACGTTGCTTTCGGTAGTTGCCAACTGGTCGAGCCCCAAATGCCGTTGGCCTCTGGTTGGCGCTCTTGTCGCACTGGTCGTCAACGACGTCATCACGTTCAGATATCACTATCCCAGGAATCGCCTGTTCTTCGTCGCGCCACTGACCGTCGACCGGGAGCGCCTTGACCGGGCAGCCCGTGAATGGGCATCAATGAACCTCGTTCGTGTGGCTTTGGTGTTTGGCGCGTGGATAGGGGTCTGGATAGCAGTAGTACGGCTGGCGCACGAAAGTCGTCTGTGGCCGATCGCTTAGCCGTTCGCTATAGCCGCCGACCGCGACTCACGCTAACACCGTCTGTTGTACTTCGCGACGCATGACCAGGTCACGTTGGGGATCTTCACCAAGCCTGAAGATGTGCTCGCCCACGATTTCAAACTCCCATTTTCGATAGAAGGCCACGGCCCTTGGGTTTCGTTCCCACACGCCGAGCCATAGCGACGCCGCTCCGGCGGCCTCGGCCCGGGCAATAACCTGCGCCATGAGTTGCTGAGCCAGGCCGGACCCATGGTACGAGGCATCAACGTAAAACCTCTGGATCTCGACCGATCGCTCGCCGGAGATCATCGGTGATGTTGCATCGTGCCGCAGCTGCACGTACGCGACCATTCTGCCGTCGACTTCGGCGATCCAAGTCTCGCGACCGGAGTCACGAATCTCTGCGAGTTGCAGGGGTCGGCTGTAGTGCGCCGCGCAATGCAGCCGCATGTTTGCGGCGGTATTCAACGCGGAAAATGCTGCCCGGAAGGTACTTTCAGCGAGCACCGAAAGCTCCAGCGCGTCGCCTTGCTCTGCTCGTCGAATCCGAATCGCAGCCGCCATCAATCTGCTCCGCTCTCAAAAACGCCTGGATGCAGCCAAGACCCTGGCACTGCGTCCGCTTTCGGCAAGCCTACCTGAGTGTTGAAACTTCCGCTTCTGACCCTGACCGGACATTCACCAACGTCGGCTTTCCGGCAAGCAGAAATCGAGCGGTTTGATGAGCCAGCAAGTTAGGCGTCTTGCTTCTTGCTGTCTTGCTTAAACCCTGTAGGTGAACCCTTACGAATGCAGCGGTGTTCGGCCTATTCGCGATGCGCGGGCCCTGAAGAAGACTCGCTGTGGGGAAACCCTAAGCCGGCTAGATTGATGTTTGTCTTTAACCCAACGAGTAAGCAATGAACTACATCGAAGGCTATCTGCTGGCAGTGCCCAGCGAGAAACGCGACGCGTATCGTGATGTCGCTGCAAAGAGCTGGACATTGTTCCAAGAATGGGGCGCCATCCGCCATGTCGAGTGCTGGAGCGATGATGTTCCTCACGGCGAGACAACCGACTTCTTTCGTGCGGTCAAGGCCCAGGACAGCGAGAGCGTCGTCTTCTCGTGGATTGAGTATCCCTCGAAGGCCGTCCGTGATGCTGCGAACAAGAAGATGCGCGAAGACCCTCGCATGAAGGTATTGGGCGAGACGATGGGTTTCGTCGATGGCAAACGCATGATTTTCGGCGGATTCCAGCCAATCTTCGATGAACACCGCTAAGGTGCACCTTGTCTAACATCACGATTTGCCTGTGGTACGACAAAGACGCCGAAGCGGCCGCCCGTTTCTACGCAGAGATTTTCCCCGACAGCACAGTGGGTACCGTGCAGCGAGCGCCTAGCGATTTTCCAGGCGGAAAAAAGCGCGACCCGCTGGTGGTCGAGTTCACCGTCCTCGGCATTCCCTGTGTTGGCCTCAATGGTGGCCCCGCGTTCAAACACAATGAGGCGTTCTCATTCCAAGTCTCAACCAAGGACCAGGCGGAAACCGATCAATACTGGAATGCCATTGTTAGCAATGGCGGGCAAGAAAGCCAGTGCGGCTGGTGCAAGGACAAATGGGGCATATCGTGGCAGATCACGCCAAAGGTCTTAACCGAAGCGATGAGTGCGGGCGGCGAGAAAGCCAAGCGCGCGTTCGACGCGATGATGCCAATGACAAAAATCGATGTTGCTACCATCGAGAGAGCAATTCGTGGTAGCTAACGGCAGTTGCCTAACAACACACCTATATTCCTCCGGTGACTCGAACGAGATCCAAAAGGAGTCGTGATGAACAAGATAATTTTCGTCAACCTACCAGTAACCTACCTCAGTAAATCAATGGCGTTCTACTCCGCCCTGGGCTTTACGAACAATCCGCAATTCACAGACGACACAGCGGCTTGCATGGTGTGGAGCGAGGCAATCAACGTGATGCTGCTCACCCATGCCAAGTGGCGCACCTTCACGAGTCGCCCGATTCCACCAGTCACTTCCAGTGAAGTGATGTTAGCCCTGTCATGTGACAGCCGCGAAGCGGTCGATGCGATGAACAAGGCGGCGGCTGCAAATGGCGGCACGGCCGACATAAATCCTATGCAGGATCTCGGGTTCATGTACAACCGCAACCTGGCCGATCCCGACGGGCACATCTGGGAGCCGATGTGGATGGACTCGACGACCATTCCCCAGTAACGGCGAATCGGCCCGCAGCTTCGCGGGCTGGTTCAAGAAGCATCATGGTGGACCAATGACCGCTTTGCGCAGGTCAGTGGAAAGCGTCGCTTGACCGTACTGGGCCGCCTGCTGCCTGTCGGACCGCTCGGAAGCGGTCGGTCGGCCGAATTTAACACTGCTGGATTGGCATGGGCCCGGCAACCTTCACATCTGACCCGAAACCGTCACCCACGAGTGACCGCATTGTTCCCAGCCAGCGCGACCGTCCAAAACTCCATAGGCTGCGATTCGCAGCCAACGTCGTTGGCAGCGTTGATCGACCTACTTGATCTGATATAGCGCGATCGCGTTGTCTCGCATAACCATGCGAGCCAGGTCGAGTGCCTGTGATCGACTCACTTCCCCGTCTTGCATCATGGCCGTGAGGGCGATTGCGAGCGCGCGGCGCGACTTATCTGTCGTTAGCCATTGTTTCTCTTCGTAGTCCGATAGCGGCGTATTGACATCGGAATATGCATCTGTACCGAACAGCACCTTTTCCGGATGCCAGCTGAGCCAGTTACGCAGAACCTGTGCTAACGCAGCTGTTGTTAGATAAAAGGTCTGCGCAGAGAAGTCGGTATAGGTATTCGGCTTGTCTACCATCGCCTGCGCGTTGAGCGTAAACGGCCAACCGCCATGTACCAATACGAACTTGGTATTGCGCAGTGCCTTGGAATTGAGCGCAGGTTCCAGCAGGTTGGGATCGGCGTGACGGTTGTCGAAATACGGCCCATTGCCATTGCCGGTATGGATGTGCACAACGAGGTTTTGCGTTCCCGCCCGTGCGGCGACTTGGTAAAATAGATAGTTTTCGAGAATCGTTGATTGTTCCGCGGCCAACGGCTTGCCCGCAATTCCATTTGCATAGACTGCGGCAGCCGCCTCGCGCGGCACTGGCTGATAATCAAGACTTCGCGTGTTTGCCGACAAAAACTTGATGGCTACGGCTCCCGAGCTGACCCAGCGTGCGAGCGTTGGTTCGACCAATTCGGACACATAAGAATCAAGCGTTGAAGGTAGCGAGTCCAATTGCGCGTCGCGCAATAGTTGCCCGACGGAACTCGGACCGCCGGAGTACAAGAGGCGGCTTTTCTCAATGTCAAAAGGCCACAACATTGGATCCGCATACGGAACCCAACGAAAGCGCGAATTATTCTGACCAACGCCTAGATGCGTGGCGTTCACAAGTGCGATCTCAATACCGGACTTGTCGAGGACCGTGATCGGCCATGCGTTGCCTGCATCGCGTAGCAATTGCCGTTTCTTGTCCAGCAGTTCTGTTAGGTTCTCCGGCTTCATATCGCGATGCTTGTAGCCGTAGAGCACTCGCCAGGCGGAAATCCAGTCGGGATTGTCACGGCGTAACGCCCAGACATCCGGGTATTCCGGCGCGCCTAACGGATTGTCGTTGGACCACTTCCGGCCGCGTTCAGCATCTACACCATCGTCGTGACAATGATTGTCTACAGCACGAATACGTTCTATTGCTGCGAGCAACTTCAGATCGATTTCACTCCTGGCGGCCGCAGCGCTGCTAGACAGGGCTAGTCCTGATATGAGCACAAGAACAAGGTAAGGTGATTTCATTTGTGCTCGTCACGCAGAGAGCGAACGGATCAGTGCCTTCGCTGCCATTCTCGCCGAGCAGCGCACCAGACGCTAGCCGTCCGCAACGACCTACCTGACCGGCAGGTGCGCTTTTTTTCAGTGTCGGCTTACAGGTCGGCTTTTCAGTACATCGAACTTCTGCCTTGGGCCGGCTGCCGCCAATTTTCCCGCTCCGAAGCTGCCGTTCCGTCGAATTTAACGCTGCTGGATTGGGAGGCAACTAGCAACCTGCACTTTTGACCCGATGCGGACTGTCGCCAAAGTCCGTTGTGGGGCAGCGCAAAATCACAATTCCGTTTCGCGTGGAAAGTGAGCAGCACACGCGACGCGTGCCGTGGCGTGTGTCGCTCAAGTCGATCACCTCAGCCGAGCACTGCCTCGAGCTTGTCGAAGCTGCCAGTCCAGCCCATTGTCATGCCACCGCGTTGTTTGACGAACTCCGCGATATCGGCCGGCGTAGCGCCATCGACCGGCTCCCATCGCACCGTCACGCGCGTGCGATCTGGCCCCTCTGCAGCCAATACCACAGTGGTCAGCATGGTCTCTGGCCAGTCTTTGAAAAACGGAGGGCGCGTGATGTTTTCCCGGTCGTCGCAAAACTGCTGTGTGTAGATGATGCGACTTGGCCTCTCGAGCGCGAGATACTTCACCAGCCCGTACATGATTTGGCCATCAGCGCCAGTCATGGCATAGAACGACGAGCCGCCAACCCGCGGCTCCGCGCGCTGGAAGCGCATCGTCGCGCCAGTTGGGGGCATCCATTGGGCCAAGCGTGCGGGGTCGGTCCACATTTGGTAGACGCGTTCGATATCGGCATCGAACGAGCGCGCTATGAAGAACTGCTCCTTGCCCGCGCAGCGCTTGGCAAGATGTTCGGCCAGCCGGTCCCAGGTGCCTTCGCCGCCGGCCTTCTTGATGAAGCCGCGCATGTCGTGCGCGATTTCAGGAGTGGCAAACGCCATGCACATGTCGAGTTGCGTGCGCCCGTTGCGTTCGGTGAAAAGTGCGGTCACACGGAATAGGGGCGGGCGATCCCGATGACCGCCGTGGTCGTACACCATGCGCTGCTGCGGCACCACTTCCAGATATTGTGTTGTGTTTTCGTGGTCAGTGCCGTCAGGTCCGTGCATTGTGTAACGCCAGTGGCCACCGGTACGCAGATCGCGGCTGTGGGTGGTGATCGTGAATCCTCGCGGACCCCACCACTGCGCCACCTCTTCCGGCACAGACCATGCGTCCCATACGGCCTGCAGCGGCGCGTCGTAGATACGAGTAATCGTGATTTCGCTGGACTTACTTCTTGCGGCCATGACTGCCTCCCGTGGTTTTTGCTTTCAGATACGTGCCGAGCCGATCGAGCTGTTCTTCCCAGGCGACCCGGTAGTGTTCCATCCAGTCGGTCGCCTCGCGCAATGGTTCGCCGTTTAGCCGGCAGGGGCGGTATTGCGCATTGCGCCCCTTGCTAACGAGGCCGGCGTTCTCAAGCACCTTGAGGTGCTTGGTCACCGCGGGCAGGCTCATGTTCTTGAGAAATGGCTGCGCGAGGTCTGACACATTTGCCTCGCCCTGCGACAGGCGCGCGAGCATCGCTCGTCTCGTGGGGTCGGACAGAGCCGCAAAAGTGCGGCTGAGGTGGTCTTGCATTTTGATACACCAGCCGGTTAATTAACCAAAAGGTAAACTATAGCGCCGCGGCCGGAGCATGTCCAGCACCCGAGGGCACGGCGATTATCCGTTGCCCGCGATCTGAGTGACTGCTTTCAGGCAATCAGTTGAGCAAGGCGAACGTCAGATAGTGGCCGAAAGCAGCCATTCGTCGCCCAATTCGAAGCTAACAGACCTGGGCCGCCTAGTCGTGCGGCGACCCGAGGCCGTGCCACTTGTAGGTCTGGTAGGGCTCCAGCTTGCCGAGCTCGGGCTGCACGGGCGCCTTGCCGCGCCAGCGGATCAGCCAGACAAAGCCGAGGAAGGCGATGCTCATCCAGCAGAACTCGTTCATGCCCCAGTTCGCGACGCCGTAGCGCGCGAGCTGCTCGGCGGCAATGAAGCCGACTGTTAGCACAACACCGGTGACGAGCGCGAACAGTTTCCAGCCCAGCGACTTGCCGGGCTGCGGGCCGATCGCGAGGCGCCAGTAGCAGAACAAAAAGAAGACCGCATAGAGCCTGATCAACAAAGGCCCCGGCGACGGCGGCGCGCCCTCGGGCGCGGTGCCCGAAAAATAATGATTGACCCAGAACGCGCCCGCCGCGAGGAAAATAATCATCGCGTAGCGCCACTCGCGCAGCGGTGTCTTGAGCCAGCCCTGCCACATCCAGACCAGGAGCGCATAGGCGATCCAGGTGCCAAAGATCAGCTCGTAAAAGGCGGTGACCCCCTGCCAACTGGGGTCGATATGCGGCATCCATGCGGACATTCAGAGGCTCCCTTGTTTCGAGGGCGGCATTTTGCCGGTATTCTGCGTTGATGCACAACGCCATGATTACCGGCTGGGGAAAGTGCCTGCCGCCCGCAGTGCTCAGCAACGCGGACCTCGCAACCTTCCTGCCGACCGACGACGAATGGATCAAGAGCCGTACCGGCATTTCCGAGCGCCGGGTGTCGCATGTGAATCTCGGTGAATTGACCTATGTCGCGTCCATGCGCGCCCTGGCAGCCGCCGGGCTCAAGGGCTCGGACGTCGACATGATCGTCTTTGGCAGCTGCAGCTACGACGACCAGGTGCCGAACATGGCGTCGGGCCTGCAGCACCGCATCGGCGCCGAGGGCTGCGGCGCCATGGACGTCAACACCGCCTGCACCAGCTTTCTCTATGGACTGTCCACCGCCAACGCGCTGATCCGCACCGGCGTGATTCGCAACGCGCTGGTGGTGGGCGCCGAGCTGATCTCGCCTTTCATGAACTGGCATGACCGCAATGTCGCGGTGCTGTTCGGTGATGGCGCGGCCGCCGTGGTCCTGGAGCGCACCGACCAGGACGCCGGTTTGTTAGCCGAGAAGCTCGGCTGCTACGGCGACTCGCGCGAGATCCTGCGCATCCACGGGATGGGCGGCAATTATGCCAACAAGGGTTGGTTGTTAGGCCGCACGGAATGGCAGTTCGAGGGCCAGGAGATTTTCAAGAAAGCTGTTGGCGGAATGACCAGCGCCTGCAAGCACGTGCTCAAGACCACCGGCATCACCCCGGAGCAGGTCGACATCGTGATTCCGCACCAGGCCAACCTGCGCATCATCGATTCGGTCGGCAAGCATGCCGGCGTGGCGCCGGAGAAGATGTTCATCAACGTGCAGCGTTACGGCAACATGTCCGCGGCAACGGTGCCGGTCGCGCTGTGCGAAGCGCTCGAGCAAGGCCGCATCAAGCCCGGCTCGCTGCTGCTGATGCCGGCTTTCGGCGGCGGGCTCACCTTCTGCGCGCATCTGCTGCGCTGGGGTTCGCGGATCCAGCCGTTAGGCGAGAGCAATGTAGAGCTGCCGCCGGCGACCGAATCGGCGCTGACCATCGTCAATCGCTACCGCGCCCTGAAGCCGCCATTGCCGCCGGTGACAGCCAGCTGAGCTCGTTGCACAGTCTGCGCTGGCTGTTGCTGGCTGCCGGGATGTCCTGGCTGACGGCGCTGGCGGCCACGGGGCTGATGGAAGACCGCAGCGTCCGCACCCGGACCCTGGCATTCGACTGCGCACGCGGCGGATTTACTGCGATCCTGCTGCTGGACAATGCCACGATTCTGTTAGCTGACCGCGGCTCGACGCTGCAACGGGTCGCCGGCGCGGCCGCGAAAACCTTCGCCGACGGCGTCAGCCGCTTCTGGACCGATGGCGCCACCGCGACACTCACCGTGCCGGGCGCGAAGCTGACAAACTGCCGTTTCAATCCGCAGCGCGCAATCATTGTTGCTGGCGAATTGCGTGGCGCCGCATGGGCGGCCTGGGACGCGCAGTATCGCTGGAGCCTGCTGGTGCTGCCGGCCGCGGGCCATTGGCCGACCTGTGCTCTCGAATTACTTGGTTTTGGACTTGGCCTTGGCCTTTTTTGCGGCCTTGGCGGGATCCTTCGGCCGGGACTTGCCGAAGGAACCCTGGTAAATCTTGCCGCGACGGCTGCGATGGTCACCCTTACCCATGTTGCTTGGCTCCTGAAAAGAAGGCGCTATTCTGCCGGTCCCGACCCTCGATACTCAAGGCAATTCTATGCTGCGAACCAACTCTTGCCGCGCCGCCCTGTTGCTGGGTGCGCTCCTGTTGCTGCCGAATTTCGCCGTGGCCGCACCCAGTTACCAGTTGACCCGCATGGAACTCGAATCTGTGATGAAGGACCTGAAGGCCTGGCTGCCGGGCGAGTGGAATTCCTTCCCGCAGATCGAGTTGGAGCGCACCGTGAAGATGCCCGAGGAAGGGGAGCACGAGCACTGGCATCGCACGTTTGCGCTGATCAAGGCGCCGCAGGTTGGCGAGGTCGTGTTCTACGGTCAGATCAACATCGGCGGTCGCGATGGCGCCCTCGTCCCCGGGTCGCAGGTCCTGTACCGCGCGTGGATCGACGAGGCGCGCAGCGCCGTGGTGATCAACGGCCAGGGCCCCGCCGAGCCGGAAAAATACGTCGATTTGCACAAGCATCCGGAGCTGTGGGGCCAGGTGAAAATGCGCAATCCCGATGGGATGCGCTGTGATTTCCTCTGGCGCCGCGACGGCGGGCAGCTGGCCGGCGTGTTAGATGGCAAGGCGGCGGAGGCGCGCAAATACGGTCCCGGTACCTGCACCTACATTTCCGAACGCACCGGCAAGGAATTTTTTGCCGATGCCGAATGGGTGCTAACACCCGAGGTGCTGTGGCTGTACGACATCAACACCATGGGTGGCCGCATTTTCATCGGCCGCGAGGACCACACGCATGTTAGGTTGTATCGCAGCCGGGATTACACCTGCAAGGTCAGGGACGCTGCCGGCAGCCGCAAGCTGGCGGCCTATGACCGTGGATTTTTCGCCGACGTGAGCGCGCGGGACGGCAGCAAACTGCAGATCCGGCTGCTGCGTGCCGACTACCCGGCCGCGGACCAATATGGCCTGGACGACCGGCTGCGCCTCAGTATCCGCGTGCCCGATGACAACAACGGGATCGCGACTGTCACCGCCGACGCTCCCCCGTTAGCACGGCGCATCCGGACTGAAGACCGGGCCCGGGGCATTGGTGTATCCTGCGAACTAAATAGCCGGTAAAACGGTCCATCCTGTCATCTGCGGCGCATGCCCTCCCCGGAGCGCCGTCACGTGGGAGATTCAGGCTTGTATTTCGCAGATTTCGCCCGTCAGGCGCCGCGCGGCGCCGCCTTGTTGCTGACTTTGGCTTTAGCGGCCTGTGGAGGCAGTGGCTCCAATTCCAGCAGCGGTAGCGGTGGCGGTACCACCGGCACGCCCACGGTTGTCACCCTGACGGCAGGCGCCGCTGCAGTGGACGCGGGTGCGACCACCACGGTCACGGCCGCCCTCACCGGCCCTGGCGCCGCGTCCGGCGTCACCTGGTCGCTCACCGGTTCGGGCTCGCTGATCAATGCGACCACCACCTCGGTGACCTACGTGGCTCCGGGCAGCTTCCCGGGCAGCGAGACCATCGCGGTCAGCGCTCGATCCATTGCCGACGCCACGGCGGGCGCCAATAGCCTGATCGTGGTTAACGGTACGCCGCAACTGCTCACACCGACGGTGTTCCCCCTCAACCAGAATGTCGCGTACGGCGCGCAGTTCGTGGTGGCGGGCGGCAAGGCGCCGTTCACCTGGGCCATAGCATCCGGATCGCTGCCGACCGGACTCGCGCTCGGCACCAGCACGGTCAACAACAACAACATCACCGGCACGCCGACTGCGCTGGGTTCGTCCACTTTCACCATCGCCGCCACCGACAGCATCGGACGGGTTGTCAGCGCCAGCATCACGTTGCGCGTGCGCGAACAGACCGCCTGCCTGCTGGAGGGCAACTATGCCTTTGCCTTCGCCGGCTTTCGCGGCGCTGACTTCATCGCGCGCGGCGGCAATCTCAGTTTTGGGTCCGACGGCAAGATCACGGGCACCGAGGACTTTGCCGACGTTGCCGCGACGACACTTGCGGGCAGCCTGAGTTCCGGAACCTGCAAGACCACCACCCAGAATTACGGCACCAATGCAGTCGCCAGCACCGCAGGCAATGCCAACTATGCCTTCGCGGCCGTCAACAGCCTTGCCACGGCCTTCTTCCATGAGTCGGACAGCAGCAGCGCACGCGGCTCCGGCGAGCTAACAAGCGTAGTCGCACCGGTCACCACGGCGCCCAGCGGCTCGTTCGCATTTGGTCTCTATGGCGCCGACACCAGCGGCGCCGGTCTCGCGGTCGTGGGCCGCGCGACGCTCGATGCCAGCGGC
>JAYUGT010000315.1:0-17857 GCA_043738315.1 Gammaproteobacteria bacterium
GGCCCCGTTTTTTTTTGGCAAAAAAAAAGGCAGCCATCGGCTGCCTGTTGAAGGACTTTAGAATTATCGGATCATTGTTGTCGTCTATTTCTTGAACCGGCGCCGTGCGATTGCAGCGCCTGCCAGGCCCAGGGCCATCAACGTCATGGAGGCCGGCTCCGGGACGTCGTAAATCTCGCCAACGGTCGCGAAGGCGGGTGCAACCAGCAGCCATGCCGTTCCACCGATCCACATCGCCTGCGACAATAATTTCTTCATCAAGTGTTCCCTTTGTGGAAGCATGGACAGAGTTACCAGCAGCACTGATACAAATGCAATATTGGTGCCAGAAACGCTAAGCGCCTGTAATGACAGGGGTTTTTCTCAGGCGGCGACGCCGCTGTGCCAGCGGGTGTAAAGAATACCGACACCAGGTGCTGCGCTAAGTAAATTCGCCTTTGTCGGCGACGGCTATATAAAGCGCATGGCAGGGTTCCTCGCCCGCGACATGCACCAGATGCCCCTGCCCGCTTATGTCGAACAGCGTGAGCATGTCGCCGCGCACGAACTGCCGCGTCTCGCCATTACTGACCGTGATGTTCATCTGTCCGGAAAATACCGCGACGAACGTCAGATCCGGCGCGGTCTTGAAGTCCGCGCTGTAACCCGGCTGCGACAGGCTCATCTTCCAGTACTTGACGTTCTGGTTTTTCGACGAGACGCGTCGCGGAATTCCGGTTTGCGGCAGATCGGTATCGCGAAAAAACGAATGGCCATGTTCGTCGACATCCACACAGGTGAATTTCATGGCGCGCCCCTACTTCTTGAATTCGTATTTGTCAGTGCCCGGAAAGGTCAGGCTCAGGGTAATGACCGGTTCGCGGCTGCGCGCAAAGCTGGAGTGATGCAGGGAAAATCCGTACACGTAGACGCCCTCACCGGTTGCCGACCGCCGGATCTCGCCGCTCTGCAGTTTGTTTTCGAGATGCCCGGACATTGCCCAGACCATGCGCGGCTGGTTGGTCAGGTGCATTTCGTCGGGTCCGCCGCCGATCGGCTCGCCGGGTTGATTGAGGGAAATGCCCCAGTAGGCGCCGTCCTGCTTCTCGGTCTCGGCATGCAGGTCGGTCAGCTGCTTGAAGGGAATGTCGACCGTACCCCAGGTGGAGCGGCCGTTAGCATCCCGGCTGAAGGACTTCATTTTCATGGGGCCGCCTTTGCGCCGTTGGTCGCAATGAATGAGGAATCTTCCAGCACATCCCAGTGCGTCGCCAGGCCCGCCTCTTCGCACAGCGCGTCCCCCGCCTGGACGATCCTGGTTTCGTCGCCCACGGTGATTTCCATGCGTCCGGACAACATGTAGATCAGCGCGTCAACCGGGGGCGTCACCGCGCCGGTCTTGCCCGGACCTGTCAGGCGCGCGATGCGGATGGAATTGCCGTCGAATACATAGCGCTGTACCGAGACGGTCGCCGTGTCGACGCCGGCCTTCGGGCCGGCGGTGAGTGGCGTCACCGGCGTGTCCCTGCCCCGGATGACCAGCGCTTTGGCGTCCGGCTTCGCGCTGCGAACGGTGTAAAGCACCACGGTCGTATCCTCCAGTTTGCGCGGGATACTGCGCAGCACTCCGCTCGGCAGGTTGACGACATCACCCGCCCGAATCTGCACGGTCTGGCCGGCGGCGCCGACGACGGCCGAGCCCTTGACCAGGTAGAGCTGAGTCTCGGTCGTGATCTGGTGCAACACGCCACCGCTTGCCTTGCGGAAGGTCAACACGCGGATTTCGCCGCTGGTGAACTTGAAGGCCTGCGAGTCGTAGCGCACCGCGTTAGCCGGGGCGCGGGTGAGCTCATCGGCACCGGCCGCAATCAGGATGCGCGCCCCGGTCTGCTCGGCAGCACCGGTCTGCAGTATTTCCCACTCGGCCATCGCGACCGCGGGGGTATCGGCGGCGAGCCGGATATTGCTCGCGGCCTGGGCGACCTGAGCGGTCGCAGCCAAGCCCGCAGCGAGCATCAGGCTCCAGATAAACAGTCGTTTCACGTTCGCCCCCTGTTCTTTGACACTCTCCGGGGCCGCAGGACCCGGATGGAATTATCGCCAGGACAAGTCAGGTACACGGCACCGGCAGCGTCCACGACGATGCCGGCCAATGAGTCTTGCGGCAAGTCTAGGCCATCGAGTGACAGCGGCAGGCCGCTCGCGAGTACCGTTCGCTGCTTGGTCCTGAGGTCGATCGCCAGCACGCGCCCGGCGCTGGCTTCGACCACGGCCAGTCGCCCATCCGGCAGCCGCGCCAGACCTGTCGGCCGATCCAAACCCTCAGCCACTGTCTGCTGACTGCCAGACTGAAGATCGACCCGCTGTATGCGTCCCGCCGTGAATTCGGTGACCAGCAGTACCCGCGAGCGCTCTTCCATGACGGCCACCGGTTGCTGCAGGCCGGACGCAAGGACCCTGGCGCCCGCCACGTCGACCTGCAGTAACTCGCCCGAGGCCACGTCGACAACCATCGCGGTCCCATCGCCTAACAACACCAGACCCCGGGGGTTCTTGACCGCACTGCTCTCCCAGGCCACCTGGTCGGTGGTCCGGTCGATGGCGCGCAGTCGCGCCACCGGGCCATTGGCAAACACGATGCGCTGGGCGTTCGCCGCCAGCGCAGTCGACGCGCCGCGGTTGCCGGCCCAGGGCGGGCGCGTCACCGCGCCGGTCGCGGTGTCGACGAAGCGATAGCCAAAGGGATCGGCCACTAACAAACTCGGGCGGCCCGCGTATTCAACCAGCGCCATGCCCAGGGGCAGCGTGAACCAGCCGCGCACCAGCGTGCCCAGCGCACCCGAGGCGGGCTCGAACACAAAAAGACTGCTGTCAGCGGCGCTGCTGAGAATGATCTTGCCGTCGGGTGCCAGCACCAGGCTGTCGAGCGGCGCCGGCAATGTTGTTAGCCTGGTACTCTGCCCGCTCGCGGGCACGGTCCGCCAGAGGTCACCGGACAGATAATCGACGCTGTAGACATCGCCATTGGGCGCGACCTTGACCGCGGCCGGCGCGCCCAGACCGGTGGCGATGGTGGTGCGCGCGCCGGTTTCAATGTCGATCGCGACCAGGCGATCGGTACCGAACTGCGGTGCATAGAGGCGCCCATCCGGACCAAACGCAAAACCATTCAAACGCCCCTGGGCGCTCGCAACGCGGCGCGGCGGCTTGATAGCTAACGGATCCAGTTCCCAGAGCGTGTCGTCGCCGGCGCCGACCTGCGCGGTGAACAAGCGCCCGGCCGCATTGAACGCGATCGGATTGACGCGCGGCACGTCGCGCAGCAGCACTTCCGGCCGGCCCCCGGGCCGCTGCGCGCGAATTTCCCCGGAGCGCTGCGCCGTCCAGGCCACGATGCCGGCGGCCGGCGTGCCGGCCGGGCCAACTGCCACGTCGTCGGATTCGCCGTGCGGCGACGCCACAAATACCCGGACCGCGCCGGACCTGGAATCGATCTGATAGACCTGCTGACCGTGGATGCTGGTGCCGAACAAGCGCCCCGTATCGTCGAGAAAAATACCTTCCACCGCGTGCATGGCCGAGGGCGGCACCAGGACCTGCACCTCGTAGGACGCTGCCCGCGCCTGCCACGCAGCCAGTGCCGACAGCAGGACGATTGCACAGTGGGTAAGGCGGTGAAGCATCGCAGCGGGTCCTCGTCTTGCGCCTAGAATAGCCGTCGTCGATCACAACGGAGCGAAAATAGTATGCGTTCAGGCGGGTTGCGTTTGGGCCTTGGCGTCCTGGTTGTGGGCGCGGTGGCGTGGCTGACGAGCAGTGCGCTGCGCGCGGCCGACCCACCGGCGACGGCCCCGCCGAGCCAGCCTGTTGCGGCCGCTGAGGTAGCGCCGCTCAATCCTGAAGCCGCCAAAATCGGGGCGGGCCGTTACTTGGCAGTCGCCGGCAATTGTACCAACTGCCACAGCCGCGCGGACGGCGAGCCGTTCTCAGGCGGCGTGGAATTCAAGACCGACTTTGGCACGATCTACTCGAGCAATATCACGCCGGATACGACCGCGGGCATCGGCGAGTGGACCGAGGCGCAGTTTGTGCGCGCGATGCGTGAAGGTGTCGACGATGAAGGCCAGCACCTGTATCCCGCCTTCCCCTACACCGCGTTCACCAAAATCAGCGATGCGGACCTGTCGGCGCTGTTTGCCTACCTCAGGTCCCTCACCCCATCCGGCTATCAGGCGCCCGAGAACGACCTGCGGTTCCCCTACAACCAGCGCTGGTTGTTAGGTCTGTGGAAATGGCTGTTCTTTGACGCTGCGCGCTTTCAGCAGCAGCCGGCGCGCGGCGCGCAATGGAATCGTGGTGGCTACCTGGTCGACGGATTGGGGCACTGCGGCGCTTGCCACACGCCGCGCAACTTCCTCGGCGCCGAGAAAGATGACAAGCACCTCGCCGGCGGCGTCTATAACGACAAGATCCCGGGCGGCGAAGTGCGGCACTGGGCGGCGGTCAACCTGACCCAGGCGGACAGCGGCCTCAAGACCTGGAGCGTTTCCGACCTGACAGGGTATCTGCACACCGGCCACGGCCAGCGCGCCGGCTCGTTCGGGCCGATGAACGAAGTCATCGGCAACAGCCTGCGGCAGCTGAGCGCGGCCGACGTCGCAGCGATGGCGGTCTACATCAAGAGCCTGCCGGCGATCGAAACCAGTGACACGCAGTCCTTGAGCGAATCGGAGCGGACCGAAGGCGAAACGCAATATACGATTCATTGCGGCACCTGCCACCTGCCGACGGGACTTGGCTCAACGCCCGGCACGGATCTCGGGCCGCCGCTGGCCGGCAATCCCGTGGTGCAGGCGCCGAGCCCGGCGACCCTCATCAACGTGATGCTGAATACCAGCGAAGTGCTGACACCGGCGCCGCCCGCCAGCTGGAAAAACATGGAAGGCCAGGGCGACAAGATCGAGGACGAACAGGTCGCGGCGATTGCCAACTACCTGCGCAGCAGCTGGGGTAATCGCGGCGGCAAAGTCACCGCCGCGGACGTCGCCAAACAGCGTTAGCTCAGGCCGCAGCCTTGGCGGCCCAGGAGTCGCAGTGGCCCTTCGGGTTGGCGGGACCGCCGGTGTAGATCTGGCAGGTTCCGCAGCCTGCGCCATCCGCGCCCGGCGTGTAGAAGGTGCAGGCTGCGCAGGTCTTGGCCGCATCGGCCGAGTCTTCGACGTAATGATTGGCCTGGCGCAGGCTGGTTTCCGATGGCGACATGTCCTCGGGATTGGCGCACCCGCCGCCCGCCGACGCCGGCTGCGACTTGCCGCCACTGCAGGCAGTCAGGGCGGCGCTGGCCGCCGCGGCCGCGGAAACTGTTAGCCCGAGACGGAAGAACGAGCGGCGGGTCAATGCATCCATGGGACGGCTCCAGGGTGGGTTTGATTGGCGAGTTGCAGGGGTACGATAGCTAATTCCCGGCGCCGGCGTCCAACATCGGCAGCAGCGAGACCATCAGCAGGATTGCCATGACCGCGTTGAAGATGCGCGCCGTGCGCGGCTCGTGCAGCCAGTGCTTCAGGAGGGTCCCGAACAACACCCAGGTGGAAATGCAAGGAACGTTGACCATGGCAAACAGCAGCCCAAAGACCAGGATCCATGTTGACGATGTTCCTGCCGGAACGTAGGCGCTGAATGCGGTCACGGCAACGACCCAGGCTTTCGGATTGACCCATTGGAACAGCGCCGCTGCCATGAAGCCGAAAGGCCGCGATTTGTTAGCACGGCCGGTGTCGGTCGTCACGGGTCCGGAAGTTGCAATCCGCACCGCCAAGTAAACGAGATACAAGGCGCCGGCCCAGCGCAGCACGCGATAGAAGCCCGGCACGCGCAGGAAGAACTCCGCCAGGCCCAGACCGACCACCACCAGCATGACCGAGAAGCCGAGCGTGACCCCGAGCATATGCGGCAAGGTTCGGCGGAACCCGTAGTTCACGCCTGAGGCCAGCAGCATCACGTTGTTAGGTCCGGGCGTGATCGAGGAGACCAGCGCGAACAGGCTGAACGCAACGAGAATGGCAGTGGTCATGTATTGCCATGCTAACCTTTGCCCACCGGGCTAGGGAGGGCGTCATGGCCAAATTCGACCTGTTGATTCACAACGCGGAAATCCACGATGGCGTGGGCGGCAATCCGGTACGCGGCAGCGTCGCGGTACAGGACGGTCGCATCGCTGCCGTGGGCCAGGTGGCAGGCCGCGGCGCCACTGAAATCGACGCGGGCGGCTGCCTGCTGACCCCGGGATTTGTCGACATCCACACCCACTTCGACGGGCAATGCACCTGGGAAAACACCCTGGCGCCGACCTCGTTGCACGGTGTCACCTCCGTGGTCATGGGCAATTGCGGTGTGGGCTTCGCGCCCTGTCGTCCGCAGCAGCGCGACTACCTGATCGAGGTGATGGAAGGGGTCGAGGACATCCCAGAAGCAGTGATGGCAAAGGGACTGCCCTGGAACTGGGAGACATTTCCGCAGTACCTCGATGCGTTAGCCGGGCGCCGCCTCGACGTCGATGTCGGCGCGCAATTGCCGCATTCCGCGCTGCGCGTCTACGTGATGGGCGAGCGCGCCTCCGACCGGCACGCGACCGCGGCGGACATGGCCGCGATGCGCGCGCTGACGCGCGAGGCGCTTGATGCCGGTGCGCTGGGCGCTACGACGTCGCGCGTTTACGCGCATCGCACCCGTGCGGGCGATCCGGCACCCAGCCTCAATTCGGGCGAAGAGGAATTACTGCAGATCGCCGGCGGCCTGCGTGATGCTAACAAGGGCGTGTTCCAGCTGGTGCCGGCGATCGACCAGGATCCGCTGGTCGAGTTTGCGCTGATCCGCAGGATCGCAGTAGCCGCGAACCGGCCGGTATCATTCACGTTGACTCCGATCGGGGCGCGAGGCGACGAGTGGCTCAAGGTACCGCAGCTGATGAACGAAGCGCTTGCAGCGGGACTCAGCATACGTGGCCAGGTGGCGCCGCGACCAACAAGCCTGCTGTTTGGTCTGGATCTGAGTTTCAACCCGTTCGTGTTTCATCCGAGCTATAAACCGCTCACCGATCTGCCGCTCGCGGCCAAGGTGGCGGCTTTACGGGACCCCGCGTTGCGGGCGCGGCTGCTGCAGGAAAAGCCGCAACACAGCAACTTTGTGTACGTGCAGTTCGTGCAGAGCGCCAGCGAGGTCTACCGGCTCGGATCGCCGCCCTGTTACGAACCCCGCCCCGAAACGCGGCTCGATCGTCTCGCCGCCGCGGCCGGCAGGAGCGTGGCGGACTACGTCTACGACGCCTACCTTGAAGACGAAGGGCGCTCAATATTCTATTTGCCCATCAATTACGATGCCAACACCACGCGCACGTCCCGATTTTTACTCCAACACCCGTCGTCATTGTTAGGCTTGTCGGATGGCGGCGCGCACTACGGCATGATTTGCGACTGCAGCTTTCCAACCTGGTTCCTGATGCGCTGGTCGCGCGATGCGGTGGGCGACGACAAAATCGACCTGCCCGCCGCGATTGCCGCCCTGACCAGCAAGACCGCCAACGCCGTCGGCTGGCAGGATCGCGGACGCATCGCCGTCGGCTACCAGGCTGATCTGAACGTTATCGACCTGCCGCGGTTGAGCGTTGACGCACCCACGACGCGGCGTGACTTGCCTGCGGGAGCACGCCGGCTGCATCAGCAGGCGCACGGTTACCGCTACACGATCAAGGCCGGACAAATCACCTATCGCGACGGCGTCGCGAGCGGCGCCCTGCCCGGCCGCCTGGTCCGCGGCGCACAGCCGGCACCGGCCTGAATCCCGCTGTCGGGTCGCTGCGCCCCCGGTGTAGCGGCGTATGCCGTTTGTTGCGATTTCCCTGATGCGCGCGCCATCCCCGGACAAAGGCGGATCGACCATCCAGTGTTAGAGGATGCGGTGATCGGCACCCGACGTCCTAACAAATCGAAACGGCGCCGCGCAATTGCGTGTCTATAAGCTGAACCAGGGTTCGCCCAATGATGGTGTACGATGATGCCCGCAAATTCGCGGCCGGGAGCAACAGACATGCCGGACTTCATCATCGATCCCAACAATAAGAACTGGATGGCGGAGCACCTGCAACGCTACCTGCGCAGCAACGGCGAAGACGGTTTCTATGTCGATTTCCGCGCTATCGGCGGACCCGCCCGGGTACCGACCCTGATCCTGACGACCACCGGGCGGCGCTCCGGCAAACCCTTGATGCTGCCGCTGATTTTTGGCCACTTCGATGGCAAGCACGTGATCATCGCCTCCAAGGGCGGCGCAGCGGAACATCCGGCCTGGTTCCTGAACCTGCAGGCCAATCCGTTAGCTGACATCCAGGTGAAGGCGGACAAGCTGCGCGTTCGCGCGCGCGTCGCGGCAGGCGAAGAGCGGACACGCCTGTGGCAGCGGATGGCCGCGATTTATCCGGCGTTCGACACGTATCAGGCACGCACGGCGCGGGAAATTCCGGTCGTGGTGCTGGAGCCTGCCTAGCCCGCTGGACTAGTTGCGCTTGACCCTGCCGGGCAGGAACTGTCCGCAAGCCAGCAGCATCAGCAACAGCAGAAGCCACGGCTCGATCCATCCACCACCACCGCCAGACGCGGCAACAGGCGGCGGCGCGGCGACATCGTCTTCCTGGATGGTGATCGCATAGCTATTTGTGCCATCGAGAACTACGCCACCGCTGGGATTCGACAAAACCAGTTGAAAATTCCGATTGCCGGTGACACTGGTGTTGTTAGCTACCTGGATGACTACCGTGCGCTCGCCCGTTTCACCGCCGGCCCACTGCAGCGTGCCGCTGGCCGCGGTGTAATCGGTGCCGGCCAGCGCCGTGCCATTGGCGGTGCTGTAACTGACGCTGACGGCGCCGGTCGAGCCGGCGGCCCGCTCCACCCGGACGGTGACCGGGCCCGCTCCCTCGACCACCGTGGCGCTGCTGCCAACGAAAGCGAGCCGCCCTGATGGGTTAGCCGCCTGTTCACGCAATATAAAGAGGCCGTTGCTGATATCGCTGATCAGGATCGTCCCGGACGGCAGGAAGGGATACACGCCCCAGGCGCCATCGGTGCCTGCGCTGTTAGCTGCAGGCACCAGGAAGGTGTCGAAATTGCCGATCTCGGCCAGTTGCGCCGGATTCGTAGCGTCAAACACCACCAGGCCGCGGCGGTAGTGGGAAACGTAATACCTATTGCCCTTGGTGTAGCCGTTGTGATCAGTCGTGGTATCAAGGCCCCGGAAGCTGGTCACGATGGTCGGAAAACGCAGGTTGTCGATGTTGAGCGTGTAGATCTGGGTATTGAAGCCACGGCGGATCTCGTCCAGCTCATCATGGACCATGATGAAGCGCTGGTCGCTCGACGGCCAGCCGGAGTGCGTGTACTCGACGCCCGGATACGTGGTGGTCGACAACCTGACAGGCAGCGACTTGTTAGTCACGTCCCACAGATCGATGGTCGTTTCATTGAAATCGACCAGCACTTCGCAGGGGTTGTGCCCCGGCTCGCACTGCGAGGTGCGCGCATCGGTCAGCAGCAGGCTGGTGGAGTCGTGCATGTAGCCGCTGCCGGGCGTCGCGGTGCCCACCAGCTGCGGTTGTGCCGGATTGGCCAGGCTGTAGGCGCGCCAGGCACCGCCCGCAACATTGCTGCCGGCGAGATACAGGACGGCCTGCGCGCCGGGCAACGCGACATTGGTCGCGTAATTGATGTTCGATACATAGGCCGTGTGCTGGCTGCCGGTGTCCGTCAGCGTGGTCGCGAGGCTCGCGCTGTTAGGCAGCCCGGACAGGTCGATGACCTGCAGGCCGCTGCCTGGCGCCTCGGTGGTGATATAGGCGTAGGCGCGATAACGATTCGCCGCCGTATCGCGAACCTGGTACAGCTTGACCTCGCGCCAGGTGGAACTGTTGCCCGGGATGGTGGTCACTTCGCGCGGATTGGCCGGATCGGTGACATCGACGATGGCCGTGCCATTGCGCAGGCCGATGACCGCATACTCGCGATTGTCATTGAGATCGACCAATCCCCAGACATTGGCCGCCGACGAAGGGCGCGTGGAAAAATCGGCCAGCGTCAGCTGCGCGAGAAAATCCACATTGCGGCAGGGAAACTGCCCGGCGAATCCCGCCTGGCAGGTCGCGGGCGCGGCGCCCTTGCCCTGCAAAGCGGGCGGCGTGGCAAGGTCAAAAATGCCGCTTTCGGCATTCTCACGGCTGGCAGCCCAGGTGAAGCCCTGCTTGGCCATGGCGAGCCGGTAGCGCGGATCGACACCTAACAAGACGGTGCGATTGGCAGCGGCATCCTGGATATCGTATTCGCTTGCGGCACTGTAGCCGCCGGCTGCCTTGCGGCCACCGAACAAAAACTGCTCCGGCTCCAGGTCGCCGACGGAATAAATACCTGCCGCCACCCGCACGGTGTTGCCGGACGCGGCCTGGCGCAACGCATATTGAATGCTGGCACAAGGCAGGTCGTGGTCGAGGCAGGCGGTGTTATCAACGCCAGCGCCTTCGACAAAACGCAGGCCCTGGCTTTCGTCATGCGAAGCCGACGCGACAGCCGCCAGAACCAGCAGCGGGAGGTGCTTCCAGCCCAATCTCATGCGCTAACGGTACCCCCGCGCCTGCAGGTTGAACAGCGTTGCATAGCGACCGTTCATGTCTAACAGCTCGGCATGCGTCCCGTATTCAACCACGGCGCCTTCATCGAGCACGGCAATCTGGTCGGCCATGCGCACGGTCGAAAAGCGGTGTGAAATCAGGATGGTCATCCGGTCGCGGGCCAGCTGCCGGAAATGCTCGAACACATCCGCTTCCGCCTGCGCATCCATTGCCGCGGTCGGTTCATCCAGCACCAGCACATCGGCGCGGGTGCGCATGAAGGCGCGGGCGAGCGCGATTTTCTGCCACTGGCCGCCCGACAGCTCGCGACCATCCTTGAACCATTTGCCGAGCTGGGTGCGATACGCCTGCGGCAGGTCCTCGATGAATTTGTCCGCCTGGCCCTTGACCGCCGCGCTGCGCCAGCGCTGCTCGTCCTCGAAATGCAGCTCGTCGCCGGCGCCGACATTTTCACCGACCAGCATCTGGTAGCGCGCGAAGTCCTGGAAGATGACGCCGACCCGCGTGCGCAAAGCGTCCGCGTCCCATTGCTGCAGGTCCAGCCCATCCAGCAGGACGCGCCCGCTCGTCGGTGAGTACAGCCGGGTCAGCAATTTGATCAGCGTGGTCTTGCCAGAACCGTTTTCGCCGACCAGCGCGAGACTCGATCCTGGCCTGAGATGCAGCGACACGTTGCGCAGTGCCGCTCGTGCCTCGCCCGGGTAGCTGAAGCTGACATTCTCGAAACGCACGCCGTCACCGGGGCTTGGCCCCAGCACGAGACGCCCGTGCGGCATCACCACCGGCGTTTCCAGGTAGTCGTAGAGCGTGGACAGGTAGAGATTGTCCTCGTACATGCCGCCGACTGCAGACAACACGGCCGACACCGCGCTCTGCCCCTGCCGAAACAGCATCAGGTACATGGTCATGGCGCCCAAGGTGATGGCGCCGGCCACCGCGGTGACCGCGATCCAGGCGTAGGCCCCGTACAGCGCCAGCGTCGCCACCAGGCCGAGCAGGAAACCCCAGACATCGCGGCGGATCGTCAGCGCGCGATCCTCGAGGTACAACTTGTCATAGATGGCGCGATAACGACCTAACAGTCGCGGCCCGAGACCGTAGAGCTTGACCTCCTTGGCATAGTCTTCGCGCGCAATCAGCGTTTCCAGATAGATCTGCATGCGCGTTTCCGGCGCGCGCCACTTGAAGAGACGAAAGGCATCACCCGAGAACTTGGTTTCGGCGATGAACGCCGGCAGGCCCGCGGCGAACAACACCACCACGGTCCAGGGCGAAAATTTCACCAGCAAGGCGCCGAAGCTGACCAGCGAAATGGCGTTTTGCGCCAGTCCGTAGGTGCGCATGACCAGCGACAGCGGCCGGCTCGAGGCCTCGCGCCGTGCGCGCGTCAGCTTGTCGTAGAACTCCGAGTCTTCAAACTGCGCAAGATCGAGGGTCAGCGCCTTGTCGAGAATCATCACGTTGACGCGCTGACCGAGCTGCGCGCGCAGCAGCGACTGGCAGAACGACAGGCCGCGCTGCGCGGCGGCGATTGCGGCCACCAGCAGGCCTTCCATGATGACCCAGCGGATGACCGTGTCGGTGTCGGACCCGCCGGTGCGAATCGCGCTAACAACCGAGTCGACGATGTGCGCTCCGACCCAGGCGACGGCCGCCGGCAAGGCGCCGGCGATCAGCGTCAAGACCCCGAGCGCGATGGTCAGCGCCCGGCTCGTGGTCCAGACCAGCTCCAGGGCGCGGCGGCTGAAACGGAAAACGTTGACGATGGAGCGCAGGTCCAGCGATATGCTGCTGGATGATTTCAAGGGTGGATGCATGCGGCCTGTGATCATGACGGCGCGCCGCTGGAAATCAAGGGCTGCGCGCGGCCAATTTCCCGCAACCTAACAGGATGGGCGCAGCGATTGCACTTCAGGCGGCAAAAGGGCAGCATTGGCACTCGAAATGGGCGCCCGGCACCTCCGCCTGCAGGGCTAAATCTTCCGGCTGCGGCCCGCGGCTAACCGAATAGTCTTGCGGAGTTTTGTTGATGCCGAGTGCGCCTGAGTTGACGTTCCTGCAGTCCGTAGCGCCGCGTTACTGGCCCAGCTGGCTCGGGATCGGCATCCTGCGCATCGTGGAATTCCTGCCCTACCGGGCGATCATGGCCGTGGGTCGGGGACTGGGCTTCCTGGCCCGGGGCCTGGTCCCGAAGTACCGGCGCATTGCGCGCCGTAACCTCGAGCTCTGCTTTCCCGGGCTGACCGGGGTACAGCGCGAAGCTCTGCTCAAGCGGCAATTCAGCGCCCTGGGGCGGGCCGTGTGTGAATCTGCGATGAGCTGGTGGAGCTCCGCTGAGCGCATCCGCCGACTGTCAACCATCGAAGGGCTGCAACATCTCGATCAGGCCAAGCAGGCCGGCCATGGTGTCATTTTGCTAACAGCGCATTTTACGACGCTCGAGATCAGCGCGCGCATCCTGTGCGCGTCCCGGCCGCTCTGCGTCCTGTACAAGCCCGTCCGCAGCCCCGTGTTAGCTGCCGTGTCGAACCGCGCGCGCGCCCGGCTCGCCGGCACGGCGGTGCGTTACGACGATATTCGCGGCATGATTTCCGCACTGCGCAGGAATGAAATCGTCTGGTATGCGCCGGACCAGAGCTTCCGCAAGAAAGGCGCGCAAATGGTGCCGTTTTTCGGCATCCCGGCCGCCTCCAACGTGCATACTTCCCGCCTGGCAGAATTGACCGGCGCGAAAGTCTTATATATGTCGCACGAACGCCTGCCCGATGCGCGCGGCTACCGCCTGACCATTCACCCGCCTTTTGCCGATTATCCGAGCGGCGACGCCGTTGCCGATGTGCGGCGGCTGCATCAGTTGATCGAGGACGATGCGACCCGGATTCCGGACCAGTACTGGTGGATCCATCGGCGCTTCAAGGGACTGAGCGCGGACTACCCGGATTACTACCAGCGAGTGGCTGGAACACCCGCGCCCACCGTACAATAAGCTCACTCGTTATTCATCCGGAGTATTCATGTCACACAGTGTTAGGCGCCGCGTCATGCGGCTGCGGATTGGCGGTCTTCTGTGCCTGAGCGCGCTGGCCTGCAACCCAGCCTTCGCGGGCGAACCCGCCTCTGCCGCGCTCGCGGCCAAGATCCGCGCAACCCATATCCTGGTCATCGGCACCACCGGCAATAACGGCGGCGACATCGTCCGGGCGCTGGATGCGATCGGCGCCAAACCGCGGCTGCTGGTGCGTGATCTCGCCAAGGCGCAGGAGCGCTTTCCGGGCGAGCGCGACTGGGTGCAGGGCGATATCACCAAGCCCGAAACCCTGGGGCCGGCGATGCAGGGCATCCAGGTGGTCATCAACGCGGCCGCGACGCGCGATGCCACCGGACCTAACAACTTCGAGGCCGTGGACCTCGGCGGCACGCAGAACGTGATCGCCGCCGCGAAAACGGCCGGCGTGAAACGCATCGTCCTGATCACGGGCATGACCGTCGGCCGACCCGAGTCGGAATGGCCCAAGATGTTCGTCAAGGGGTTTGCAGCGAAACGCGATGCCGAGAAGGCCATGATCGCCTCGGGCCTGGAATACGTGATCCTGCGGCCGACCGGTATCCGGCCGCGGCCCGCCAATCAGTGGTCCATCGCGCTGATCGCGCAGAAGGACTACCAGGTCTCGGCCGATGAAATTGCCATGCGCGCCCCCACCGCGCCCGCGGATCCTAACGGCCCGCCGCCGGCGGGCTCGATCTCGCGCGCCGATCTCGCCGAAGTGGCGATCGTGACCGCCGTGCACCCCGACGCCCGCAACCGCGTGTTCATCGTGACGCAGGGCCGTGAACCGGCGTCTGGCAAGTGGATGAAGCTGCTGAAACGCATGCCGCGCAGCTAACAGCATGGCGACACCGCCACAGCAACTATCAGGAAACCCGCGATCCGTCCAACACGACGAGCACCGCAAATGCAGCGCATTGCAGCAGCAATCCAATAACGACGACCAAGGTGAAAGTGTCCAGCTAAAAATCTCCACGCAGCACACCGGAACGCTTCAGCAAGCGGCCCGCGCTGCGGATCAAATACATAGAGGGGGGAATCTTGTTAGAAGCAGCCACGGCGCTTCCGGCAAGTGTGAGGCGGCAATATACACAGTTGCGCCGGCGGCAAATGCCTTTATGTCGCGGCAGCTGTGGTCACAGGTCACATTTGCAGCAATTGGCGCGCTGCACGCGCATACTGCGCGCCAAATCAAAGGACACGCCCATGAAGAATATTGTTCACACGGCGATCGACGCCGGAAAATTCACCACCTTTCTCGGTGCCCTGAAGGCCGCGGCACTGGTCGACGAATTACGCGCCACCGGGCCTTTCACGGTTTTCGCACCGACCGACGATGCGTTCCGGCGGCTGCCGGTCGGCATGATCGACGCCCTGATGAATGACATTCCAAAATTGAAGGCTATCCTGACGCTGCACATCGTGCCGGACGCGGTTGCCCTCAAGGATTTACAGACGGGTGGCATCCAGACGATCGAAGGCGCTACCCTCGACATCGCGATGCGCGCGAACGACGTGTTCGTCAACGATGCCAAGATCGTGCACCCGGACATCGCCGCGACCAATGGCGTGATTCACGCGATCAACATGGTCATGATGCCGAAGAAACCGGCGCTCGGCGCAGCGGCCTAAAGCAAGACGGCGGCCTCACCAGGGTGAGGCCGCCGTCTATTCGACAGGTACTAAGCTTTAAAGCTTACGAGCGATAACCGCCGCGATCCCCGCCACCGCCGCGATAGCCACCGCCACCGCCACCGCCACCACCACCGCCGCCGCGCGGCTTGTCCTGCGCTTCATTGACGCGCAACGGACGACCACCCATATCCTTTCCGTTCAGGGATTGAATGGCTTTGGCAGCATCCGCATTGCTCATTTCGATGAAGCCGAAACCGCGTGGGCGGCCGGTTTCACGATCTGTGGGCAGGGAAACCGAATCGACGTTGCCATGCTGGGAAAACAGCGTGCGCAGGTCAGCCTCGGTGGCTGTAAAGGGCAAATTACCGACATAAATCTTGGTCATGACTGAAAAATCTCCGCGAAAAATAGATAAAACTCTCAAACGCTCAGGCGGGCAGGAACCGAACTGAGATCAGGGAGAGCAAGTCTCGCGGGGCATCACGTTACGAATTCTGTCGTCTGACGACAAGGACCGCATGGTAAGTCTGCGGTCGCTACGGTCAGCGCTACGGTAGCACACTTAAACGGTGGGTGGCAGAACCTTTCCTTGTCGGGGTCCTTTTGGGCCTTTTTGGGACCCTGTTGAGACCTGGCGCCGGTCCAGGCGGGTCGCGTTCCTGTACAGTCCGCCGCCTATGGTCGCTGCCAGCATTACCTGCCTGTTGCTTCTTGCCGGTTATCTGGCCAAGCGCTGGAATGATGCCAGCAATGAAGTCACGCTCCTGCGCGGTCAGGTCTCGACCCTGAAAAAGCGGCTGGCCCAGCGCTAGCCGACCGATTACCAGCGTTGGCCACCCGGCAGCGCGTGTTCCCGCTCAATGATCCGGTACAGCTCCGCGGTATACCGCTCGGCGGACTTGCGCGTCATATGCGACCACTCCGGCAACTCGTACCCGGTGCGCAATTCCGGGTAGTCCTCGAAATGAACACCGGGCGCGCCCGTGCGCTTGAGCAGCGGCTCCCAGGTGTCCGTGCGCGGGAAATCGCGATTTTCAAAGGCCAGGTACTCGCCTGCGCTCGGATCGCGCACGAACAGCACCGGCACGCCGCGGGCGCGCAGCCGGGCAATCGCGGCCGTGGCCCGCTTGATTTGCTCCTCGAGGACGCGCTGGTTTTCAGCGCGCTCCGTGGGCGTTGACGGCGGCGCATGGAAACGCTCGGCCCAGATGTTGCGAGCGATGTCGCGGTAATCGCGGTCGGTCTCGAGCTTGCGCCACATGTAGTTGTTGCGGTCCGCCTCGGTGATCGAGAGTCTGCGAACCGGGGTGCGGCTCATCTGGCCCGGACGCTGCGGCCAGGGCTGGCGGCGCAGCACCGTGAACAGCGCGAAATCCGGGTCGTAGAACGCAAAGTACGGCTCCACGAACTGCATCGACAGCCACTTGCCGACGCGCTGCGACGGCGATTCCTTGCGCCAGTACGGCCCAACCGTGCCCATGTATTCGAAGCCGGTGAAAAAGATGTCCGGGGCGATGCCCACCAGCAGCCGGCCATGGAACACCGGATCGTTCGCCAGGTCCTCGAGCGCGAACAGCGGCGAGGTGCCATCGAGGCCGAGCTGGATCGGGCGCCGGCCCGACAGCTGTTCCCAGACCGGCAATTGGATGTCGAAAAAGGTGCGCGACGCGCCTAACAATACGGTGGCATCGCCCTCGCCCGCATCGATGCGGCGACGCTGGCGCGCCCACAGCGCCTCATCGTCGCGATAGCCGGGTACGGCGCCGACGTCGCGCCAGTACCATTCCCAGGCACCTGTCAGCGCCGTCGCGAGCAGCAGCGCTGCGAGCAGCATGCGCGGCCACGGCCGGTGCGGTATGTCGCGCTCCGGCACCGGCTGAGCAATGCCCGGGCGATCGGCGGCCGTCAGCCGTTTAGAACTGGAAGTAGATGAAGGCATTGCCCCTCCCCTGCGAGATCACGATCGCGAATGCCATCAACCCCCACAGCAGGCCGATCACGACCGGCGGCACACGCGCCAGCACCGATTCGAGTGTGCGCTCGCGCATGTACCAGTGCGTGCCGACCAGCAGCGTGACGATGCAGCTCACCGAGACGATGAACAAGGTCGACAGCATCGGCTTCGCCGCGCCATTGAAGCCTGCCATGCCGCGCAGCACCTGCCAGGCAATCGGAAAATCCCTGGCGCGGAAGAAGACCCAGGTCAGGTTGACCAGCAGATAGGTGAGCAGGCCCACCGCTAACAAACCGAATGGGCCTAGCTCCACGGATGAAAAACGTTCGCGCAGCTTGCGCTCCGCCATCAGGTAGCTGCCATGCAGTCCGCCCCAGACCACAAAGGTCCAGGCCGCGCCATGCCACAGCCCGCCGAGCAGCATGGTTCCCATCAGCGCAAAGTAAGTGCGCGCCGGCCCGTAGCGGTTGCCGCCTAGCGGAATGTAGAGGTAATCGCGCAACCAGGACGACAGCGTGATGTGCCAGCGCCGCCAGAAATCGGAGAAGCCAATCGCTGCGTAGGGAAACCG
>JAYUGT010000316.1:0-2809 GCA_043738315.1 Gammaproteobacteria bacterium
CTCGACCGCCAGCGTATCGACTGCAGATGTGGTCGAGTTCGCCCTGACACGCTCGACCTTGGCGGACACCTGGGCCGGTTTTGCAGCTGTCACCATGACTCGCGCCGCGGCGTTAACGCGTGTTAGCCGACATTGGAGTCGGGGAACGAGTCTTTGCGGCGCCGCATGAAATCCAGCAGGGCCTCATCAACAGCCGCGTCGAGCGGCGGCGCGACGTATTCCGCCAGCTGTTTCTTCCACTGGGCGTTGGCGCGCTGCGCCATGTCCTTGCCGCCTTCGGCCTCCCATTGTTCGAAGCTGTTGTTGTCGGCGAGTGGCGAGCGATAGAACGCGCTTTCGAAGTTGGCCTGCGTGTGTGCGCAGCCGAGGAAATGCTTGCCGGGACCGACCTCGCGGATCGCCGACAGCGCCTGGCCATTTTCCGACATATCGACGCCGGCGAGCAGCGTATGCATCATGCCGGCCTGATCGACATCCATCATGAACTTTTCGTAGCCCATCGCGAGGCCGCCTTCCAGCCAGCCGGCCGTGTGCAGCACGAAGTTTACGCCCGCGAGGCAGGTCGGCAGCAGCGTGTTGGCCGATTCAAACGCCGCCTGCGCGTCGGGAATCTTGGAACCGCAGAGCCCGCCGCCGGAGCGGAACGGCACGCCGAGGCGGCGCGCCAGCGCGGCCATGACATAGAGCACCAGTGCGGGTTCGGGCGTGCCGAAACTGGGCGCTCCGGACTGCATGGAAATCGACGATGCGAAACTACCCATGACGACTGGCGCGCCTGGATTGACCAGTTGCGCGAGCGCCATGCCGGACAAGGCCTCGGCGAGCGTCTGTGCGACGGTGCCGCCAATGGTCACTGGCGACATGGCGCCCGAGAGAATAAAGGGCGTGACGATGGTCGCCTGGTTGGCGCGCGCGTAATGCTTCAGCGCACCTAACATCGTCGCGTCCCAGGTCAGCGGTGAATTGGCATTGATCAGGCTGATGACGATGGTTTTCGGGCGGCCGGTGACGGGATCCAGGTAGTCCGGGCCAAACAGTATCTTGGCCATTTCGATCGTGTCGAGCGCGCGGTCCGGGTGCGTGACTGAGCCCATGAAGGGCTTGTCGCTGTGCTTGATGTGGCTATAGACCATGTCGAAATGGCGCTTGTTGACCGGCAGATCGACCGGCTCGCAAATCGTGCCGCCCGAGTGGTGCAGCGCGTTAGCCATGTAGGTGAGCTTTACGAAATTGTGGAAGTCCTCGATGGTGCCGTAGCGCCGGCCCTCATCGAGATTGCGGATGAAGGGCGAGCCGTAGGCCGGAGCAAATACCGTGTTCTTGCCGCCGATCAGCACGTTGCGCGCGGGATTGCGCGCGTGCTGGACGAATTCGCGCGGCGCCGAGCGCTGCACGATCTCGCGGCACATGCCGCGCGGGAAGCGCACGCGTTCGCCCTGCACGTCGGCGCCGGCGTCGCGATACAACTGCAGTGATTCCGGATCTTCGCGCACATCGACGCCGATCTCCTCGAGAATCGTGTCGGCGTTGTGCTCCAGCAGTTCGAGCCCTTCCGTTCCCAGCACTTCGAATTCCGGGATCTTGCGAGTGATGTAAGCGACCGATGCCGCGGCGCGCGCGCTGCGGGCTGCACGCTTGGCTTCGCGGCCGCTGGGCCGACGGTGACTCGTCGCGGCGGCTGATTCATCGCTCATCGCTCTGACCTCTGTCTGCGGGTACTTCAGGACCAAGTATGGTCGGGCAGGGGGCTAACGCATGCCCAACTGCGGCATCGACTTGTCCAAGTGCGTCATCCGGCTGCGCAGAAAACCTGCACTCTACGGTTCTGGCATCGCGTGCTCACGGCCATGTTGTCGATGGGTCAATGCGGTATTGACCGCTTGTGCGTCGCGCGTTGAAGATGGGTACAGGATGGCGCGCTTGGGCAAGCGCCTTGTAGTGCTCACTATTTAGGTTACATAAGTATTGTAACTAATTGAATTATATATATTTTAATAAAGAAAGAGAATCTTGTATTGAATAAGCGTTTGAAACCGAAGGGGCGCCAGTCGAGCGCGCGGTCTGCGGCTGTTAGCAGCGTGCGTGTCGCTCCGCGCCGCGCCAGGCTGGAAAGCTTCAATCCCGCCACCGGCGAGGTACTGGCCAGTTTTGCGATCAGCGGCCCCGCGGAGATCGACCGCGCCGTTGCCAAGGCGAGCCGCGCGCAAAAAGCCTGGGCGGCGTTCACTGGGACCGAGCGCGGGCGCGTGCTGCGGCGTGCCGCGGACATCCTGCGGCGGCAGAATGACGAACTCGCACAGCTCGAGACCCGCGACACTGGCAAGCCGATCCAGGAAACCAGCGTTGTCGATGTCATTTCGGGTGCCGATTGCCTCGAGTATTTTGGCGGGCTCGCCGCCACGATCGCCGGTGAACACCTGGATCTCGGGCCCAGCGCCTTCGGTTACACCCGTCGCGAACCCCTGGGTGTCGTGGCCGGCATTGGCGCCTGGAATTATCCGCTGCAGGTTGCCTGCTGGAAAACCGCGCCGGCGCTGGCCTGCGGCAACGCGATGATCTTCAAGCCCGCGGAGCTGACACCCATGACCGCGCCGCGTCTCGCGCGGGCACTGAACGAGGCGGGCGCACCAGACGGTATTTTTCAGGTGGTGCAGGGATCCGCCGCAACCGGGCAATTGCTGACCCGGCATCCGGGCATCCGCAAGGTGTCCCTGACTGGCAGCGTTGCCACCGGCCGCGCGATCATGCGCGATGCCGCCGTTACCCTGAAGCAGATTACGCTGGAGCTGGGCGGTAAATCGCCGCTGCT
>JAYUGT010000317.1:0-17679 GCA_043738315.1 Gammaproteobacteria bacterium
GCTTCAGAGTGGCAAAATCGGGCTGGCCGGTCTTCGGACACAGGCAGGTGAACTCCGGCATCCGCATGCGGATGTCGTAATCGCGTTCCGGATGTGGATTCGGGAAGGTTTCGATCATGTGCAGTGGTTGCGTACTCATCGTGCGAATAATTTACACTACCGACATCTTATTGCCGCCCGGAGCAGGGGAAAAAGTCGCATGCGGCTGGTTCGTATCAAACTTTCTGGTTTCAAATCCTTCGTGGATCCCACCGCAATTGCGTTTCCGAGCAATTTAACCGGCGTGGTGGGTCCCAATGGCTGCGGCAAATCCAATGTCATCGATGCGGTGCGCTGGGTCATGGGCGAGCTGTCGGCCAAGCACCTGCGCGGCGACAGCATGGCGGATGTCATCTTCAACGGTTCCAACGCGCGCAAGCCGGTAGGCACTGCATCGGTTGAGCTGGTGTTCGACAACGCGGACGGCAAGATCAGCGGGCCCTATGCGGCCTACAGCGAAGTGTCGCTGCGCCGCCAGGTTGCGCGCGACGGCAGTTCGAATTATTTCATCAACGGCGCGCGCTGCCGCCGCAAGGACATTACCCAGTTGTTCCTCGGCACCGGGCTGGGTTCACGCAGCTACGCCATCATCGAGCAGGGCATGATCTCGCGCGTCATCGAGGCCAAGACCGAAGACATGCGCGCGTTCGTCGAAGAGGCCGCGGGGATTTCCCGCTACAAGGAGCGCCGCCGCGAAACCGAAGCCCGGATTCGCGACACGCGCGAAAACCTCGAGCGCCTGCAGGACGTGCGTGACGAGGTCGACAAGCAGATCCGTCATCTGCAGCGCCAGGCGGCCACGGCACGCCGCTATCAGACTCTCAAGGATGAAGAACGCAAGCTCCATGCGGAATTGTTAGCTTTGCGGCTGCGCGAACTCGACAGTGGCAGCGAAGTGCAGGATTCAGCGGTGCGCGAGTGCGATATCGCGCTGCAGGCGGCGCTGGCGGAATTGCGCGCCAGCGAAGCGGCCCTGGAGACCCAGCGGCAGTTTCAGGTCGAAACCAGCGAACGCGTCAGCCAGGTACAGGGCCGTTATTACACCCTGGGCGCCGAAGTATCGCGCCACGAGCAGCAGATCCAGCACACCCGCGAGATGCGCGAGCGCCAGCGCTCGGAACTGGCGCAGCTGCGCACCTCGATCGGCGAACTGGCCAGCCACGTCGCGCGCGATGAGTCCGACCTGGTGACGATCCGCAGCGAACTCGAGACGCTTGCGCCTGGCCTCGCACAGGCGGGGGCGGCCGACCAGGCGGCGCGCACGGCATTGTTAGCAGCCGAGGCGGGCCTGCAGCAGGCGCAGCACTCCTGGGAGGAGTTCAATGCCGAGCTCGGTACGGCACGACAGACGGTGCAGGTCGAGCGCGCCCGCATCGAGCAACTGGAGAATCAGATCCGGCGCCTGCAGGCGCAGGCCGACCGGCTGTCGCTCGAGCGTGACGCGCTCGCGACCCAGGAAGCCAATGCATTGTTAGGTGACCTGGCGTCGCGCGAGTCCCAGGCGCGCCGTGCCAGCGAAGGTCTGACCACCACGCTCACTGCTGCGTTAGGCGACGTGCAGTCGACGCGCGCCAGGCAACTGCGGCTGGAGACTGAGCTTGAATCGGCGCGCCTGCGCCGCGAAAAGGCGCGCGCCGAAATGTTGTCGGTCGAGGCTTTGCAGCAGGCAGCGCTGCGCCGCGCCGAGGGCAATGCCGCCGGCTGGCTGGCGACCCACGGCCTGGCGAAGAAGGCGCGACTCGCGGAGAACCTCAGTGTCGACGCCGGCTGGGAGCGCGCGGTGGAGACCGTGCTGGGTGACTACCTGGAAGCCGTGTGCGTCGATGGTTTCGACAGCCTGCAGGAAGCGCTGGCGGGCCTGGGCGACGGGCGCCTGGCGCTGCTGGATACCTCCGGTGGCGGCGCTGGCGCGAAGGCCGGCAGTCTCGCCGAACGTGCCCGCGGACCTGCGGCGGTGCTTGAATTGTTAGGCCGGGTACGCACCGCCGGTTCGCTGGCGGAGGCCCTGGCGCAACGCAGCCGGCTGGCAGCCGAGGAGTCGCTGGTGACGGCGCGTGGTGAATGGCTGGGGCGCAACTGGCTGCGCGTCAATCGCGGCGCCGGCGGTCATGAAGGCGTGCTGGAGCGTGAACATCGGCTCAAGGATCTGCGCGCCCAGTGCCAGGACTGTGACGGCCAGGTTGCGGTGATCGAGCAGACGCTGGTCGACGTACGGCAGACGCTGCTGGCGGCGGAACGGCAGCGCGACGCCACGCAGGAACAAATTCAGAGCGCGCATCGAGAGCACAGCGAACTGCTCGGACAACTGGAAGCCTCGCGCGCACGCTCGCAGGAAACGGTGCAGCGCCGGCAGCGCCTGGAAAATGAAAGCGCCGAGGTGTTGCGCGAGCGCGATGAAACCCAGGCGGCCCTGACGCGCGCGCATGGCGAGCTCGAAAGCGGGTTGGCGGCCCTCGGTGAACTCGACCGGCGCCAGCCCGGGCTGATCGCCGAACGCGAGACCCGCCGGGACGATCTGCAGCGCTGCCGCGCCAGCGCCGAGCAGACGCAGCTTGTGCTGCGCGATCTGATGATCCGCAGCGAAGGGCGCCGTTCCGCCGAAACCTCACTCGGTCTCGGGCTCGGACGCATGGCAGAGCAGCGTCTGCAGCTCGATGTGCGTGTCCTTGGTCTCGAATCAGAGCTGGTCGGCGGCGATGCGCCGATCGTCGAGCTGGAAGGCGCATTGCAGGGTTTGTTAGCTCAGAGACTGGACGTTGAAGTCGAGTTCGCGGCGGCGCGACGCGCCCAGGAAGAGGCGGACGCCGAAATGCGCCGGCTGGACGAGCAGCGCCTGAGCGGCGAGCAGCGGGTAGGTGATGCGCGCATCGGCCTCGAGAGCGCGCGGATGACCGCGCAGGAGACCCGGGTCCGGCGCGAGTCCATCGCCGAGCAGTTTGCGGCGACTAATTTCCTGCTGGCGGAGGTGCTCGCGGGTCTGGTTGAATCAGCTAACACCATCGACTGGGACAAGGCACTGGCAGATCGCCGTCAGGACATCGAAAAGCTGGGCCAGGTCAACCTCGCCGCCATCGATGAGCTGCGTGATAACACGCAGCGCAAGGAATACCTCGACAGCCAGTACACGGACCTGACCTCGGCACTCGATACGCTCGAGCAGGCGATGCGCCGGATCGACAAGGAAACAAGGGCTCGGTTCGAAGAGACCTTCGAGCGCATCAACACCGGCCTCAAGGAAAAATTTCCGCGCCTGTTTGGTGGCGGGCACGCCTATCTGGAACTGGTCGGCGACGACCCCCTGAACGCTGGCGTCGCCGTCATGGCCAGACCGCCCGGCAAGCGCAATGTCACGATCTCGCAATTGTCGGGCGGCGAAAAGGCGTTGACCGCGGTCGCGCTGGTGTTTGCGATATTCGAATTGAATCCCGCGCCGTTCTGCCTGCTCGATGAGGTCGACGCGCCGCTCGATGAGCATAACGTCGGTCGCTTCTGCGACATCGTGCGCGAAATGGCGCAGCGGGTGCAGTTCATCTTCATTACCCACAACAAGGCCACCATGGAGCTGGCGTCCCAGCTGATAGGCGTGACGATGAGCGAGCCGGGTGTTTCGCGCCTGGTTTCCGTCGACATCGACGAAGCACTGCGGATGGCGGCCAGTTGAGTCATGAACGGCGAGTTGAGTCATGAGCGAGCTGCGTCTTAGCCTGCTGACGCTGGGGATCGGTTTCCTGCTCGGGCTGGCGGCCTGGGAGTGGTGGCGCAGGCGGCGCGCGGCGGCGCAGGCGCGCCGCGACAGCACGACGTCGGGAGTTGCCGCATCCGAGCCGCTGGATGAATCGGTGCGCGACAGGTTGTCGGCGGCGCCGTCCATTGGCCCGGTCGGCCGTGACCCGGTGTTAGGTTCGCTGCCGATGGTGGATGTCGGTGAGCAGCTCGATGCACAGATTCACGCGGATGTTGATCGCTATGGACTGGCCGATGCCGACACGGTGGTCCTCAATACCGCTGATTTCGGCAAGTCGCCGGAATTGCGGATCGAGTGGCCGGATGAAACGCAGCGGCAGATCCTCGGTCTGCGGGTTGTCGCCCGGCCCGGCACCCGGTTTTCCGGCATGCGCGTGCGTCAGGCGCTGGTCGGCGATGGCTACGTCTATGGCGAGCTGCGGATCTTCCATCGCGCCGGTATCGACGGGCGAGTGATCCTGAGCGCCGCCAACCTCAACAAACCCGGTTACTTTGAACTCGACCAGATCGATTCGCAGACCTTTTCCGGCCTGAACCTGTTCGCAGTGCTCCCGGGTCCGCTGCCCGCGGTGCAGGCGTTCGAGCTTTTGTTAGGTTCGGCGCGGGCGCTGTCGCAGCGCCTGGGCGGCGACATGGCGGAAACCAACGGCGCGCGACTGACCGATGAACGTACGCTGGAATTGCGCGCCGGCTTGCGCGATACCGCGCCATTGCAGCGGGCTGCCGGCGCAGACTGAAGCGGCGCGACGTGGGCGCCAGGCGGCCGCAGCTGGATGAGGCGAGGGCGCGCCATGGCGAGCTCTGCGGGCAAATCGCCCGCCACAACTATCTTTATCACGTACTCGATGAGCCCGAGATTTCGGACGCCGCCTACGACAGCCTGATGCGCGAGCTGCTGGCGCTCGAAGCCCAGTGGCCGGAGCTTGTCAGCCCGGCGAGCCCGAGCCAGCGCGTTGGCGACACTCAGCGCGCCGGTATCGCGGAGATCGTGCATCGCCTGCCGATGCTGTCGCTGGAGAATGCTTTCAGCGACGACGAAGTCGTGGCCTTCGACCGGCGCATCCATGAGCGGCTGGGGATCGAATCCGACATCGAGTATGCCGCCGAGCCGAAACTGGATGGACTCGCGATCGCGCTTTTCTACCGCGACGGCCGGCTCGAGTACGCGGCAACGCGCGGCGACGGCGCCACCGGCGAGGACGTCACGCCTAACGTGCGGACCATCCGCGCAGTGCTGCTCGAGTTGTTAGGCAGCCCGCCGCGCGAACTCGAGGTCAGGGGCGAAGTATTCATGCCGCTGGCCGGTTTCAACCGGATGAACGAGGAAGCCGTAGCGCGCGGCGACAAGGCCTACGTCAATCCGCGCAACGCGGCGGCCGGTATCGTGCGGCAGCTGGATCCGCGGGTTACTGCATCGCGGCCGCTGGATATCTTCTTCTATGCGCTTGGCATCGTGGCGGGCGCCGAGCCGCCGGCGCGGCAGACCGACCTGCTCGCCTGGCTGCGCGGCCTGGGACTCAAGACCTGCCCGGAGGCGAAGTCGGTGCGCGGCCTCGCCGGCTGCCTGGACTATTACCGCCGCATCGGTGCGCGGCGCGAGCAGTTGCCGTATCAAATCGACGGGGTGGTGTACAAGGTCGAGGAGCGAGCGCAGCAGACTCAGCTCGGCTTTGTGTCGCGCGCGCCGCGCTGGGCGCTGGCGCACAAGTTTCCGGCTGAAGAAGTGGAAACGGAGCTGCGCGATGTCGAGTTTCAGGTCGGACGCACCGGCGCCCTGACACCGGTCGCGCGCCTGGCGCCGGTCTTTGTCGGCGGTGTCACCGTCAGCAACGCGACGCTGCACAACATGGATGAAATCGAGCGCAAGGACGTACGGATCGGCGATACGGTGGTTGTCCGTCGCGCCGGGGATGTGATTCCCGAGGTCGCGCGCGTGCTCCTGGATCGCCGTCCGGACAACGCGCGACCGGTGCGCCTGCCGGCAACCTGCCCGGTGTGCAATTCCCGCGTGGTGCGCGACCCTGACGCGGCGGTCGCGCGCTGCACCGGCGGTTATAGCTGCGCCGCGCAGCGCAAGGAAGCCTTGCGGCATTTCGCGTCGCGTCGCGCGATGAATATCGAAGGTCTCGGTGAAAAACTGATCGATCAGCTGGTTGATGCGGACCTGCTGCGCACGCCGGCCGACATATTCCGGTTGAGCGCGCCGCGGCTGGCGGCCCTGGATCGCATGGGCGACAAGTCGGCGGCCAAGCTCGTGGCGGCGATCGCCGCCAGCCGCGCGACGACGCTGTCGCGCCTGCTGTTCGCGCTGGGCATACGCGACGTCGGCGAGGCCACCGCCCTGTCGCTGGCGCGGCACTTTGGCGACCTGCCGCTGTTGTTAGCTGCGGACGCCGCAGTGATCGAGGCGGTGCCGGACGTCGGCCCGGTAATCGCCGCGAACGTCGCCGCCTATTTCCAGGATCCGGCGCACCTGCGGCTGCTGCAGGAGTTGCGCGAACTGGGGCTCAACTGGCCGGCGATCACCGAGCCCGTGGCCGCGTCGCAACCCCTCGCAGGCCGCACCTACGTGCTTACCGGGACGCTGAAGAATTTCACGCGCGAGGACGCCGAGGAAAAATTGCTTGCGCTCGGTGCGAAAGTCTCGGGCAGCGTGTCGCGCAAGACCACAGCCGTGATTGCCGGCAGCGACGCCGGTTCCAAGCTGAAGAAAGCCGCCGAGCTTGCGGTGCCGGTGTTCGACGAGACGGAGCTCGAGAAGCTCCTGGCGGCCGGCAACGGCCGCCAGGATTCCTGACAATTACTTGCGTTCGACCTTGGCGGTCTTCAGCAACTCATCCGTGTAGGTCTTGATCTTCTTGCTGAGCACGATCTGCACCAGGCGTTCCTTGACCTGGTCAAAAGTCGGCAGCGTCGCTTCGCGCGTTTCGTCGACTTTCAGGATATGAAAACCAAACTGCGTGCGCACCGGGGTCGTCGTGTACGCGCCTTTCTTCAGGCCTAACAAAGCCTGGATGAAAGGCGGCGGCAGCGCGCTGCCCGGCGACACCCAGCCAAGATCACCGCCGCGCGGCTTGGACTGCGCATCCGCGGACTCGGTGGCCGCCAGCTTCTCGAAGCTCTCGCCTTTCTGCAGGCGCGCAATCAGCTTGTTAGCCAGTTCTTCCGACTGCACGAGGATATGGCGCACATGAAATTCGGTGCGCGGCGCAGCGGCCATCTGCGCATCGTATTCCGCCCGCAATTCCTGTTCGGTCGGCTCTTTGCCCTTCAGGTAGTTGGCGGTCACGGTCCGCTGCAGCACTTCCAGGCGCGACAGGTCCAGCATTGCGAGCGTGTTCTTGTCCTTGGTAACGCCCTGCTTATCGGCTTCATCGGCCAGCAGTTGCATGCGCACCAGCGCATCGACGGCTTCCGAACGTTGTTCCGGCGAGAGCTCGGACAGGTTTCGGCCGGCCGCTGCCTTTACGTAGGTCTCGAGCAGGTCTGCGCCAATCGCCTTGCCGTTGACCGTGGCGACCGGCGCTGCCGGTGCGGCGGCGGGAGCCTCGGCGGGCTTCTGTTTGCAGGCGGCCACCAAGGCAAGCGCAGCGATGGGGAGCAATAAACGGGTTTTCATGTCGTGAGTTCTCGGTAAGGGGTTCGGTCGGCAAAACGCCTATTATGAAGGCAGCCGGGCATCAATCGAAAGAGCATGTATGCCGCCCGGGCCCATCAGGGGCGCCAATGCGTCATAAACCAGCCGGTGCCTTGCCAGGGGCTGCAGCCCCTGGAACCGGCTGCTGCGTACCAGCACCTGGTAGTGGCCGCCTTCCCGGGCACCCGCGTGGCCGGCATGGGCGGCACTATCGTCCACCACCGTCAGCTCGGTCGGTGCCAGGCTGGCGATCAGCAGCGCGCGAATCCTGGCGACCCGGTCAGGCGGCTGGTTGCTCATTGCGCAGCTCCGGTCGGCGCATGAGCCAGTAGCTCAGGCATACAAAGAACGCCATGATCAGCAGCGTCAGGCCAATGGTCTTGAACTTGACCCAGACGGCTTCCGACATGTGGTTTGCCACCCACCAGTTGGCGCCCGCCATGAGCCAGTAATAGAGGCCCAGTGCCCGATTGGCGGTGCGCCAGTTGCGCGCCTCGATGGCCTTGAATTCCGGCACCATTTCCGACATCAGCCGCTCGGCCAGCACGCGCTGGCCGATGAATTCCGACAGCAGGTGCGCCAGACCTAACGCTCCAAACAGGATGGTCGGCTTCCACTGGATGAAATGCACGTCGCGCAGCCACAGGGTCAGGCCGCCGAAAATCAACACTAACAACAGGCTGAAGCCGTGCACTGCGGGCACATGGCGCGTGCGCAGCCAGTCGATCGCAACCACTGCGAGCATCGCAATCATCAATGCGCCGGTCGCGACATAAATACCGGCCACCTGGTAGGCGACCAGGAATGCCGCGAGCGGGGCGAGCGTGAGCAGACTTTGCATGACAAGGCTTTCCGAGTGCAGCAGGTATGATAGCCGACCAGGCCAACGGACCATCCCTTGACAGACTATTATCTATTGCACGCGAAGAATCCCGAGCGCCGCCTGGTCCTGAAGGCGGCCGAAGCCGTGCGTGCCGGAGGCCTGATCGTCTATCCGACCGACAGTTGTTATGCGTTAGGTTGTCATATCGGCGACAAGGACGCCCTGGAGCGCATCCGGCGCATACGCCATACCGACCGCCACCATCACTTCACGCTGGTGTGCCGCGACCTCACGGAAATCGCTAAATACGCGCGGGTCGATACCTGGCAATTTCGCATCCTGAAATCCTGCACGCCCGGTCCTTACACCTTTTTGTTGCCGGCGACCCGCGAGACGCCGCGCCGCCTGCAGCACGAAAAGCGCCGCACCATCGGTATCCGGGTGCCGGATCATCCGGTGCCGCAGATGCTGCTTGAAGCCCTGGGCGAACCGTTGATGAGTTCGACGCTGCTGTTGCCGGGCGATCATCTGCCCGTTACCGACGGCGCCGAGGCAATGGGGCGCCTCGAGCACCAGGTCGATGTCATCCTGGACGGCGGCCATTGCGGCATCGAGCCGACCACCGTTGTTGATCTGATTGCTGCGCCAGCCGTCGTTACGCGGGCCGGTAAAGGGCCGATTGAGCGACTGGGCTTGTAGTTATCCGGGGCCGAGGCCGCCGCTTCGCTATAATTCCGCGACAACATGAGCGCCACACCGCAAGCTAAACGCGTGCTTTCCGGCATGCGTCCGACCGGACAACTGCATCTCGGCAATTATCACGGCGCATTGAAGAACTGGCTGGAACTGCAATACCAGTACCAGTGCTTCTTTTTCGTTGCCGACTGGCACGCCCTGACAACGGGCTACGATGACACCAGCGCGCTGCCCGAGCAGACGCATGAGATGGTCATCGACTGGCTGGCAGCGGGCATCGATCCGGGCGTCGCAACGCTCTTTGTCCAGTCGCACGTGCCGGAACACGCGGAACTGCACCTGTTGCTGTCTATGATCACGCCGCTCGGCTGGCTCGAGCGCGTACCGACCTACAAGGATCAACAGGAAGCTCTCAAGGAAAAAGACCTCGCGACCTACGGGTTCCTCGGTTACCCCTTGCTGCAGTCGGCCGACATCCTGCTGTACCGGGCCTACGGCGTGCCGGTCGGCGAAGACCAGGTGGCGCACGTGGAGATCACGCGCGAGATCGCGCGGCGTTTCAATCATTTGTACGGACGCGAACCGGATTTCGAAACCAAGGTTGAAAAGGCCATCAAGGGTCTCGGCGGCAAGAACGCCACGCTCTACCGCCAGTTGCGGCGCAAGTTCCAGGAGAGCGGTGACAGCACCGCGCTCGAGAAAGCCCGCGCCCTGATCGACAGCAACACCCGGCTGACGGTTGCCGATCGCGAACGCCTGTTAGGATTCCTGGATGGCGACAGCGTGGCAATACTGCCCGAGCCGCAGGTGCTCCTGACCCGGACGCCCAAATTGCCGGGGCTGGATGGCCGCAAGATGTCCAAGTCCTATGGCAACACCATCGGGCTGCGCGAAGATCCGGACCAGGTTGCTAACAAGCTGAAGACCATGCAGACCGATCCGGCGCGCGTGCGCCGCACCGATCCGGGCGACCCGGACAAGTGCCCGGTGTTCGACCTGCACAATGTCTATTCCGACGACAAGACGCGCGAGTGGGCGGCGGCCGGATGCCGCAGCGCCGGCATTGGCTGCCTGGAGTGCAAGAAGCCGCTGATCGAGCGGGTGGTGGAGGACATCCAGGCGATGCGCAAACGGGCGCAGGAATTTGTCGACAATCCGGACGTAGTGCGTACCATACTGGCCGAAGGCAGTGAGAAGGCCCGCGAGGCGGCGCGCGAAACGCTCGATGATGTCCGGCGCGCGATGCACCTGCGCGACGCCTGATTACGCTGTCAGTTGTTCCAGTCCGGAGCCAGGCTTTGGGAAAACCCGATCTCAAATTAGTCGTTGACCGCAAGGCCGAGGACCACACCGCACAGCCCGCGCTGTCGCCGGAACAGGTCGAGATGCCGTTTGCACTCGTACATGGCGAGCCCATGACGAACGTGCCGCGCGATCTCTATATCCCTCCCCAGGCCATGGAAGTTTTCCTCGACGCCTTCGAGGGGCCGCTTGATCTTTTGTTGTATCTGATTCGCCGCCAGAACCTCAATGTGCTCGATATTCCGATCGCGCCGATCACCAAGCAGTACATGGAATACATCGAGCTAATGCAGGAGATGCAGCTGGAGCTCGCGGGCGAGTACATGCTCATGGCCGCGACGCTGGCCGAAATCAAGAGCCGCATGCTGTTGCCGCGGTCGACGGATGCCGCTGACGAAGAAGCGGACCCGCGTGCCGAGCTGGTGCGCCGTTTGCAGGAATATGAGCGATTCAAGCGCGCCGCTGAGGGCATCGACAAGCTGCCACGCCTGGAACGCGATGTGTTCCAGGCGGAGGTCGCCGCCGACCTGCCGCGTCCTGCCAGGAGCCTGCCGCAGGTGCAATTGCAGGAAATGATCCTGGCATTCCGCGACGTGGTCTCGCGGGCGGCCATGTTCGCCCATCATCATGTGCAGCGGGAGCGGCTCTCGGTCCGCGAGCGCATGTCCGATGTGCTGGCCAGCGTCCAGAAGAACGCCTTCGTTGAATTCCAGCACCTGTTCAAGGTGGAGGAAGGCCGGATGGGCGTCACGGTGACCTTCGTGGCGCTGCTGGAGTTGCTGCGGGAGGGTATGATTGAACTGGTGCAGGCCGAGGCCTTTGGCCCGCTGCATGTACGCGCCGCCGGACCGCAACATGGGTTGCGGCTGGTCAGCGATACCGAAATGCAACCAACCTATGTAGCCCCATCCTCTGTGGCCGAAGAATGAAAGATTCGATCAATAATCCGGATGCGTCCGATTCGGTGCAGGCCGTTGAGGCCAAAGCCGTTGAACTCCAGGCGGTGCTGGAGGCTGCGCTGTTTGCAGCGGGCCGGCCGCTCAGCATCGCCGAGCTCGCGCAGTTGTTCGATGAGCCGGCGCGGCCGACGACTGCGCAATTGCGCGCCGCGCTCAAGTCGCTGGCGGCGGTGTACGAATCCCGCGCGATCGAGCTGCTGGAGACCGCCTCGGGTTTTCGCATGCAGGTCCGTGCCCGTTATGCCGGCGACGTGTCGCGGCTCTGGCCGGAGCGTCCGCAGCGCTACTCACGTGCCTTGCTCGAGACCCTGGCCCTGATCGCCTATCGCCAGCCGATCACTCGCGCCGAGATCGAAGGCGTGCGCGGCGTTGCCGTCAATCCGAACATCATCAAGACGCTGATCGATCGCAACTGGATCCGCGTTGTCGGTCACCGCGACGTGCCGGGGCATCCCGAGTTGTTAGGTACGACGCGCGAATTCCTCGATCACTTCGGCCTCAGGAGCGTCGACGAACTGCCGCCGCTGGCGGAGATCCGCGCCATGACCGATATCAATCCGCAGCTGGATTTGCCTGGCACGTCGGAAGATGGCACCGGCTTGCCCATCAGTGACGATCCGATCGAGAGTTCCGAGGTCCGGATCGGCCCGTCGGCCGCGGCGCAGGCGCTCGAGGATGAACTCGCGGAAGACATGCCGAGCGACGATGAACCGGAGCATCAGGCGGATGCGGAGTCCGCGCCCGGCCTGGTTGCGGCGGGGCCGGAGCACGACCGTTAGGCCCGGAATAAATCGCGGCGCACGCCCCGCCGGCGCGCGTCGCAGCCAAGGTCCCAGGCCCTCGAGGCCGCCAGTCAAGGAAGCCCCGGCCACCGCCGAGCGAATTCAGAAAGTCCTGGCCCGCGCGGGGTTGGGTTCGCGCCGGCAGGTCGAGTCCTGGATTACGGCCGGGCGGCTGCAGATCAACGGGCAGCCGGCCACACCGGGCAGCAAGATCACCTTCGACGACAAGGTGCAGTTGGACGGCCGGCCGGTGCGGCTGCGCGAGTCGCATGAACCGTCGACCTTGTTCCTGTGTCACCGCTCGCCCGGTGACCCGTTACGCCCCGGCGACGATCCTAACGAACGCAAATCGCTGTTAGACAAGCTGCCGCGCAGTGCCGGCAAGCGCTTCCTCCTGATCAGTCCGATGCCACGCATCGACGGCGGGCTCGAGCTGGCGACCGCAGATGGTGAACTCAGCAGCCGGCTGCAGCGGCTGGTGCGCAGTGTGGAAGTGGAATTTTCCGCGCGGGTTCGCGGCAGCCTGATTCCGCCGCAAGTCGCGGCGATCCTGCGTGGCGAACGCGATTCCGGTACGCCGCTGACCGTGCGGATCTGTGAACCTGCGGATGAAGCTGCAGGAGAAGCCGGTAATCGCTGGTATCGCATCGTTACGCTGGGCGCAAGCGGGAGCGACATGCGCCACGTGCTGGAGCGCTGCGGCGCCGTTGTCAGCCGGATCCTGCGGACCCGCGTGGGTGGTATTGAGCTGCCCCGCGATCTGCCGCGCGGCGCCCATCGCCCGCTGCCGGCCGCCGAGGCCGAGCAGCTGTTACTGCGCGTCGCAGCTCAGGCCGGTAACGCCTGAGCTCGCTCCCGAGAGCAGCCACAGATAGGGGCTGACGAGGCTTGAGGGCTCCGGCAACGTTGCCAGATCCTCCGACGGAAAAGCCTGCCGGCGCATGGCTGTCCTGGCTTTTCCCGGGTTGACCGCATTCACCCGGATGCGGGTGTTAGACAGTTCGTCCGCCAGCGACTGCATCAGTCCTTCAGTCGCGAACTTGGACGCGGCATAGCCGGTCCAGTAGGCCTTGCCGCGACGACCGGCGCTGCTGCTGGTAAAAACGATGCTGGCGTCCGCGGACTGTTCCATGGCTGGTTGCAATACCTGCGTCAGGGCAAAGGCAGCGGTGACATTGACATGCATGACCCGGTAGAAAGTCGGCACGTCGTAATACGTCAGTGGCGCCAGCACGCCTAACAAGCCGGCGCAGTGCACCAGGCCATCGAGTTTTTCATAGCGTTTCAGGATGGCAACCGCGAGCTCATCGTATTGCGGCGCCAGCGCCTTTTCCAGATCCAGCGGTGCGATGCTGGGCTCGGGACCGCCGGCCTGCACGATTTCCTCGAAACTGGCCTCCAGGCGCTTGACACTGCGGCCGCTCAGTATCACCTGCGCGCCCGCGGCAGCGCTGGCCAGCGCGACGGCCTTACCGATGCCGCTGCCCGCCCCAGTGACCAATACTGTGCGGCCGGCGAGGCTGGTAGCTTCGGCGGCGAAATTACGCGCGCGCTCGAGGCGCTCGGCGGTCAGGTCTGCTGTGGACATTGGGAGAAATTCCTGCGCAATCGGGCCGGCTCAGTCGGGCGCGTCGCTCTGGGTGACGGCGCCGGGCTCGCGCGCCAGTTTCTCGACCGGGTCGGGACCCGTCAGCGCCGCGTCGGGCGTTACGCCGAGCTCCGTAAAACGGCGCGCCTGCGGCAATACCATGCGTTCCAGCGAGCCGATTGCGGCGTTGTACGAATCGACCGCGGCATTGAGACTTCTGCCGACCTTGCCGAGGTTGCCGGTGAAGGTGCTCAGGCGGCGGTGCAGTTCCTGGCCTAACGAATGGATGATGGCCGCGTGCTCGGCTACCTGCTCCTGCCGCCAGCCGTGCGCCACGACTTTCAGCAGCGCAATCAGCGACGTCGGCGTGGCGATAATGACGTTGCGACGCAGTGCATCGTCCAGCAAGTCGGGCTGCTGGCTGAGCGCCGCCGACAGGAACTGATCGCCCGGCAGGAACAGCACCGCGAAATCGGGGCTGCGTTCAAATTGCTGCCAGTAAGCCTTGCTTGAAAGTTCCCGGACGCGAGCGGCGACCTGGCTGGTGTGGCGTCGCAGTGCGCTGTCCCGCGCCTCGTCGTTGTCGGCATCCAGCGCATCGAGATAGGCGTCGAGCGGCGTTTTCGCATCGATGACCAGGTCACGCCCCTGCGGCAGGTGCACGACCATGTCCGGGCGTTGCGCGCCGTCTTCGGTGTTCATGTGCAGCTGCTCGGTGAAATCGCAGTGCTCGGCGAGGCCAGCCAGCTCCACCAGGCGCCGCAAAGTCATTTCACCCCAGCGGCCGCGCACCTCGGGGCGACGCAACGCCGTCACGAGATTGCGGGTCTCGCGGGTCAGGGATTGCTGACCGGTGGTCAGCGACTCGACCTGCGTGCGCAGACCCGCGTAGGCCTCGTGACGTTCTTTTTCCAGCGCCGCGATCTGTGCCTCGGATTTTTGCAGTGCCGCCTGCAAGGGCGCGAGCAGGGCCGCCATCGCAGCCTCGCGTTCCTTAAGCTGGCCCGAGGCCTCGGTTTGATCGCGCGCCAGCGATTCACGCGCCATGGTCAGAAACAGCTCGCTGTTGCCCCGCAGCGTGTCACCCGCGAGTTGCTGAAACGATGCGCGCAATTGCTGCTCGCTGCGCGTCAGCAACTCCATCTGTTCGCGCTGGCGGTCCGCTTCGGTCGCGAGGCGCGACTCGGCTCCCTGCAGCGCGGCGCGCAGGTCTTCCAGGCGGCGGCTGGCCTGCAGGCGCCCGAGCAGGTAGCCAAGCGCCAGCAGCAGCGCGCTCAGCACCAGGCCGGCGGCCAGCCACATGGCATTGCTCATGGGCTGGTCTCGAAATGCGCGAGGTAGTTGACCCGTGGATCGCGATCCAGGCTGGCGATGCCCGATACCGGATCGTATTGCAGCCCCGACACGTCGCGCAGCAGCAGGCCCGACTGGCGCCCCCAGGCGGCGAGCTCCGATGGCTTGATCAGGCGCTCGAATTCGTGGGTGCCGCGCGGCACCAGACCTAACAAGTATTCCGCGGCGACGATGGCGCCGGCAAAGGCGCGGGTGGTGCGATTGATGGTCGAGACGAAGACCGCGCCGCCCGGGCGGGTCAGCTGCGCCAGCGTGCGCAGGATCTGCAGGGGCTCAGGCACGTGCTCCAGCATTTCCATGCAGCTGACAACGTCGAATTTCGCGTGTTCCGTGGCCGCCAGTTGCGCCGCATCCAGGCAGCGATAGTCGATGTTGAGGCCCGACTCGAGGGCATGCAGTTTTGCGACCTCGATCATGCCGGGCGCCAGATCGATGGCCGTGACCTGCGCGCCGGCACGCGCCAGCACCTCGGCTAACAGACCGCCACCACAGCCCACATCGAGCACGCGGGCGCCGCGCAGTGTGAAGCGCGCCTGCAGGTAGGCGGCGCGCACCGGGTTGAGGGCGTGCAGCGGTTTGAATTCCCCGGCGGTATCCCAGAAGCGGTGCGCGAGCCGGTCGAACTTGCCGATTTCCGCCGGATCGTGCTGGGGAGCAATGCTCATGCCGCGCTCCGGCAAGCCGCAATCGGGCCCTGCATGAAGGCCCGGGAGACAGGCCCGGAATTGTCACGCACAGCGCTCCGGGCAGGCGCAATTGGCACCACCCAAAGGGCGTCAAAAATCAAGTCAAAGGCGAGCATTTTTCAGGCTTTAATTCCGCTTTATGAGGGGCTCTGGCATGGTAAAATTCCGCCTCTATTTTAGCGTTGATTTCGCCCTGCCAGAATGACTCAATTCGCCCGTGAAGTACTGACCGTAAACCTCGAAGACGAGATGCGGCAGTCCTACCTAGACTATGCCATGAGTGTGATCGTTGGGCGTGCCCTTCCGGACGTCCGCGATGGCCTCAAGCCCGTGCATCGACGCGTTCTGTTCGCGATGCGCGAGCTTGGCAATGAGTACAACAAATCCTACAAGAAGTCCGCGCGCGTCGTTGGCGACGTGATCGGCAAGTACCATCCGCACGGCGATACCGCGGTCTATGACGCCATCGTGCGCATGGCACAGCCATTTTCCATGCGCTACCTGCTGGTCGACGGGCAGGGCAATTTTGGTTCGGTCGATGGCGACGCACCGGCGGCCATGCGTTACACCGAAGTGCGCATGTCGAAGATCGCCGGCGAACTGCTGGCCGACCTCGACAAGGAAACGGTCAATTTCGTTCCCAATTACGACGAGTCGCTGTCTGAGCCGACCGTGCTGCCATCCAGGATCCCGAATCTGCTGGTCAATGGCTCGTCGGGCATTGCAGTCGGCATGGCTACCAATATTCCGCCGCACAACCTCACCGAAATCGTCAACGCCTGCCTGGCCGTCATCGAGCAACCGGACATTGGCCTTGCCGGATTGATGCAGCTGGTGCCGGGCCCCGATTTTCCGACCGCCGGCATCATCAATGGCGCCCAGGAAATTGCGCAGGCTTACAAGACCGGCCGCGGCCGTCTGTCCATACGTGCGCGCTGCACGATCGAAGACAACGCCAAGGGCGACCGTCAGACCATTATTGTCACCGAGCTGCCCTACCAGGTTAACAAGGCGCGCCTGCTGGAGCGCATCGCCGACCTGGTGCGCGACAAGCAGATCGAGGGCATCGGCTCAGACGGCTTGCGCGACGAGTCCGACAAGGACGGCATGCGTGTCGTCATTGAAGTGCGCCGCGGCGAAAACGCCGAGGTGCTGCTCAACAAGCTCTACGCGCTGACGCCGCTCGAGACGGTGTTCGGCATCAACATGGTGGCGCTGGTCGACGGCCAGCCGCGATTGCTCGGGCTCAAGGAAATGCTCGAGGCATTTCTGCGGCACCGGCGCGAGGTCGTCACGCGGCGCACGATTTACGATCTGGCGCGGGCGCGCGAGCGCGCACATATTCTCGAGGGCCTGGCGATTGCGCTGGCTAACATCGACGAGGTCATCGCGCTCATCAAGGCATCGCCCGCGGCACCTGAGGCGAAGCTCGCGTTGATGAGCCGAAGCTGGCCTTCCGGCGCGGTGCCCGAAATGGTCCAGCGCGCCGGCGGCATCGTCACGCGCCCTGATGGCCTGGCGGCCGAGCTCGGCCTGCAGAATGATGGCATCGGCTATCGCATGTCCGAGGCGCAGGCTCAGGCGATTCTCGAAATGCGCCTGCAGCGACTCACCGGCCTGGAGCAGGACAAGATTCTCGGCGAGTTCCGTGAATTGTTAGCCGAGATCGTGGATCTCACCGACATTCTTGCGCGTCCCGAGCGGCTGACGCAGGTGGTGCGCGACGAACTGCTTTCGGTACGCGAGATGTACGGCGACAGGCGCCGTACGGAAATCAGCCTCGAGCACATCAACCTCGCAACCGAGGACCTGATCGAACCGCAGGACGTGGTGGTCACGATTTCCCATTCGGGCTACGCGAAGTCCCAGCCGCTGACCGAGTACCAGGTGCAGCGGCGCGGCGGCCGCGGCAAGGCCGCCACCTCAGTCAAGGACGAGGATTTCATCGACAAGCTGTTCATTGCGCACACGCACGACTGGCTGCTGTGCTTTTCGAATCGCGGCAAGGTTTACTGGCTGCGCGTGTTCGAACTGCCACAGGCGGGCCGCAATGCGCGCGGCAAGCCGCTG
>JAYUGT010000318.1:0-6889 GCA_043738315.1 Gammaproteobacteria bacterium
GCGGCCTATGCGGGCACCAGCCTGATCGGCAAGCTCGGCGTCGAGGCTGCCTATGAAGGTCCGCTGCATGGTCAGAACGGCGCGCGCGAAGTGCTGGTCAACGCCCAGGGCCGCTCGGTCGACAATCTGAGCAAGCTGGTCCCGCAGCTGCGTACCACGGTGCCCAGGCCCGGCACCAACCTGGTACTGAGCATCGACCTCGACGTGCAAAAAGTAGCCGAACAGGCCATCCTCAATCAGCGCGGCGCGATCGTCGCCATCGATCCGCGCAATGGCGATGTCATTGCGCTGGCAAGCCGGCCCGGCTTCGACCCGAACTTTTTTGGCCGCGGACTGACCCGCGCGGAATTCGCGGCGCTCAATGACAACATCGACCGGCCGCTGTTCAATCGGGCGCTGCGCGGCACCTATCCGCCGGGATCCACCATCAAACCCGTAGTCGCGCTGGCGGCGCTCAGCAACGGCGTGATGGTTCCAGGGGATTCGCGCTTCTGCCGGGGCTATTACACTTTGCCCGGCAGCAGTCATCGCTTTCGCGACTGGAAGCCGAAGGGCCACGGTTCCGTGGACATGGTGCATGCGATCGCCCAGTCCTGCGACGTGTATTTCTATGGCGTGGCCGCGGCGCTGGGCCCGGACCGCCTGGCCGAGACGCTCGGCAAATTCGGCCTCGGCAGCATCACCGGCATCGACATCAGCGGTGAAAAATCCGGCTTGCTGCCGTCACCCGCCTGGAAACGCACAGCATTCAAGCGCGCGGAATTGCAGACCTGGTTCCCCGGTGAAACGGTCATCTTCGGCATCGGCCAGGGCTTTTTGCTAGCTACGCCGCTGCAGATGGCGCACCTGGCGGGCGTGGTTGCCAATCGCGGCACGAGTTTTGCGCCACGGCTGGTCACGGCGCTGCGCGATCCGGTGTCCCAGAAGCTGACACCCGTGGCGCCGAAGCCGTTGCCTGGCGTTAGCGCGGAAGCCGCGCAGTGGCAGACCATCATCGACGGCATGTTCGCGGCAACGCATGGCGGCACGGCCAGTCGCAGCGCTGCCGGCGCGGAGTACAGCATCGCCGGCAAGACCGGCACGGCGCAGGTCTTTGGCATCGCGCAAGGCGCGAAATACAATGAAAAAGACGTCGGCGAGCGCTTTCGCGACCATGCCTGGTTCATCGCCTTTGCCCCCGTTGAAGATCCGCGCATCGCCGTCGCAGTCCTGGTCGAGAACGGCCGCCACGGCAGTGGCACCGCAGCGCCGCTGGCGCGCCTGGTCATGGATGCCTACCTGATGCGCAAGTTTCCGCCCCCGCCTGGCGCAGCTGTTGCGCCGGCGGCGACAACTGCCGCGGCACCCGTCCCAACCGGAGACGAATAGTGGCTGACGATTTCGGTTCGAGAACATTGCTCTCGGCCGGCTGGCGAAGCCGGATGCTGAGCAAGCTGCGCCTCGATGGCCCGCTGGTGGTCGGCCTGGCGCTGATCGCGCTGTACGGCCAGATCGTGCTCTACAGCGCCTCCGGCGAGAGCCTGCGCCGGGTGCTGGACGGCAGCGCGCGCATTCTGTTAGGCGGCATCGCCATGATTGCCGTGGCGCAGATCAAGCCCTCGCTGCTGCGGCGCAGTGCGCCGTGGTTGTTTGCGATCGGCATCGTGCTGCTGATCATCGTTGACGCCATCGGCTACGTCGGCAAGGGCGCGCAGCGCTGGCTGGACCTGGGATTCGTGCGCTTCCAGCCCTCGGAAATCATGAAACTGGCGGTCCCGATGACGGCGGCCTGGTACCTGCACGAACGGCGCCTGCCGCCAGGCGTGGTCACGACCGCCGGCGTGCTCGGCATCGTGCTGCTGCCGGCCGGCCTCACGATCCTGCAGCCGGACCTGGGCACCGGGCTCCTGATCATCATCGGCGGCGGCCTGGTGCTGATCCTCGCCGGCCTGCAGGTGCGCATCATGCTGTTAGCTGCCGTGCTCGCCGGTGCCGGCGCCTGGATCGGCTGGGAATTCCTGCACGACTACCAGCGTAACCGCGTGCTGATGTTCCTCAATCCCGAACTCGATCCGCTGGGCGCCGGCTATCACAGCATCCAGTCGGCGATCGCGATCGGTTCGGGCGGGGTGTTTGGCCGTGGCTGGCTGCACGGCAGCCAGGGCCAGCTGGATTTTCTGCCGGAACGGTCCACCGACTTCATCTATGCCGTCGTTGGCGAGGAATTTGGCATGGTGGGCGCCGTCATCCTGCTGCTGCTGTATCTTTTTGTGTTAGGTCGCGCGCTCTATCTCGCGCTGCAGACCCAGAACACCTTCGCGCGATTGTTGTCCGGCAGCCTTGCGCTGACCTTCATTGTCTACGTGTTCATCAACATGGGCATGGTCAGCGGCCTGATGCCGGTGGTCGGCGTGCCGCTGCCCCTGTTCAGCTACGGCGGCACATCGGCGGTTACGTTGCTGACGGGTTTCGGTATCCTGATGTCACTGTATTCCCACCGGAAACTGGTTGCTTGAATCTGCCGAGCCACAGAGTGCGCCGCTGGCTGTCGTTGCTGCTGGCCGCAGCAATGCTGCCCTGCGCCGCGATGCCGCCGGTGGGCGAAGCGCCGTTCCTCGACCAGCGCGGCGGGTTCGACCTCAACCGCCGCGAGATCCAGGATTTTGTTAGCAGCATGGTCACGCGCCATGGTTTTTCGCGGGCCGCGTTGCTGGAGACCCTGGCGGACGCGGAACCGCAGGCCCGCATCCTGGAGCTGATCGCCCGCCCCGCGGAGCGCGTGCTGCCATGGTGGCGCTACCGCAGCAATTTCCTCAACACCGAGCGCATCGAGGCGGGCGCGGCCTTCTGGGCCGAGCACCGCGCGACGCTGGCACGCGCGGAACAGCAAACCGGAGTGCCCGCGGCATACGTAGTAGCAATTATCGGCGTGGAAACCTCCTACGGGCGAGTCACCGGCACCTGGCGCGCGCTCGACGCGCTGATGACCCTCGGCTTCGACTATCCGCCACGCGCGCCGTTTTTCCGCAGCGAACTCGAGCAGCTGCTGCTGCTGGCGCGCGACGAAGGGTTCGACCCTGAGCAGTTGCGCGGCTCCTATGCCGGTGCGTTAGGCCCGCCACAATTCATGCCGTCGAGCTACCGCCGCTATGCGGTGGACGCGGACGGCGACGGTCGCCGCGACCTGCTGCGCGACTGGGACGATGTCATCGTCAGCGTCGCCAACTACTTCAAGGGGCATGGCTGGAGCGCGGGACTGCCGGTGCTGCTGGAGGCGAGTTCCGACGCCGCAACTTTTGCGAAACTGGATTTTCGCAACCTCGAGCTGAATGAAACGCTGGGTGCGCTGCGCGCCAGGGGCGTGAGCTTCACGAGCGCGCTGCCGGACGCAACGCCCGCCATGCTGCTGCCTGCCGAGCTGGAATCCGGGCCTAACGTACGCATCGGCCTGGCGAATTTCAAGGTCATCACCCAGTACAATCGCAGTATTCGCTATGCCATGGCGGTGCATGACCTGGCGGCGGATATTACCCGGCGCACGGTGGCGGGCAGCTGATGCGGGCGCAGCTCACCGGCCTCGTTTTGCTAACAACAGGCTTGCATCTGTCGGGCTGCAGCGCGCTGGCTTCGCGCCCGCCCCCGCCGCCAGGCCCATCCCCGGAAATTCTGGCGCCGCCGCCGCAATTACCGCCCGATCCGGTACCGCGCGCCGAACCGCGCAGCCGCTACGGCAATCCCGCGAGTTACGAGGTCTTCGGCCGGCGTTATTTCGTGCTGGCGGACGCAAGCGGCTTCCGGGAACGCGGCACCGCGTCCTGGTACGGGCCGGGTTTTCACGGCGAGCGCACCTCGAGCGGCGAGCCTTACGACATGTACGGCATGACCGCCGCCCACAAGACGCTGCCCTTGCCAGCCTACGTCCGGGTCGAGAACCTCGGCAATGGCCGGGCGGTCGTGGTGCGCGTGAACGATCGCGGCCCCTTTGTCGGCGATCGGATCATCGACCTGTCGTATTCTGCGGCCGCCAGGCTCGACATGCTGCGCAACGGCACGGCGCCGGTGGAAATCACCGTCGTGGATGCCACGGCGGCCAGCGATGCGGGTGCGGCGGCAGCGCCGCCGGGTCCTGTGGCAGTTGCGCCCAGCGTTCCAGCACCAGTTACGCCGGCGCCGCAGCTGGCACCGGCAGCGCTGCCAATCACCGGGCAATTCGTGCAGGCCGGCGCATTTGGTTCGCGCGACAACGCCGAGCGGCTTGCCAGTCGCCTGCGCGCCGCCGGGTTTTCCGGCGTCGAGCTGCAACCGACCGTCTCGGCCAGCGGTGCCGCGCTGCTGCGCGTCTGCATCGGACCCGTTGCCAGCGCCGCCGAGGCCGACGATGTCATCGAGCGCCTCGCGCTCATCGGCATTCCGGATGCGCGACTCGTGCATCCACAAGCGCCGCAATGATCTAAAATCGCAGCCTCTTTGCTCCTGTCCCCCGGAACTCTGTCAAAACTATGCTGAAAATTCCCTCCTGGTGTGGCGCCAGCCTGATCGCCGCGCTGTTTGTTAGCTTGCCAGCCGCTGCCGCGGTGCCCATTCCGGCGCCGCCCGACCTGCCGGTGCGCGCCCACATCCTCATCGATTTCGACAGCGGCCGCGTGCTGGCGAGCCTGAATGCCGACCAGAAACTCGAACCGGCCAGTCTTACCAAGTTGATGACTGCCTACGCCGTGTTTGTCGCGCTGCGCGAGGGGCGCCTGCAGCTGACCGATGACATCGTGATTAGCGAGAAGGCCTGGCGCATGGAAGGCTCGCGTTCCTTCATCGAAGTCGGCAAGCACATACCGGCCGAGGTGCTGATCAAGGGCATGATCGTTCAGTCCGGCAATGACGCCTCGATCGCCCTCGCCGAACGTGTCGGCGGGTCGGAGGCCGGCTTCGTTTCCATGATGAACGAATACGCGCGCCGCCTCGGCATGGCTAACACGCATTTCACCAATGCCACCGGGCTGCCCGATCCCGCGCTGCACGTCACGGCGCGCGACATGGCGACCCTGGCCCGGGCGCTGATCCGCGAGTTCCCGCAGTACTACAAGTGGTACGCGCTGCGCGAATTCGTCTGGAACGAGATCCGGCAACCTAACAGAAATGGCCTGCTGAACCGCGACCCGAGCGTCGACGGCATGAAGACGGGATTTACCGATCTCGCGGGTTACTGCCTGGTGAGTTCGGCACTGCGCAACCGCATGCGGCTGATTTCCGTGGTGTTAGGCAGCGAGTCGGTCAAGGCGCGCGAAGACGCCAGCGAAGCGCTGCTCAACTACGGTTACGCGTTCTTCGAAACCGTCAAAGTGCACGCGGCTGGCGACACCATACTCAAGCCGCGCGTCTACAAGGGCGCGAACGCTGATGTCGGCGCCACGCTGCAGCGTAACGTGTTCGTCACGGTCGGCCGCGGCGAAGGCGTCAAGGTGCAGGCCACGGCCACGCTGCGCGAGCCGCTGATTGCGCCGCTGCAGACCAATGTCGCCATCGGCGAGCTCGCGGTGCGCGATGGCGCGGACGTCGTCGCCAAGGTGCCGCTGTACCCGGCCAGGGCGGTCGCGACCGGCGGTTGGTGGACACGCGCGACCGATACCGTGGCGCTCTGGTTCCGTTAGGTCGCCAGGAGCTCCGCCCGGATGGCGCCGCCCCTGCCCGTCTGCTACCTCAACGGCAGCTACCTGCCGCTGGCGGAGGCGCGGATTTCGCCGCTCGATCGCGGCTTCCTGTTTGCCGACGCCGTTTACGAGGTCATGCCGGTGTACGGCAGCCGGCCATTTCGCTTTGCCGAGCATTTCGCGCGCCTGCGGCGCAGCCTCGCAGCGATTCAGCTGCGCGAGCCGTTAAACGACGCCGGCTGGCGCGAAATGACGCGGCAACTGATCGAGCGCAATGGCGGCGGCGACCTTTATATCTATCTGCAGGTGTCGCGCGGCGCCGATGCAGGACGCAACCCCGCTCCTTTTCCGGACCTGCACACCGTGTTCGCCTTTTGCGGCCCGTGGCCGGTGCAGCCGGCGGGCATCGCCACTGAGGGCATTGCCTGCATCACGGCGCCCGATCCGCGCTGGGCGCGCTGCGACATCAAGTCGGTCGGGCTGCTACCTAACATCCTGCTGCGCCAGGCGGCCGTGGACGCCGGCGCCGGCGAGACCCTGATGTTGCGCGAGGGTTTCCTGACCGAAGCCACCTCCGCCACCGCGCACGTGATCGTGAGTGGCATTCTGCTAACACCGCCCGAGTCCATGCAGATCCTGCTCGGCACCACGCGCAGCGTCATCGAGTTGCTGGCTGACCAAACCGGGCTGCCCCGCAGGACGATCGCCATCTCCAAAGCCCAGCTGCGCGCGGCGGATGAGATCCTGATCAGCTCCGCGCTGCGTGAGGTGCTGCCGGTGACCCGGCTCGACGACAAAACGGTGGGCTCCGGAAAGCCCGGCCCGGCGTGGCGCCGTTTGCGCAGCGCCTTCGATCAATACAAGGTCGCGCAGGCGGCCGAGCCCTGGTAGCCATGGGCGAACAAGACCTCGAGTTGCTGCAGTTCCCGACCGCCTATCCGATCAAGGTGGTGTGCCGGCGCCGGGCCGACCTGCGTATCGAGATCGATGCGATCGTCCGCCGCCACACCCCGGAGCTCGGCGACGATGCGATCCAGGAACGCGACAGCAGCGCCGGCAACTATGTGTCGATCTCGTATGACCTTATCGCGCGTAGTGCTGAGCACATCACGGGACTGATTGCCGAGCTGCGCAGTCACGACTCCGTCGTGATGGTGCTGTAAGAGACCTAGCAGGCCGTTGAAAAAGGGCATGGAAATTGGGGAACAGCTGCATAGCGTGCATTTTTTTGTGTTGACGCAGTGCTATTGGGATCAAGTGGTGTT
>JAYUGT010000319.1:0-17499 GCA_043738315.1 Gammaproteobacteria bacterium
TCACCTGGCTCCAGTCGCCATCCAGCTCGTCCACCAGCATCATCGCCAGCGCGGTCTGCGCGCCCTGCCCGAGGTCGGCATGCGGCACCGTGACATGAATGCCGCCCGCGGCGTCGATGGCAACCCAGGTGGTCAGCGCCTGGCGGTCCGCAGCGCTGCGCCGGCCCAGGCCAATGCGGTTGGGTGCAAACACGAAGGTGCCGACACCTAACACCAAACCGCCGCCGGCAAGGCTGCCGGTCGTGATGAGCGCGCGCCGGGTCCATTTATTCATGACGCAGGAACCTCACAACGTGTTCAGTCCAGGGGACGGACTGCTCGTCAATGATATCGTGAGTGCCGCCCTCAAGCTGCGCGAACGCGAAATCGGGGCGCAGGCCATGGCAGCGCTTGGTTGCCTCGAACAGGTCTTCGCCGGTGTTGGTCAACAGCAGCGTTGGCACCTGGAGTTTGCGCAAGAGCGCGGTCAGGTCCGCCTCGATGATGAGCGGAAAGGCCTTCCAGTTGTGTTCGGCACTCACCAGCCCTTCGACCGTGTAGCGATTCATCAGCTGCAGATCCGTCCAGCCCGGCGTCGAACGCAGGCGATTCTGCCAGGCCGTCAGCAGGTGCGAGCCATCTGCCTGCGGCTCTTTGGGACCGAAGTAAAAAGTCTTGAAGTGCTGCCGCTCTGCGTCGCTCAGCCAGGGAAAGCCATTCAGCACCAGGCGCCGCACGCGGGCCGGTGATTCGGCGGCAAATACGGCGCCGACCACCGCGCCGGTGTGGTGACCGACGATGTGCGCGCTCGACCAGCCGCGCAGCCGCAGCGCCGCCGGGATGACCGCCGCATACTGCGCCAGCGTGTTCGGTTCCGGATTCGGATCGGACATGCCGAAGCCCGGCATATCGAGGGCCAGCGCCGCGAAGCCCTGCGCGCCTAACAGCGGCAGCACGGCCGCGAACTGCGCGCTCGACAAGGGCGACTGGTGGAGCAGCAGCACGGGCTCGCCGTTGTCCGGGCCACAGGAGCGGAAATGGATCTGACCCTGCGGACTATCGAAATAGCCGCGGCGTATGTGGCTGGAGTCATTCATGGTTTATGCAGGTCCGCAGTCAGGGGGTCGTAATTGTAGAGCCACGAAGCGCGCTCACGATCCATCTTGCGCGCCGCGAACATGCGCCGCAGCTCATCGTCACTGTCATTGTGAAACAGGGTCACGTTGGCCGCCGACTCGGTCTGCACCCGGGCGGTGCGCTGGTAGCGATGTTGCTGGTACAGCTGCAGCGCGTCGCTGACTGAATCGGCCTCGGTCAGCGCGCGGGCGAGAATCTCGCCGTCTTCGATCGCCATGTTCGCGCCCTGCGCCAGCAACGGCAGCGTCGGATGCGCGGAATCACCTAACAAGGTGGTGCGTCCGGTGCTCCAGCCCTGCGCCGGCGGCCGATCGAGCATCGCCCAGCGATAACACTGGTCCTGGTCCACCGCCGCCACGATGTCGCGCACGCCCGGATGCCAGTCCGCGAACTCCGCGTACAGGTCCTGCCAGCTGGACTTCATGGTCCAGGATTCATTGCGCCAGCCCGGATCCTCGACAATACCGACGAAGTTGATCCAGGCACCGCCGCGAATCGGATAGATGACCACATGGCGCCTGGGGCCTGCCCAGACTTCGACCACCGGGTCCTTGAATTCCGGCGGCAATCTCGCTGCCGGCACCATGCAGCGCCAGGCCACGTTCGCAGTGAAATGCGCGGGCGTATCGCCCAGATTGCGTTTGCGCAGCATCGAATGGATGCCATCGGCGCCGATCACAAGATCGGCGCGATACCTCGTCCCATTGGCGCATTGAACGACCGCCCCTGAGTCATCTTCGGTTACCGATACGGCCCTGGCGTCCAGGCTAACAACATCGGCGCGCAGGGCGCGCGCGGCCGCATACAGGATGCCGTGCACGTCCGCGCGGTGCGCCAGGCAATACGGCGCGCCATGGCGCTCGGCGTGAACTGCGCCCAGCGGAATGGTCTGCAGCAGCTCCCCGCTGCTGTGGAGGCGAAAGCGGTATTCGATCGGGGTTACCGACACCGCCTCCACGGCTGGCAGCACACCGAGCGTGCGCAGCACCCGCGTCGAGTTGGCACTGAACTGGATGCCCGCGCCGACCTCGGCGAGCGCTGGCGCCTGCTCCAGGACCCTGACGTCATGGCCGCGCCGCAGCAGCAGCGCTGCGCAGCTCAAGCCACCGATACCGGCGCCGATAATGACGACCTGCTGCGGCCGAACCATACAAGACCCTCATGGCGACAGCGCCCCTGTCGAACCGCCATTGTATGCGATTGCTGCGGTGCAAAAACCCCGCCAAAACGGGCTTTGCGGCTTCCGCCAATTCGCGCTAGCGTGGGCTCCCTGCCTGGAGAAGCCTATGCCGAGCGCCAACCGAAAACGTCTTTTGTTAGCTGTCGCGGCCACCGTGCTCAGCGCGATCCTCGCCCCGGCGGCGGGCGCCGCCTCGAAATCCGCGGCGAAGCGCGTATTTACGGCGCCCCCGGGTCTCACCGAGGTCCAGGTTGCAGGTTTTCACCACAGTTATATACGCGAGGATGCGGACATTTCCACGCCGCGCGTGGTCTGTGTCAGCACCGGCGAGCTCACGTTCGCCGGCGACTGGCCGCGCAAGAGCTATGGCCGGGAGATTTCCGCCAAGGACCTCAAGAGGATCCAGGAGGATTTCAACAAGGCCGTGCGGCGCGAATTTGAAAAGGCGTTTCGCAACCAGGGTGGCTACAGTCTGGCCAGCAGCGACAGCGCCTGCGCGCTGCGGATCACGGCCAGCGTGCAGGATCTTTACCTGAATGCACCCGAGGTATTTAGCGCCGCCACGACCAAGACCTATGCCCGCTCCATCGGCCGCTTGCGCATGCAGGTCGATGTGTACGATGCCAGCGGCGCCATGCTGCTGGCGCGCGCGCATGGTTCACGCTCGGATCCTGAGAAAATGCAGGCGATGCAGCCGAGCGAAATCCTGGACGAATCCAACCGCGTGACGGAGATCGACAACATCGGTTTTGCCCAGGACGCGGCGCGCCGCTTCGCCGAGTACACGCGCACCCGCCTGCTGAACCGTCGCTAGCGCGGCTGGGGCGGCTCCTTGCCGAGGCGCTGCCTGATGCCGCGCAACAGGGTGTTAGGCAGGAAGCTGTTGTCCCATTCACCCGCTGCGCCGCGCGGTGGCGCGTCGCCGACGCGCAGGATAATCAACTGCTCCGACGGCACGATATAGACGACCTGGTTGGCGTTGCCGTCGAATAACACCAGATCGCGCGCCAGATAGGGCTCCGAGTGCCAGACCCGCCGCGCCGGCGGTTCGCGCTCGGGATTCGCAAATCCACGTCTTTCCGTATAGGTCCCGGCGACATAGAGCCCCAGACCGTAATACGGGTTTTCTGCGGTGGCGCGGCGCATCTGATCCACGTAGCCGATCGGCAGGAGCTGTTTGCCCTGCCAGCGCCCATCCTGCATCACGAGCATGGCCAGCCTGAGCCAGCTCTCCGCCGGCAGCATCAGGCAACAACCCGAATGCGCCATGCCGCCCGGGCGGTTGACCCAGACATCGCCGCCGGCGGCGCCCAGGGGCTTCAGCACTTCGCTCGACAGAAATTCCGCGTAACGCCGGCCGGTGGCGCGCTCGATCAGCACCGCGACCATTTCCGCGGTTGCATTGTTGTACTCGAAACGTGTGCCCGGTTCATCGACCACCGGGTAGTCGCGCAGGATGATCGCCTCGTGGCGCGGATGCAGATAGGCGCGATTGAGAATGTCATCGACGCGGGTCGCGGCCGCCTGCGGCAGGAATCCCGAGCGCATGTCTAACAAATGCCGCACCAGGATACGGGAGCGGCGCGGGTCGCCCTGCCATTCGCTGACGAAATCCGCGACTGGCTGATCAAGCGAGCGGATCCTGCCGAGCGCAATGGCGCGTCCGATCGCAACCGCCGTCATCGGCTTGGCGAGCGAACGAGATGGAAACGTCTGCGCCGGCTGGTGGCCGCGGTAATAGCGCTCGAGCTCGAGTTTTCCGGCGCGGAACACCAGCAACGCGATCGAGTTGTTGCGGGCCGCGTAGTCATCCGCCGCCTGCAGGGCCGCGGCGTCGATTCCCACACCACTGGCACGGGCGCGCGGCAGCGGCACGACCCGCGCGGCGCCGGCAACCGCTTCCAGCGGATCGTAGCTCTCAAGGCCCGAGCCGGCGCGCGCAGCGCTCGCCAGCTGCTCGAATCGCCGCAGGTACAGCGCTTCATCCTCCGGCTCGCCCGCCATGGCAGGCATCATTGTCGTTAGCAGGAATGTGGCGGCCGCGATCACGGCGCGCCGGTGCGCTGAATTATTCATGTTGGGCGTCAGCGTACAATGACTCGCATGCGGATAGCCAAGCCAATTTTGCTGACGACCACGCCGCTCGGCATCGGACTGGGCCTGGTCGAGGCAGCCGGCGTCGGTACGTGGCTGCTGGTGTTGATGCTGGTACTGCTCGGCTTCATCAGCGCCGCCGCCTGGTATACCGTTACCCGCCTGCGTCGCGAGCGTCGCGCGGGCCCAGGAGCTGTCACAGGCAGCCCGGATGCCTAACACGACGGTCGAACCGCTGCTGGCGGGCCCCATCGACGTCATCGGCGATGTGCATGGCGAGTTCCTGGCGCTGCGTCAATTGCTGCGCCATCTGGGCTACGACGAACACGGCGAACATCCAGGTGGCCGGCGCCTGGTGTTCGTCGGCGATCTGTGCGATCGTGGCCCGGACAGCCCCGCAGTCATCAGGCTGGTGCGCGAGCTCATCGGCCGGGATCTGGCGCAATGCGTGTTAGGTAATCACGAGCTCAATGTGCTGCGCCAGGAGCGCAAGCCTGGCAACGGCTGGATCTTCGATGATCATCCGGACCACGCGCGCCCCGCGCTGGCCGGCTGCCGGCGCGCGACCGGGCGCGAGCGCGAGGATATCCGCCGCTTCTTCGGCAGCCTGCCGCTGGCGCTGGAGCGCGATGACCTGCGCATCACGCACGCGGCCTGGCATGTCGATTCGGTGCGCGCGCTGCTGCAGCAGCCGCAAGCCGGCACGCTGGATCAATACCGCAGCTACGAAGCTGCATTGCCAGGACTGATCCCGCGCGAGCTGAGCCTCGCCGCCGACCGCGAAAAGCGCCAATGGCACGGACTGCTGCAGGATCCGCGAGCGCAGGTACCGTACCTGGAAAATCTTGCGGCCGAAGATGAGATCTACCAGACCGCCAATCCGGTGCGCGTACTGACCTCGGGCCTCGAGCGGCGCTGCGGGCAGCCGTTTTACGCGAGCGGCACGTGGCGCATGGTCACGCGCGTGCCCTGGTGGAACGAGTACGCGGAGACTCCGGTGATCATCGGACATTACTGGCGCTGGTGGAGCGCCGGTGGCTCGCAGCTTTATTCGCGCGGCGAACCCGACCTGTTCGCCGGCGCCGGGCCACTCGACTGGATGGGCGTCAGCAAAGCAGTGTATTGCGCGGATTTTTCCGTGGGCGCGCGCTTTCGCGAAATCGAGGACGGCTATGAGCCCGGGCGATTTACCCGCCTGGGGGCGGTGCGCTGGCCGGACAATGAAATCGTGTTCGACAACGGCGAGCGCTTTGCGCTCAATCGCTGACGCGGGCGTCAACCGGTACTCTGCAGTCCCTGCGCGATGCCGGCGATGCTGGCCAGCAGCGCATCGAACAAGGCCCGCTCGCGCCGGCCCCCGGCGCGCCAGCGACGCAGCAGGTCAACCTGCATCAGGTTCATCGGATCGACGTACGGATTGCGCAGCTGGATCGCACGTTGCAGAGTCGGATCGCCGTCGAGCAGCTGCGTTGCCGACTTGATTTCGAGCACCGCCTCCAGCGTGCGGCGATATTCGTCGCGTGCCTCGTGAAACACTGGCTGCAACGCCGGGCCGGCAAGTTCGCTGTAGTAACCGGCGATTTCCAGGTCGCTGCGCGCCAGCATGGCCTCGACGTCGTCGACCAGGTGCTGAAAGAACGGCCACGAGGCGTACAGCGCGCGGGCTTCCGCCACTGCCGTCGTTGCTAACAAATGCGCGAGTCCCGTGCCGGCGCCAAACCAGCCAGGCACCACCAGGCGCGACTGCGTCCACGCGTACACCCAGGGAACTGCGCGCAGGTCCGCCAGGTCATTGCGCTCAGACTTGTACGCCGGCCGTGAACCGATCTGCATGCGCTCGATGACATCGATCGGAGTCGCCTGCCGGAAGTACTCGAAAAAAGCGGGGTTGTCCCAGATCCACTGGCGGTAATACGCACGGCTGGCGTCGCCAAGCTGCGCTGCAACCTGGTGCCAACCCGCGGTTTCAACCGGCAGCGCGCCGATGCGGGCCCGGTCCGTGGCCGTGACCAGCGCATTGAAGGCGCGCTCCAGCGTCCGCATCGCAATGGGACGCAGGCCATAATTCTGGTTGACGACCTCGCCCTGCTCGGTGAGCCGCAGAATGCCGTTGATCGCCGCCGGCGGCGCGACCCTGACCAGGGTATCGATACGATTGCCGCCGCGCGGGATGCTGCCGCCGCGGCCATGGAAGATCACATGCCGCTCGTGCGCGGCACGCAGCGTCTCGGACAGTTTTTCCTGCGCCTCATGCACCGCGATGCGCGACGCGCACAGCCCGGCTTCCTTGCTGCTGTCGGAATAGCCGACCAGTACACATTGCCTGCGGTCGCGTGCCTCGAGGTGGGCGCGATAGACCGGGTCCTGCAGCAGCGCCGCCATCACCTGGCCGCTGTCGCGCAGGGCGTCCATGGAATCGAACATCGGCGCGACATCCAGCGGCACCGCGCCGCTGCCTGCCTCGTCAATGCCCGCCCAGCGAGCTAACAACAGGGGCGCGAGGACATCATCGGAGCCGGCCGCCGCGCTGACGACGTAATAGCCGACGGCGTCGCGGCCATGGCGATGTCGCGCCTGCGCGATATCCTCGAAGACTCCCAGCGTGCGCTTGCCGACGGCATCCAGTTCGCGCTTCGGCCCCTGGTCGCGGACCAGCGCGTCGACGATCAGCAGATGCCGGTCGCTATGACTGCGCTGCAGCCAGTCAGGGTCGTCGAGGCCGGTCGCAATCACCTGGTGGTGCACGGCCGTGTCCTGGCGGATATCCAGCGACGCGAGGTGAAAGCCGAAAGTTGCGATGCGGCGCAGCAGCCGCTGCACCGGGTAGTAGCCTGCATGCAGGCCACGATTGGCTAACAAGCTGGCAGCGGCCGCGGTCACGTCGGCGGCGAACTGCGCCGCGGTCTGATAGCCGTTAGGACGCCCGTCCCAGGTGAGGCGCAGGCGCTCGGCCAGCTGCCCGAAATAGACGCGGTACGGCATGCGGTCGTGCCGCGCCGGTGTGGCGCTGCGCGCGCCCGGCAACAGCGTCTGGTATTGATCGATGCGCGCCTGCAGGTCCGCGGAAATCGCGACGCGGCTGCCGCTCTGTGACAGCTTTTGCGCCAATTCCTGGCACTCGAGGAAATACGCGTTGACGACCACCTGGCGCGAGCGCGCCAGCGTTTCGCGCAGCGACTTGGCGTTGACGTCCGGATTGCCATCCATGTCGCCGCCGACCCAGGTGCCGAAACGCAGCAGCACGGGCAGTCGCGCCGGATCCGCGGACACGCCGTAGAGCTGCGCGAGCGCATCAGCAATTTCCTCATAAAAGGCCGGCACCACCCGGTACAGGACTTCGGCCAGGTAAAAGAGCACGTGCTCACGTTCATCGGCCACAGTCAGGCGCTCGCGCGGATGATCCTCGGTCTGCCAGGCGGTGGTCAGCTCGTGGCGGATGCGGCCCCAGACGGCGCGTGCTTCGTTAGGTGCGAGCGTGGGATCGAGCCTGTCGAACAGCAGCTCGGCGACCCGCAGCTGCTTGCGCAGGATGGTGCGGCGCGTGGATTCGGTCGGATGGGCGGTAAAGACCGGCTCGATGCTCAGGCTTCCTAACAACTCGAGCACCTGGTCGTGGCTGAGGCCACGCTCCCTGAGCTGCGCGAGCGCGGCCTGGATGCCACCCGGCTGCGGCCGGCCGCTGTCCTTGAGGAAATACTCGCGGCGGCGGCGGATCCGATGCACTTTTTCGGCGAGATTGACCGCCTGGAACCACAATGAGAAAGAGCGCACCAGGTCGCGCGCCAGTTCCGGCGGGCGATTCTGCACTCGCACGGCGAGGTCGTTGGCCGCCTCGCTGTCACCGTTGCGGCGTCGAATCGCCGTGGTGCGGTCCGCCTCCACCAGGTCGAACAGCGGCAGGCCGCCCTGCTCGCGCAGCACCTCGCCCACCAGGCCACCTAACGCGTGCACATCCTCGCGCAGGGCGTTGTGTCGGGCCGGAAACTGGATATCGTCGCGCTTCATAAAAAAAGACGCCGGCGCGGGGTGTATCCCGGCCGGCGTCGTATCTTAAGGCCTTCCGAGGCCGTTGACGCTCAGAACTTGTAGCCTACTTCCAGGCTCAAGCGCCGCAGCGCACTCGGATGGATGAACGCGCCGCCGAATTCCGGCGCCATGATCACTTCCTGCAGGTACTTCTCGTTGGTGACGTTCTTGCCGATCAGCGCGACGCTCCACTTGGCGCTGGTGAGCGCAAAGCGCGCATCCACCGTGCTGTAGGAGTCACGCTGCATCTTGCTGTAGTCGGCGCGACCGAGCACCGGACCGAAGGACGCCGCGAACAAGGTCAGGTTGGTTTCTTGCTGCACCGTGTGGAACCAGGTCGGTCCCGTCAGGTTGTAGAACGCGCTGGCCTGCACATTCCAGGTCTCACCCACCGGCACATTGAACTCCGCACCCAGGCTGACCGTGTAGTCCGGAGTGGCCGGCGACTTGTTGCCGACCGTCTTCGGGCGCGACGTGTTCTTGTCGATGTTGCTCGAAATACGGCTGTAGCCCGCCGACAAACGCAATGCATCGGTTACCCTGTAGTTCGCGGCCAGCTCAACGCCTTTCAGAGTGACTTCGTCGATGTTGTTGACGACGCGCAGCAGGCCAAAGGCGCCGACCATGAATTCGAAGAACTGCATGTTGTCGACCTTGGTGTGATACACCGAGGCATCGATCGTCAGGCGCTTGTCTAACAAGCTGGTCTTGAAGCCCAGTTCCGCCGCGGTCGATTTTTCCTTGGCGAAGACATCGCGGATGATGACGGACTTGCCACCGGGCTCACCGGCGCCGGTGATGCTGTTGATGTAGAAGTCCACCGTCGCCGCGGAACCGGAATTGTTGAAACCACCGCTCTTGAAGCCGACGCCCCAGTTGGCAAACAGCGTCCAGTTCGGGCTCGGCTCATAGGTGAAGGTCACCTTCGGCTGCAATTGCGAGAAGGTCTGTTTCTTGGGTGCAATCACGCCCGAGGGATTGATCGACGGGAACAGGCCGGGGTTCAGGGGCGCATTGCCGGTGAAACCGTCGGCCGGATTGGTGTCGATGTAACGCGTGCAGGGCTGCGTGATCACCGTGCAGGGCCCCGTGGGCGCCGGCACCAGGCTGTTCACCTTGCGCTGTTCGCTGTCATAGCGCAGCGCCAGGCCGATCTCGAACTGATCCGTCGCCTTCCAGTTCACCGAACCAAAGCCCGCGTAGATGTCGCTCTTGAACTTGTCCCAGACCAGCGCTTCGGTGGAATTCAGCTGGGTGCGCGGGACGAACAGGCTGCGGGTAATCTGGCCGTTGTTGTTGTCGATGCCGGTGTTGACGCCGACTTCGCGATCAATGTTGAGGTAGTAAAAGCCCGCCAGCCAGTTGAACGCACCATCGCTGTCCGAAGCCAGGCGCACCTCGAAGCTGTAATCGGTCTGGTTACGTTCCTGGTACTGGGTGCCGTCGCAGGTCGTCGGGGTGTACGGGCCAAACACGGTGGCCCCTGGTGTACGCGGATCCGGCGAGAACTGGAACTGCGGCAGCGGCCACGGGAACATCCCGTTGAAGGTGGCGGCGGCCGAGGCCAGGCAGGCCGGGTCGTTGTTGAAGAAGCCGAATGCGCCAGAGGTACCGTCGGCGCCGAAGGCGTTCTGGATGTCGCTGTAGAGCGTCCAGGCCGTCAATTTGCCGAAGCTCAGCTTCTTGTCCCACTTGACCGAGATGTCCTTCGCGTCCTGCGTGTTGAAAGGATCCACGCTGTTGATGAACTTGAAGTCATGGTTGTTAGGATCTTCGGAGAACTGCGGGATGCCGAAGACCGAGGCAACCACCGGCAACGCAAACGCGGCGTTGAAGGAAATCGAGGCTGCATCCACCTTGCCGTAGTGCGCCTTGATGTCCAGCGTGTTGTCATCGCCGAATTCACCGGTGAAGCGCGCATTGACGTTCCAGCCCATGAAATCGTCGACGCTCTTTTTGCCGGCGGTCGCGTAGCCGAAACCCGACTTGCCCTCACGGAAGGTCGCGAACGAGTTGTCATAGAAGCCGTTGGTGTCGCGATAGTCCGCCTGCACCTTCCAGCCCCAGTTCGGGTTGATCGGGCCTGACAAGGTGAGATTGGCGGTGACCGTGCTGTCTTCGCCGTAGCCGACGTTGGCGGCGCCGCCAAATTCCTTGCCCGGCTTGGTGGTCGTCACGATGATGGCGCCGGCGGCCGCATTGCGGCCGTAGATGGCGCCCTGCGGACCCTTGACGATTTCGAGCTGCTTGAGATCGGAGTATTCGCGGTTGAACGCGGCGCCGTTGGTCTGCAGCACGCCGTCGATGATCAGCGCAAAGCTGTTCTCGGCATCGCGGGCACCGTTGATGCCGCGGATGTTGACCTGCGAGTCGGCCACTTCGGCGGTCTGCACCAGGGAGACGCCGGGCGTGAGGCGTATAAAGTCGGCCGCGCGTTCGACGTTGGCCGCTTCCAGCGTTGCCGACGTGATTGCCGTAATCGCCGCCGGAACGTCCTGCAGCGCTTCCTCGCGCTGTCGCGCGGTGGTCACAATGACTTCTTCGAGCGCCGTTTCCTGCGCCCGCGCCACCGGCGCGCTGAATGCCGTCACCATGGCTGACACTGCTGTTAGGCCGAGAACCCTGGCCAATCGTGCAACACGAATACGATCCATATGAAACTCCCTCTAAGGAACCAACCCGACGCCGAAAACGGGCGCATCCTAGCATGGCGCTACCGGGGCAACCAATGTCCGGACAACTGCGGCAGGGGCCATGTTGCGGGCACGCAACGATTGTTAACCGTAGGGTGGCAAGCGGCTCTGCGATAATCCCCCGATGAACACGGCAGCCGGCTCCTATCAAGCAATCGACATCGTCTGTGGCCTCTGGACCGAGGAGGCGATTGCGACCCGACCGGGCTGGCAGGAGCAGTTCTTCGCCGGCAAGATGAAGTCGAAAGCCAATATGCAGGGGGTCACGCTCGAGGAGCAGCTGGCCCTGATGGCGGAGGCCGGCATCGAGCGCGCCTTCCTGTTTGCACCCAAAGTGGGCCGCAAGGGCCTGCCCGGCTCATTCCATGTGCCCTATGAGATGGTCGCCCGCGCCGTGGAGAAGTACCCGGGGCGTTTTTACGGCATGGCAGGCGTCGATCCCTACGAAGGGATGAATGGCGTGCGGGCGCTCGAGGATGCAGTCAGGAACATGGGCTTCATTGGCGCCCACCTCTATCCGCACTGGTATGACCTGGCGCCGGATCATGCCAAGTACTACCCGTTCTACGCCAAGTGCTGCGAGCTCGGGGTGCCCATCCAGATGCAGGTCGGCCAGTCGATGGTGTACTCCAGGGAGGCCCCGATGCGCAGCGTCGGCCGGCCTATCACGCTCGATGGGGTGGCCTGCGACTTCCCGGAACTGAAGCTGATCGGCATCCACGTCGGCATCCCCTGGACGGAAGAGATGATCGCGATGGCCTGGAAGCACGACAACGTCTATATCGGCTCGGACGCCCACAGCCCGAAGTTCTGGCCCCCGGCCTTCGTCAATTACATCAACACCTACGGGCAGGACAAGGTCCTGTTCGGCACCGATTTCCCGGTGTTAGGGTTCAAGCGCACCGTGGATGAGATTCACGGTCTGGGGTTGCGGCCGGAGTCTCAGCGCAAGTTCCTGCGCGACAATGCGCTCAGGGTTTACGGCCTTAAGTAGAACTACCTATCGGTTACCGGCAAGTGCGGATGGGCACTGACCGGCCAGGATCCCATGCTCCCGGTGGCAACACTACGCGCGGAGATCGACATGAAACCCATTCGCCGCATCCTGGTCGGAATCAAGAACGCAGATGCCACTTCACTGCCGGCGCTGACCAAGGCAGCGCAGATCGCCAAGGCCCTGGACGCCGAAATCGAGCTCTTTCAATGCCTGGATGACACGATTTACCTGGAGATGCCCGGCCGTTCCGGTGTGTCCCTGCGCAAGCTGCAAACCGAACGCCGCGAACAGTCGATCCTGAGGCTGGAGAATTTTGCCCACCGGATCCGGCGCCATGGCGTCAGTGCCTGGGCGCATGCGGACTGGGACTTCCCCGCGTATGAGGCATTGATCCGCAGAGCTAACAAGATCAACGCGGACCTGATCATCGTCGAGAGGCACCTGGGCAAGCATCACGCGCCCTGGCTGCTGTCGTACACCGACTGGGGCCTGCTGCGTCATTCGGAGCTGCCGGTCCTGATCGTCAAGTCCACCCAGCCGTATCGTCATCCGACCGTGCTGGCGGCCGTTGACCCGCAGCACGCGCATGCCAAGCCCGCGCGGCTCGATGACGAAATCCTGCAGTGCGCGGCCGGCTGGTCGGCCGCTTTGCGCGGCAAACTGCAGGTCGTGCATGCCTTCTCGCCGCCAACGCTGATCGATGGCAGCGCGGGCCTCGCGGCGGCGGGCCTCGCCAGTGACCTCATCGAGGGCGCCGAGCATCAGGCCAAAGTCACGCTGACCGAGCTGTTAGCTGCCAGGCGCATCAAGCCGGCGGCCTCGCACATCGCCAACGCCCCGCCGGCGATCGCGATCCCCGCGACTGCCAAACGCACCGGCGCCAGGTTGGTGGTCATGGGCGCGGTGTCGCGCTCGGCATTCAAGCGCGTATTCATTGGCAATACCGCCGAACAGGTTCTGGACGCCCTGCCCTGCGACGTGCTGGTGGTGAAACCGCCGGGTTTCGTCACCGACATATCCAAGCGCAGCCGTGGCGCGCGCGTCGCGGTCGCGCCCATCGGTGCCGTCGCCTGAGTCGAAAGCCGGCTGCGCGCTGGTCCCGGTCCTGCCCGCTTTGCCCCCCGCCAGCGGTCAGGATTGGATCAGCGCGCAGATGGCACGTCCGCTAACAAAATGCCGAGAACCTAACGAGTGACGAATTCCAGTAGCACGGCTATGGCCGCAGAAACATACGACGACACGGTAGTACGACAGTTCGCCATCATGACCGTGGTCTGGGGCATCGTCGGCATGCTGGTCGGCGTCATCATTGCCGCGGAACTGATCTGGCCGGGGCTGGCTTTCAATTTACCGTGGTTCAGTTTCGGGCGCCTGCGGCCGCTGCATACCAACGCGGTGATCTTCGCGTTCGGCGGCAGCGCCATCTTCGCCTCCTCCTACTACATCGTGCAGCGCACCTGCCATGTGCGCCTGTTCGCCGGCAAACTCGCGGCCTTCACCTTCTGGGGCTGGCAGGCAATCATTGTCGCGGCGGCGATCACGCTGCCATTCGGGATAACCAGCGGCAAGGAATACGCCGAGCTCGAATGGCCGATCGACATCGCCATCGCCATCGTCTGGGTCGCCTACGGCATCGTGTTTTTCGGCACGCTGGCCAAGCGTCGCGTGTCGCACATCTACGTCGCCAACTGGTTCTTTGCAGCCTACATCATCACGATCGCCGTGCTGCACATTGTCAACAGCGCGGCGATGCCGGTCAGCCTGTTCAAGTCCTACTCGGCCTATGCCGGCGTCGTCGACGCGATGGTGCAATGGTGGTACGGCCACAATGCCGTCGGGTTCTTCCTGACTGCGGCGTTCCTCGGCATGATGTATTACTTCGTGCCGAAGCAGGCCGGCCGGCCGATTTACTCCTATCGGCTGTCCATCGTGCATTTCTGGGCGCTGATTTCCATCTACATGTGGGCCGGCCCGCATCACCTGCACTACACCGCGCTGCCCGACTGGGCACAGACACTCGGCATGGTGTTCTCGCTGATGCTGATCGCGCCCAGCTGGGGTGGCATGGTCAACGGCATCATGACGCTGTCCGGCGCCTGGCATCTGCTGCGCACGGACCCGATCCTCAAATTCATGATCGTGTCGCTGTCGTTCTACGGCATGTCGACGTTTGAAGGGCCGATGATGTCCATCCGGACGGTCAATGCCCTGTCGCACTACACGGACTGGACCATCGGCCATGTGCACGCGGGCGCGATCGGCTGGGTCGCGATGATCACCGTCGGCTGCATGTACTCGCTGGTGCCCAGGCTCTACGGGCGCAAGGAGATGTGGAGCGTCAGGCTCATCGACTGGCACTTCTGGACCACGACCATCGGCACGGTGCTCTATATCGCCTCGATGTGGATCGCCGGCCTGATGCAGGGCCTCATGTGGCGCGCCACCAACCCCGACGGCACGCTGACTTACACCTTCGTCGAGTCGCTGGCCGCCACCTTCCCCTACTACGTCATCCGCCTGTTAGGCGGCGTGGTGGTGTTCGCCGGCATGCTGATCATGGCCTACAACATGTGGCGCACGATCGCACCGGAACGGGAAGTGCGGGCCGTACCCGTGCCGATGCCCGCCTGAACCTGCCCGGAACTGCGAATATGAGCCACGAAGCCATTGAAAAAAACACCGCGCTGTTAGGCGTGCTGGTCGCCATCGTCATCAGCGTCGCCGGCATCGCCGAGATCGTGCCGCTGTACTTCTCGCGCGCCGCCACGCAGCCCGCGCCCGGTATCAAGCCGCTGGGCGCGCTGGAGCTGGAAGGACGCGACATCAACATCCGCGAAGGTTGTTATGTCTGCCACTCGCAGATGATCCGGCCGCTGCGCGCGGAAACTGAGCGCTATGGGCACTTCTCGCTGGCGGGCGAATCGGTCTACGACCACCCGTTCCAGTTCGGCTCCAAGCGCACCGGGCCCGATCTCGCCCGCGTCGGCGGCCGCTACACCGATGAGTGGCATCTGCTGCACCTGCGCAACCCGCGCGACCTGGTGCCGGAGTCCAACATGCCGGCGTTTGCCTGGCTGGAAGAACACCCGCTGGATGGCGACGAAACCGGCAGCAAGATGCGCGCCTTGCGCCGGCTGGGGACGCCCTACAGCGACGCCGACATTGCCGGCGCCGCGGCCGTGGTCGAGGGCAAGAGCGAAATGCAGGCGCTGATCGCCTATCTGCAGGGACTGGGCACGGTTGCGGCGCAGTGGCAATAGCGAGCTAACAGGGATCGGGACGGATCATGGGAATCATTAACGGAATCTTGACGCTCGTGCTGATGGCGACCTTCATCGGCATCGTGGTCTGGGCCTGGCGACGCGAGCGACGCCAGCAATTTGACGAGGCGGCGTCACTGCCGCTCGAAGAAGACGTGAACCTTGGCCTGAATGCCGGCCAAGGCCAGCGCAAAAGCCACAGCAAGGGTGACAAACGATGAGCTCCGGCATGAATCTCCTGGTCGTGCTGCTGACGGTGCTCAACATCGCGGCAGTGCTGTGGTTGATCTGGTACACGCGGCGCGCGCGCTCGGCACCCAGCGGTGACACCACGGGCCATGTGTGGGATGGCGACCTGCGCGAATGGAACAACCCCCTGCCGCGCTGGTGGCTGTGGCTGTTCCTGGGAACGATCGCGTTCAGCATCGTCATGCTGGTGTTGTATCCGGGCATGGGTAACTACGAAGGCACGCTCAAGTGGTCGCAGGCAGGACAGCATCAGGCCGAGGTCGTGCGCGCCGCAGCGATCGAAAAGCAGACGCTGGGACGCTTCGCCGGACGCGACATCGACGCGCTGAGCCGGGATCCACAGGCGCTCGCGGTTGGACGCAACCTCTTTGCTAACAATTGCCGCACCTGCCACGGCTCAGATGGCCGGGGTGCGCCGGGGTTCCCCAACCTGACCGATGGCGACTGGCTGTGGGGCGGCGACCCAGCCACCATCCGCCAGACCATTGCACAGGGTCGTATCGGCGTCATGGCACCCTGGCGGGAGGCGCTGGGCGAGCAAGGCGTCGAAAACGTGCTGGCCTATGTGCTGTCCCTGAGCGGCCGGACAGCAGCCGTTGGCGACCTGCGCGATGGCAAGCAGAAATTCAGCACGATATGCGTCGCCTGCCACGGCCCCGAGGGCAAAGGCAACAAGGACCTGGGCGCGCCGAACCTGACCGATCAGATCTGGCTCAACGGCGGCTCCGTGGCCGCGATCCGGCAGACCATAGCGCTCGGCCGGCAGGGAGCGATGCCCGCGCAGCTGGCAAGACTTGGCGATACACGCGTGGATCTGCTCGCCGCGTACGTCCGCAGCCTTGGCAAGGCGCCGGCAACAGCAGCGCGCTGATTGAATGTCAGACCCGGCACATACATGGATGCACCGCCAGATACAGTCGACAATTACGCCGCCGCCGAGAAGATCTACCCGCGCGAGGTAAGCGGACATTTCGCGCGCCTGCGGCGCGCAGCAGCCTGGCTTTTGTTAGGTTTTTTCTACTCGATCCCGTGGTTGCAATGGTCAGGGCGCCAGGCGCTGCTGTTCGACGTGCCGCGGCGCAAGTTTCATATCTTCTCGCTGACCTTGTGGCCGCAGGATTTCATCTACCTGTCGCTGCTGCTGATCATCGCGGCGCTCGCGCTGTTCTTTGTCACCGCGCTCGCCGGGCGGCTGTGGTGCGGCTTTGCGTGCCCGCAAACGGTGTGGACTGAGGTGTATCTGGCGCTCGAGCGTTTCGCGGAAGGCAATCGCTCGCAGCGCATGAAGCTTGATGCGGCCGCGTGGTCGGGCTCGAAGTTCGCCCGCAAGACGTTCAAGCAGTTTCTCTGGATCACGTTTTCGCTGTGGACTGGTTTCACCTTCGTCGGCTTCTTCACCCCCATCGGCGAACTGGCCGGCGAAGTTGCGCACGGCACGTTAGGCGGCTGGGAGACTTTCTGGATCCTCTTTTATGGCGCGGCCACCTATGGCAACGCCGGCTACCTGCGCGAGCAGGTCTGCAAATACTTCTGCCCCTACGCGCGCTTCCAGAGCGCGATGTTCGATCGCAATACCCTGATCATCACCTACGACGTGCAACGCGGCGAACCGCGCGGCGCGCGCAAGAAAGGCTCCGACCCGCGTGCGGTCGGACTCGGCGACTGCATCGACTGCAGTATTTGCGTGCAGGCCTGCCCCACGGGCATCGACATCCGCAAGGGCCTGCAGTACGAGTGCATCGCCTGCGCGGCCTGCATCGACGCCTGCGACAGCGTGATGGACAAGATCGGCTACCCGAAGCGACTCATCCGCTATGCCACGCAGAATGCCATGGATGGGCGCCCGACCCGGGTCCTGCGCCCCAGGGTGCTGGTCTACGGCGC
>JAYUGT010000320.1:0-17450 GCA_043738315.1 Gammaproteobacteria bacterium
ATCAATTCATCTGCCCTATTACCGAGTTCGAAGAGGTCGATGACAAAGAAGACGTCTACTGGGCGGGCGTACCGGCCCAGGTGCGCCTCAATGGCACCGCAGAGTGGCTGGATGTCACGCTGAATTTTCTGCTGGATTTCAATGGCGAAGAGGTCTCTGGCGAGCTGGTATTCGCGGTCGAGGAAACAGCGCACGGGCCGCGGGAAATCAACCTGGGCGCGGGCGACCAGTTGCGACCGGTGTACGTCATGATTGACGCCAGGGGCGAAGAAACACTAACAGTCGAGGATGAAGCAGAAAAAGTCCTGCACCTGGATCGTCTCGATGACATCAAGGTGGAGAAGGTGCGGCTGCCTGCGGGCCGTTATCAGGTCGGCTTCATGATCGAAGACTTCGCTGGCAACACCAGCGAGCAAATGACCGGGATAGAAATACCCTGAGGATTGCAGACATGCGCGGAATCCATTTGCTTTGGCCGGTCCTGCTGCTGTTCAGCGCCGCCGCGACCGCCGATGACAGCAATGCGCCTAACAACGATCCCAGCGATGACGCGATTGCTGTCGATGACGAATCGGAAGAAGCGGACGACGCATGGGTGGTCGTGGACGAGCCTGACGACGACACCGGAGATGAGGACCGGAATACGGATGCCGGTAACGATAACGATCAAGGCGGCGGGCAGGCGCGGGATCTGGCCCAGGGGGCTGATGGAAAGTTCCTGCGGCCGCCGCCGGAGTTGCCGGTGGTCGCGCGACCGCGGAAAAATCCGCCGGCAGCAGGCGCCGGCGGCACCCAGGATGCTGACAACACGGGCGCGCAGGACACGAGTGGCGGCCGCTCGTACGGCGGCCAACAGGTCAAGGACGGCAGCGCGCCGTGGCAGGTCGAGATATTCCTGCCTTACCCGGCCGAGAAGTGGGAAGACTGGGCGCGCAAGGGCAAGGAGCTGTGGGAGCTGCAGCACTGGTGCGGCGGGGCACTGATCGCGCGCGACTGGGTCCTGACAGCAGCGCATTGCGTGAACAACAAATTGGCCACGGTTTTCAACGTTCGCGTCGGTGCCACGGATATCTCCAGGGACAAGGGCAGCATCTTCAAGGTTGATCGTGCCGTCGTATATCCGGGGTTTGCCAATAACAAGGATCCGGAATTGCCGGTATTCGATGACATCGCTTTGCTGCACATCGTGCCGGCGGGTTCCGCGCAATCGTCGTTAGATCCCGGCAAGGTCAAAGAGATTTCTTTTCATCGCGGCCCGCCGCCCGGAGTTGACGAGCCGGTCACGGTGACCGGATGGGGCAAGAGTCAGAACGTGGATGGCAACAAACCGAATGCGGTGATGCTGCGCGTTGACCTGAATGTCGTCAGTGGAGCTGACTGCGCGCGGGTGCCCGATTATGGGCCCGGGAGGATTCACGCCAATGTTTTCTGTGCCGGAGCCCCTGCGAAGAAGACCTGCAGGGGCGACAGTGGCGGGCCGGTGGTGTTCACCAACGGCAAGCCGGTGGTGGTCGGCATTGTTAGCTGGGGTCTGAAGGCCTGCACCGGAGACAAGCAGCCCGGCGTATACACGCGGGTCGCGGCCTACAGTTCGTGGATTGACAAAACCATCAGGGGAAGCCAGCCCTAGGAACCGTCACAGACTTCTGGCAGACGGCGCCGTAAAACCGCTCGCCGCCTGCCAGAGACTTGTTACTTACGGCTTGAGTCCTTCACCGCCGCCTTGCCCGCCAACTTTCGAGCCATCGGCAGCAGGCGCCGGAGCAGGTGCGGCAGCCGCGTCAGCGGCCGGGGCCATTGCCGCGGATTCTGGCGCTGGCGCCGGGGCCGGAGCTTCGGTCTTGGCGCACGCGGTCAGGGCCAGCGCCGATGTCAGGATCAGGGTCGACAGGATTGCTTTTGTAGTCATGGTTTTCTCCCTCCCCAAATGGGGTGCGCTAGCCTAGTCGAAACCGAGCTGCTGTAGCAATTGCTGGAAGGCAGGCAGCGATCTGAGCGGGTCGAGCAAGGGATCGGTCTGCGCATATATCAGCCCGGAGTCCCCGAGCTTGCGGGCGCGTTGCAGCAGCGCCATGGCCGCATCCTTGTTGCCCCACTGCGACTGGACCTGCGCCTGCTGGTACAGCGCACTGTCGCCCAGGTCGGCCAGCAGTTTCTGCCAGGTTTTGTTAGCTTCGGCGGCCAGGTTGAGTTTGTGCTGTGCGATGGCAAGGCCGGTGAGCCGCGACATGGCCTGGGGTTCGCGGGCAAATTCCTTCTGTGCGGCGGCAGTACGGCCGGTTTGCAACAGCATGTTGCCCAGCGCCGAGTGCACGCGCGACACCTTGGGATTCAGAGCCAGCGCGCGTTCCAGCGGCGCTGCCATGTCGTCGTAGCGCCGCGCCGCGTACAGCACGCTGCCCATGGACCGGTGCACCAGCGGATTCAGCGGGTCGAGTTCGACCGCGCGCGTCATGGCGGGCGCAGCGGCGTTGGCCTTGCCGGTCAGGGCCTCATACAACGCGTATCGACCTAACACGGTCGCGTCGCCGGCGCCGGACTGGTAGGACTTTTCGTAAGCCTCGCGTGCGCCGCGGATGTCGAGGCGGCCCTGGAACAACACGAATCCGAGCGTCGACTGCGCATCTGCATATCCGGGCGCGAGCGTGGTCGCGTCGACCGCGGCCTGGCTGGCCGCATCGTACAGCGCGGCGGTCTGATCGGCGCGCGCGTACTGATTGGCAATCGACAACAAGGCCCGCGCCCGCGCACTGTGCGCCGCGGCAAACCGGGGGTCGAGCGCGATGGCGGCATCGAACTGCGCGAGTGCCGCGCGATCGGACGCTTCGTTTTCCGAGCGGTTGTAAAGTGCGCGGCCGCGCAGGTAGGCATCAAAGGCAGCGACGTTCGTGGTACCGCCGGAGTCTTGTGCCGCGGCAGCGCCCGGGTCCGCCGGCGCGGCGCCCGGAGTCAGCCTACTGTCCAGCGCGCTGGCCACGGCCGCCGCAATCTCGCTTTGCACCGCGAAGATGTTAGACATCGGCCGGTCGAAGGATTGCGCCCAGCGACTGAAGCCGCCCTGGCCTTCGACCAGTTCGGTCGCGATTCGAACCATGTCGCCGGAGCGCTGCACGCTGCCATTCAGGAGGTAGGCCACGCCCAGGTCGGCAGCCATGTGCCTGGCATCTTTCTGGCCATCGCGCACCGCCTCGGAGGAAACCTGCGCAATCACGGCCAGGCGGCGGTTGCGTGCCAGCGTGGCGCGAATCTCGCCGGTCAGGCCGTCGGAAAAATAGCTCTGGTTGCTGTCACTGCTCAGGTTGGCGAACGGCAGCACGGCGATGCTGTTAGGACTGGCAAGCGCCGGAGCAGGGGTCGTACGCCGCCACCAGAACAATCCCGCCCCTGCCAGCGTCGCGGCGCCCACCCCGCCGGCACCTAACAACCAACTGCGGCGCGACAGCGCCGCGCGCGGCGCCGGTGCCGGGCGTGGCGGCGCGCCACTGGCACTGCCGCTCACGGCACGTATGGCGTAGTGGATGGCATCCATCTCCGGTGCGTCGTTCTTGCCGCGCCAGTGCGTCAGGTCGATGACCTGGTACTGGCGAAAGCCTAACGGCGGCATGGTGCCGTCGAGCGTCGCCGGAACCAGGCAGCCACGGTCGCGGCCGCGGGTCGCTTCGTCGCGCACCCAGTGCGACTCGACCGAAATCTTCGACCACAGCACGACCACCGCGGCGGCATTTTCCAGTGCCTGCTCCGTGGTGTTGGCGAATGCTATCCCGCCAACCAGTAGTCCATCCCACCAGACCTTGCAGCCGCGTGCCTCGAGGGCCCGCACCACGGCTTCCGCCTGCGAGCGGTCCTCGCGCGAGTAGCTCAGGAATACATTGACTGGCATGGGATCAGGCGCTGACACAATTTTCTTTCCGGCGTTTGCGTTAGAGCGCAGCCATCGGATTTCAGCTTAAACCGCGGGCGGTGCCACAGCAACCCGCGCGACTTGGTATTGTGTGCGGGTCTATGACGCCACCGGTTCCGACACAACATGCGTTTGCCGCGCCGGCGGTGCGACTGTGCGTCGGCTTTACCGGGCATCGTGACCTCAATCCCACGTTCGCCGCCAACCAGTCGCAGATCGAGCAGGCGCTGGCGCGGTTGTTCGACTGCCTGGATGAGGCCAGCCGTGCGCAAGCCGCGATGCTGTCCTCGGGCTGGATTGCGCGCACGCGTCTGTGCACGCTGCTGGCGCCGGGCGGCGATCAGCTGGCGTTGCAACTTGCGCAGGCGCGGCAATGGGAAGTGACCGCGCCTTTGCCCTTCGGCGTGCCACTCAACATTGCTGTCAACGCGCGACCGGCATCCGCCGCCGACGCGGCCGCGTTGCTGGCGGGCGAGGATACTGTGCGGGATCCATTGGTGTTAGCTCGTGCGCGGGCACTGCGCACGGCCTGCGCAGGCGCGCAGCTGTTTGCGCTCGCCGAGCAGGATGCACGCATCGCAGCCCTGCTGCTGGCGAGCCTGGCTGACGGCGCCGGTGTGGATGCGCAGCGCGCCTGCGATATTGCTGTCAGTGAACGGGCTGCAGTGGCGGCGCGCGTCATGGTCGAGCAGTGCGACTTCCTGATCGCCGTCTGGGACGGCCTGTCAGGCGCGGCGGTCGGCGGCACGGCGCATACGATCGCCGCGGCGCTGGATGTCGGCACCGCGGTGGTGTGGGTGGACGCGCGCGCGCCCGAGCGCTGGCGCATCCTGCGCACGCCGGAAACATTGGCGATCCTTGACTCGGACCCGCAGGCCGGACTCGCCAGCGCTGCTGAACTGCAGGAGCTGGTGACGCAGTCGCTGGTGCCAATCATGCCCGGCGCGGTGCGGCGCCAGGCGCGGGTGGCGCGTTCCGGCGTCGATGCGCTGCAGAGCGAGCACTGGCACACGCGCAGCAATCCGCTGCTGCATGCCTACCGGCGCATCGAAGCCCTTTTTGGCAGCGACAGCTGGGCGGACCGTTTGCGCAGCTTGCGCCAGCAGTATGAAACGCCGGAGCAGATTGCGGCGCACAGCGGCGCCAGGCTCGCGAGCGCTGCCTGCGCGCTGCCGGACGGCGATAGCGGTTTCGCATCCCGTTTGATCGCAGCAGTGCTGCCGCGATTTGCCTGGGCTAACGGCATGGGAACCTACCTGTCGGATGCGTATCGCGGCGGCATGGTCGCGAATTTCCTGCTTGCCTCGGTGGCGATCACTGGCGGCCTGTTATGGCTGCCGTTCGGCGCCGAACCGCATAAGTGGTGGTTCGCGCTGCTCGAATTCCTGCTGCTGTCGGGAATTCTCACGCTGACCGCCATAGCAAGCCGGCGCCGCTGGCATGGCCGCTGGTTTGAATCGCGACGCGTGGCGGAATACCTGCGGCATGCGCCGATCCTGCTGTTGTTAGGTCGCGCGCGCCCGGCGGGCCGCTGGCCGCGCGGCCCCGGCACATCCTGGCCGGAGTGGTACGCGCGCCAGACGCTGCGCGAGCTGGGCCTGCCGCGGATTGCGGTTTCAACCAACTACCTGCGCAGCGCGTTGCGCGACCTGCTGCGCGATCACGTGGTGTCGCAGCGCGATTATCATCGCGACAAGGCGCGCCGGCTGGCCAAAGTGCATCACAGGCTCGATGGCTTCGGTGTGCGGCTGTTCAAGCTCGCGATCGTCTCCGTCGCCGCCTACCTGGTCCTCACAGCCGGCGGCAGCCTGGGATGGTGGTCAGCGGCCTGGGCGGGCGCCGCCTCCAAGCCGATTACCTTCCTCGGGGTGCTGTTTCCGACCCTGGGCGGCGCTTTCGCGGGCATACGTTATTTCGGTGATTTCGAGCGCTTTGCGGCGATTTCCAATGTCACCGCGGCGAAGCTCGACGCCATCAACGACCGCATCAGCCTGTTGTTAGCCGCGCCGGATTCGGAATTGCGCTACCAGCGCGTCTCCGACCTGGCGCATGCCGTCGACGATGTGGTCATGACGGAAATCGAGAACTGGCAGGCCGTGTTCGCCGGCAAGCACGTCACCGTGCCGGTGTGAGCGGCTGGCCAGGCCCTAGCTGACCAGTACCACTTTGCCGAAATGCGTGCGCTCATCCACCATGCGATGCGCGCGTGGCAGCTCGCTCATCGGCAGCACCGTGTCGACCACCGCGCGCAGTGACTTGTTAGCAAAAAGCGGCAGCGCGACCTCGCGAAAACTGACCATGGTCTCGGGCAGGAAGCGCGCGCTGGTGGAGATGCTCATCGCCGACAGGCGCAGGTTGCGCGTGCCGATGTTGAGGTTGAAACACACCTGGCGGCCGCCGGTGCTGCCGTACATGACGATGTGGCCTTCAGGGGCCATGGAATCGAACAACGAGGCCGCGGTTTCCTCACCGATGGTCATCAGGCCGACATCGATCCCATGGCCGCCGGTGTCCCGGCGCACGCAGTCGGCGAGGTTCGAAGTCTTGTAATTGTAAGCCGCGTCGGCGCCGGCTTCTAACGCGCGCTGGCATTTGTCATCGCGGCTCGCCGTGCCCGCGACCCAGCAGCCGCGCCAGCGCGCGATCTGCAGCGCCGCGCTGCCGACACTGCTCGCGATTGCCTCGATCAGCACGCGCTTGCCCTTGATGGCGTCGGCCGCCGCCACCGTGACCAGCGCATGCCAGGCGGTAAGCCAGCCAACCGGAATGGCAGCGCCTTCTTCAAAGCTGAGTTCGTCCGGCAGCGGCAGCAGATGCTCCGCATCGCACAGCACTTCGGTGGCGTGCGCGCCGCGCGCGCGGCCAAACACGCGCTGTCCGACCCGAAACCCGGTGACACCCGGACCTGATGCGAGCACCGTGCCCGCGCATTCCATGCCCATCATGAAGGGCAGGCTCTGGCCGCCATAGGTGCCGGCGCGCATGCGCGTCTCGGCAAAATTGATGCCGGACGCGCGCACCGCGACCAGCACCTGGCCGGGGCCGGGCTGGAGCGCGGGCCGCTCGGTCCAGCGCATCGCCTCGATGCCGCCGAAGGCTTCGACCCACCAGCCGTGCACGGTTTTGTTAGCCACGTCGCGTGGAGATAAACGCGGTAAAGGCGTCGCCGTATTCCTTGCAGAACGGGCCCCACTGGGCGTCGGCCTGCATCGCGCCGATCCAGCGCGCCAGCTTGTGCGCGTCTTTCAGGGGGTCGGTTTCGCCAAAGGCCGGCAGGATGAACTTCACGAACATCAGCAGCGACGGCAGCAACGTGCAGTCGGCGATGCTGATTTCCTTGCCGCAGACGAAGTGGCCGGAGGCATAGGTGTAGTGGTCGAGATAATGGATCGCATTGCGCGTGCCGGCGAGCGACGCATCGACCTCGGCCTGGTTGCGTTGCGCGGGATTCATATTGCGGAAAAAGCCGCCGGTCTGCGCCATCAGGTAGAGATCGGTAATGCGGGCAATCAGCCGGGCGTTAGCGCGGTTGTGGGGTTCCTTTGGCAGTAGCGACTTGCCGCCACCGGCGTCTTCCAAGTATTCGAGGATGACGGCGGATTCGGCGACCGTGAAACCGTTGTCGTCCAGGACCGGCATCTTGCCCATCGGGTTCATTTTCAGGAACGTGGGTGTCTTGATGCCGCCCTCGGGGAAAACGACGGGCGCGTCGATGCCCTTGGCGCGAACCGCCATGACAACGCGCGCGACATAGGGGGAAGCGAAGCCGCCATAAATTTTCATCGTGAAACCCTCAAGATGTATTGCGGTTGGGCCGCTTAGTAAACTATTTTGGCACATGCCCAAAATCACCGCTTCACCCTCGGCTCCGCGCCTGCGGCGCTCCTACTTCGAATGCCGCTACGGGCAGCTGCATGTGCGCAATGCCATGCCGACCGGCGGCGGCGGGTTTGACGAAGGCACCACGCTGCTGTGCTTTCACCAGAGCCCGATGTCGGGCCGAGTGTTCGATCCGTTACTGGAAATCATGGGCCGCGACCGTCCCGTATATGCGCCCGACACGCCCGGCTTTGGCGCGTCCGATCCACCAGCGGCGGCGCCCAGTGTCGCGGACTATGCCGCCGCGATGCTGGATTTCATCGACCAGATGCGGTTTCGCAAGATCGACCTGCTCGGCTACCACACCGGCAGCCTGATCGCGGCGGAAGTGGCGCTGGCGCGCCCGGAGATCGTGCGCAAGCTGGTGCTGGTGGCGGTGCCGGTGCTCGACGAGGCAGAACGCGCCGCGTTCAAGAAATCACCCTGGCCGTTGCCGGTGGCCGAAGACGGCAGCCATCTGCTCAGGGAGTGGCAGCATTCGCAGCAATGGTGCGGACCCGGCGTCACCCTCGAGATGTTAGCCGCGAGCTTTGCGGAGAAGCTGCACAACGGCCCCAACGCCTGGTGGGGTGCGAACGCGGTCATGAATTACAACGCCCGCGAACGGCTCAGCCAGATCAAGCAGCCGACACTGGTGCTGCGTCCCAGGGACGACCTGTGGGAGGCAACGCAGCGCGCGCGCTCGATCCTGCGCACCGCCCAGTACCAGGACCTACCCGACTACGGCCACGGCCTCTTCAGCGTGGCGGCCGGGGTCGTGGCGAAGGAACTCAGCGAGTTTCTCGCCGGCTGAAAACCACCAGGTACAGCGCCACCAGACCTAACAAAGGCAGGGTCAGCAGATTCACCTTGATCCAGCCCACGCCCTGGATGGCGGCGCCGGCCGCGAGCGATGCCAGGCCCTGGCTGCCAAACACCGCCAGGTCGTTGAATCCCTGGGCGCGGAAACGCTCCTCCGGCTGGTAACTCGAGGTCAGCTGCGTGGTCGCGGCCACGAACATCAGGTTCCAGCCGATACCTAACAAAACCAGCGCCCAGAAATAATGCATGAAGTGCTGGCCGACGAAGACTGCAATCACCACGCAGGCAGTCATCGCGACGATGCCGGCCAGCATCATCGCCCGCAGACCTAACACCCGGACCAGCAGCGGCGTGAACAGGGAAGGCAGGTACATGCCGATCAGGTGCGCGGTGATCACCGTGCTGGTCTCGCCACCGGAAAATCCGTCGAACTCATGCATGCTGATCGGGGTCGCTGTCATGATGAAACTCATCACCGCGTTGGCGGCCACGGCGGTCAACACGGCGAGCATGAACACCGGCTGCCTGACGATCTGCGCTAACGTCCGGCCGCCGCGGCTGGCGGTCGCGGCAGCAATCCGCACCGGTTCCAGTCGGGTGAGAACGACTGCAGCGCCGGCGCACAACACGGCTAACGCCACGTAGCTCGCTGTGTACTCGCGCCAGCCGCCGAGGTTGCGCACCAGTTGGCCGGTGAACGGTCCGATGATGGCGGCCACCAGCGTGCCGAGCAGCACGGTTGCAACGCCGATACCGGCCTGCTCCGCTGGCAGATACTCGGTTGCTGCAAAGCGGTATTGCTGCACGAAGGCCATGTTAGAGCCGATCAGGGAGCCGCCCAGACATAACAGCAGAAAACTGCCCTGGGCGACGCCAACCGCAAAAACCAGGGCGGCAAGCGCCGCGAGCAGCGCGCTGCCGATGAAGGCGTTGCGACGGCCGATGCGCTGCATGATCAGGGCCGCCGGCAGGGACATGCCCGCCATACTGAGAATAGAGAGGCTCAATGGCAGCGTGGCCAGCTCAGGGAAAGGAGCAATGCGCGCGCCGGCAATGCCGCCGAAGGTGACCAGCACGATGCTGCTGCAGCCCGCCAAAGCCTGGGCCGCCATCAATATGTACACATTACGCATGGTTATTGAGGTTGCAGAGTTTACTGACCCCACTGGCGAAGCAGGCGGATTTCGGTTATCACTGCGGGATGGGGTCATCGGGTGATAACAACGACGCCGCTCAGTCCTTGTCGTCTAACGGCGACAAGACGGGCGCGCTGCCGATCCTGCGCCCCGCCGCCGGACGACGCGAGGCGGGCAGCCAGGCAGAAGATCTAACAGCGCGAGCCCAGGAACTTGCGACCCGCGAACAGGAGCTCGCGGCGCTGGAGATTGAGAGCCGCGACCGGGTCAGGCAGGCCGAAGCGGCAGTCAGCGAGCTGCAGCGCCAGGTTGCTGAGCTGTCGGCAAGTCTCGAAGCCCGCAGTGCGACACCGCCGCCTGCGGTGCCGGACAACCTGCTGGCTTTCGCGCCGCGTGGCGCGCCGGACACGCCGGTCGACGAACTGGTGTCCAGTCTGCGTCGGGCGGCTGATATGGAGCAACCCTCGGACCCGGCCCCGCACGGGCCGCTGGAGCGCATCGCCGAACTGGAGCACGACCTGCAGGCGGCGGAGGACCAGATCCATACGCTCGAGGCCGAGTTGCGTTATGCGCGCGGCCAGGACGTAAAAGCGGACTCGGACGCAGATGAAGTGGACCCTACCGCAACCGCGCACATCAGCGAAGAAGTTCTCGCCGAAGGACCCGCCCGGTTCCTGGCGCTGATCGATGGCGACACCGAAATACTGCATCGCCTGACGCGCCGCGTCACCATTGGCCGCGCCGCCGACAACGATATCCAGGTCGAGGCGCGTTTTGTCAGCCGCTACCATGCGGCGGTCGTCGCGGGACCGAACCAGACCGTGATCGAAGACCTGGGCAGCACCAATGGCCTGTTGGTGAACGGCCGCCGCGTCGCGCGCCATTTGCTGCGCGACGGCGACGTGGTGCGTGTCGGCAAGTCCCGGTTTCGCTTCATGACCCGGCCGCGCTAAGCTCTACGGCGTATGTCTACGCCACCCAACCCCAGGGCGCCGGTGCCGGCGCCGGAACCCGCATTTTTTGACAATCCCGCGATCGATAACCTGATCGCGGTCACGCTGGAACTCGGCGCCGAGGTATGGGTGTTGCGCGAGCGGCAGCGCATCATGGAGCAGCTGCTAACAACCCATGGCAAGATCACGACCGAGCTGATCGAGCAGCACCAGCCGTCGGCGGAAGAGCAGGCGCGCAGCAAGGCCGAGCGCGATGAGTTCGTCAATCGCGTCTACGCCGCTTTCGCGCGCGAAACCGTCAAAGCAACACCCTAGCCTGTGACGCCCAATCCCTACATCGAGCGCATCCTCAAGGCGCGGGTCTACGACGTCGCGATCGAATCGCCGCTCGATCCGGCGCCACGCCTGTCGCAACGGCTGGCTAACAAGGTGCTGCTGAAACGCGAAGACCTGCAGCAGATTTTTTCCTTCAAGCTGCGCGGCGCCTACAACCGCATCGCGAACCTGTCGGCCACCGCGGCGCAACGCGGCGTGATCTGCGCCTCGGCCGGCAACCACGCGCAGGGCGTGGCGCTGGCCGCAAAGCATCGCAACATTCCCGCAGTGGTGGTGATGCCGGAAACCACGCCGCAGATCAAGGTGCGCGCAGTCGCGGCGCTGGGCGCGGAAATCGTCCTGCACGGCGACGACTACGACGCCGCGGCCGCGCAGGCCGCGGTATTAGGCCGGCAGCGCAACCTGGTATTCGTGCATCCATTCGATGACCCGGACGTCATTGCCGGGCAGGGCACGATCGGGATGGAAATCCTGCACCAGACCGGGGGCGATGTGGACGCGATACTCGTGCCGGTCGGCGGCGGCGGCCTGATCGCCGGCATCGCGACCTACGTGAAATACCTGAATCCACGCATCCGCGTGATCGGCGTCGAGCCCGCGGATGCGGCCACGCTGTATGAAGCCATGCGCGCCGGCCAGCGGGTCACGCTCGATCGCGTCGGCGTGTTCGCCGATGGCGTCGCGGTGCGCCAGATCGGCGAGGAAACTTTCCGGCTGGCGCGCGAGTTCGTCGATGAAGTCCTGCTGGTCGACACCGATGAAATCTGTGCCGCGATCCAGGACATTTTTGAAGACACGCGCATCGTGGTGGAGCCGGCCGGCGCACTCGCGGTCGCCGGCCTCAAGAAACTGGTGCAGCGCGACAGGCTCGAGGGCCGCACGCTGGTCGCGATCAACAGCGGCGCCAACGTGAACTTCGACCGGTTGCGGCACGTGGCCGAGCGCGCCGAATTCGGCGCCCAGCGTGAGGCCTTGTTAGCTGTGGAAATTCCGGAACGCCCGGGCAGCTTCATGGAATTCTGCAGCGCCATCGGCCGGCGCAGCATCACCGAGTTCAACTATCGTTACGAGCAGCAGCACCCGGCGCAGATCTTCGTCGGCATCGGCTTGAGGCACGGGCGCACCGAACGCGATGAACTGGTCGCAGAGCTGCGCGCCAGGAACTACGCGGTCACCGACATGACCGACAACGAAATGGCGAAGTTGCATGTGCGCTTCATGGTCGGCGGCCATGCGCGCGGCATCGAGAACGAGTTGTTGTACCGCTTTGAATTTCCCGAGCGGCCCGGGGCGCTGCTGCGTTTTCTGCAGGCGGTCGGCACGCGCTGGAACATCAGCCTGTTCCATTACCGTAACCACGGTTCAGACTACGGCCGCGTGTTAGCCGGCATCCAGGTGCCGCCCGCCGAGCGCGTCGAGTTCATGGCGCATCTGAACGACCTGCATTACGCATTCACCGACGAGACGGCCAATCCGGCGTTCCGGCTGTTTCTCGGAGCCTGAGCGCTGTGACCGGGCGCATCGAACCCTACCAGCCGCGCCGCGCGCCGCGCCGCGAAATGCTCGACGTGCGCGGCCTGCGCCTGCAGGTCACGCGCTGGGGTTCAGGCGACAGTAATTGCATTCTCCTGTTGCACGGTTTCCAGGACAGCGGCGCGACCTTCCAGTTCCTGGTCGACCGCCTGCCGGATGACTGGTCTTTCATAGCGCCCGACCTGCGCGGCTTCGGCGGCAGCGATGGCCAGAACCACTCCTACTGGTTTCCGGACTATCTCGCGGACGTCGACGCGCTGTTAGCTCACTACCTGCCGGCGGCGGCGCAGGGCCGCATCATCGGTCACAGCATGGGCGGCAATATTGCACTGATGCATGCCGGCGTCCGGCCCGAGCGCTGGCGCTGGGTGGTCTCGCTCGAGGGCTTCGGCCTGCCGCGGACCCGGCCGTTCGACGCACCGGCGCGCTACGTGCAATGGCTGAACGCGGTGCAGGCCGGACCCAAACAGCGCAGCCGCTACCCGGATGCGGACACGCTGGCGCGCAAACTCATGGAGCGCAAAAAGTTGTTAGCTGCGGAGCGCGCGGCCTTTATCGCACACGCCTGGACCCGGCCGGGCCCGGACGGTGGCGTCGAGATCGCCGCGGATCCCTGGCACCGTCTGGTCAATCCGGTGCTGTATCGCCGCGAGGAAGCCGAGGCCTGCTGGCAGCAGATCAGCGCACCGACCCTGATGGTGCTGGCCAGCGGCTCGGAATATCTGAGCCGCCTCGAGCGCGATGATGACGTGGTGTCGATGCAAAAGTGCATCAGCACGCTCGAAGTTGCCCGGCTCGAAGGGCTGGGTCACATGATGCATCATGAAGACCCGGCCGCCGTGGCAGCGCCGGTTATCGATTTCGTGCGCCGACACGACGCGAGCACGCCAGCATCTGCAGGCGCTTCGACGTGAGCACCGAGGTGCGCCGTATCGTCGCCACGAAGCTGGGCCAGGTGCACGTGCGCCTGCAGGGCGGCGATCCGACCCTGGGCGGCCCGCCGCTGGTGCTGCTGCACATGTCGCCGCGCTCGAGCCAGATGTGGACCTACCTGCAGCCGTTGTTAGGCCGGCCGTCGATCGCGCCTGACCGGCCCGGCTATGGTTTTTCCGACGCGCCGCCTGCGACCCCGGCCCTGCCGGCCTATGCGGCGGCGATGTGGGAGGCGCTGGAAGCGCTGGGCATCCGCGGCCAGGTCGATTTGTTAGGCATGCACACCGGCGCGCTCGAGGCGCTGGAAATGACCCTGCAGGCGCCGGCGCGCGTGCGCCATCTCGGCATGATCGCCATTCCGATCTTCAATCCGCAGGAAATGGCCGCAGGCCTGCAGACCTTCGCGAAGATGCGGGTGACGCCCATCGAGGACGGCTCGCACCTGTTGCCGGCCTGGAAGGCGCGGTTCCAGTACCGCGAACCGCCGTTCGACATTCCCGATGTGCAGCGCCGTTACGTCGATTATCTGTTAGCACCCTGGCCGGGCCAGGCCTACGACGCGGTGTTCCGTTACGATGCCGAGGCTGCCTTCAGGCGACTCAAACATCCGGTGATCGCGCTGGCGCCGCGCGACGATGTCATCGAGCTCACCGAGCGCTCGCGAGAATTATTGCCCGCGGGCAGCACCTATCTCGACATGCCGCATTGCAATGTGGACCTGTGCCGCACGCATCCCGGAGAGATCGCAGCGATCGTCGCGCGCTGTATGCCCCGGAGCTGACGCGGGGCGCGCGCAGTGCGCTCAGCGTTGCTGCTGTCGGCGCTTGGCCCGGACCTTGGCCTCGTACATGTGCGCGTCCGCGGTGCGCAGCAGATCGTCGACGGTTTCATCGTAATCGGGCCGGTACTCCGCGAGCCCGAAGCTCCAGTTCAGTTTCGGGTAGTCGCGCTTCAGCGCCGACGCCGTGAATTCGTTAGCAAGCTGCTCAAGCGCGCCCGCCAGCTCCGCCGCAGTCGTGGCACTGCAGAGCACCGCGAATTCATCACCGCCCAGGCGTGCTACCACGTCAGAATCACGAAAGTGTGAATATAGAAGTTTCGCAAAGGTGCGCAGCGCGTGGTCACCGGCCTCATGGCCGAAGTCGTCGTTGATGGACTTGAAATTATCGAGATCAACGCCGACGACCACCGCCGGCTGTTGATTGCGGCGGCACAAGGCCAGCACCTGCTTCGCGACTGTGGCGAAGCCACGACGATTCGACAGGTTGGTCAGCTCATCGGTCGCCGCGCGGCTGAGCAATGCAAGTTCGCGGTCGATCATCGAACCGAGGTCTGCCAGGACGCTGGCGTCGTCCGCGGAGAACTCGCGGGCCTTATGGTCGATGAGACACAGCGTGCCGATGCGCGAGCCATCCGGACCATGGATCGGCTGGCCGGCGTAGAAGCGCACATGCGGCGCGCCGGTTACCAGCGGATTGTCGCGGAAGCGTTCATCCAGAAACGCATCCGGCACCACGAACGCGCCTTCGCGCAGGATCGCGTGGCCGCAAAACGAAATCTGCCGGCTGGTCTCGCAGGCCCCGAGACCCTGCTTGGACTTGAACCACTGGCGTTCGCGATCCACCAGGCTGACAAGCGCGATCGGCACGCCGAACGCACGACAGGCCAGCCGCGTGATGCGATCAAAGCGCTCCTCGGGCAGGGTGTCGAGGATGCACAGCGTGGTCAGCGAACGCAGTCGCTGGGTCTCATCGATCGGGGTCGGGGGGGCTTTCATGGCGCTCGGTGTGTTGGAAGGGCACCCATTTATCGGCCTGTCCGCGGCGGACTTGATGCAGCGGGCAGCGGTGCGAGGCGCCCGGCCGAGGAGCGGGTGAGGCCAGGTTCACACCTTAATATGCTACCTGGCCGTCTTGTTTCTGAAGAATGACCACGCCTCTTCGACGCTTTCCAGGTCGCGGTTCTGCACGCCGACGATCCGGCTGTAGAGGAGGCCGTAGTGAAAGCGCAGGCTCGGCTCGACGTGGCCGCCACTGCGGATGGTCAGCACCACGACCTGCGGTCCGGCATCGTCGCCCCAGGTTTCCCGGATCGCGTGCGTCGCATCATCGCCGCTGTGCGGAAACTCGAACGACGCGGGCTTCACGCCCGCGAGCTTGTTAGCCTGCAGCCAGTAGTCGCGCGTCGCCTCAACGCTGAGCACCGAGCCGCGATCGGTGTTGCGCTTGCCGACCGTGCCACCCTGGTAAGGAGCCAGCGGGTCGTCAGTGCCATGAATTATCAGCACCGACACCGGATGTGTGGCGCGCGCGCAGTCCGACTGCGCCGCCATGGTGCCCGATGCCGCGGCGATTGCGGCCAGCGCCGGCTGCATCTCGAGCGCGAGCCGCAGGCTCATCATCGAGCCGTTCGACATGCCCATCGCATAAATGCGCACCGGGTCGGCGCGTTTTTCCGCCACCAGCTTGCGCACCACCGCACTGATGAACGCGACATCGTCAGTGCGAGGATTGTTAGTGTCATCGCGCCGGCAATCGCGCCAGCCGGTCTGGTTGTCCGCGCCCTTGAGCCCCTGCGGCGCCAGCACCAGTATTTTTTCCCGATCGACGATATCGTTCCAGACCGAGAGCGGCGAAGGCCGCATGCCGCCGCCGAGCGCATTGGCAGCGGTGCCGAGGTGGCCGTGCAGCACCAGCACCAGCGGTCTTGGACCCGGCGGTGCGGTATCGGGGGTCACCAGGATGTATTCGCGCTGCTGGCCGCCACTGGCGATGCTGGACGGCTTCTGGTTCGCGGCGCTGGCGTCGATTGCCAGCAAAGCCGTGCATGCCAGCAGCCACTGTTTCTGATGCTGCGCGCTCACAAAGAAAATTTTCGCATACTCCGTAGCCTGTAACGCGACCGGTCTGCCCGCGTTTACAAGTCGGTCGGATTTTACTGGCAACTTGGTGAAATAAGATGTTTCCGCGCAGAATGCGGGTCCAAGGGGAGGGCTGAAGATGAAATCCATGAGTTATTCCACGCTGGTTTTGCTGGCGCTGCTGGGCCTGGTTGCCACGCCCGCGCGCGCCGAAATTACCGACTGCGACCGCATCGCGTCGCATCCTTCGGACCCGGACAAGGTGCTGCCCGGATTCGAACGCAAGGACATCGACCTGCCGAAGGCCGAGGCCGTGTGCCGCGCGGTCATCGCCCAGGACGACCGCCGTGCCCGCGCGCACTACTTGTTAGGCCGGGTGCTCTACTATCAGAAGAAGACGTCGGCTGCGATTCTCGAACTCGAACGCTCTGCGGCGCTGGGTTATCGCCAGGCGATCTTCGTGCTGGGCTATGTTTTCTACGACGGTACGCAGGCGCCCCGCGATGATTGCCGCGCTGCGCAACTGTGGCAGCAGTCCATAGCGCTCGAGCACCCGTGGACCGGCGCCTACCTCGTGGAAGGCTACCTGGACGGCCGTTTCAAGGCCTGCGGGCTCAAGCTGATGGATGATGATCTGGAGCGCTACCTGAGTATCTCGACCAGCAAGATCCCGTACGGCGAGTCTGAAGGCCGGATGGAATCCGCAACCCGCAAGCTGCAGGCACGGCGCGACGCGCTGGCCGCGGCGGCGCTGCCGGCCGAAGTGGTCGTGCCGTTCGATCCGTCGAAATATTCGCAGGTGCCGACGGAATGCGATCGCCTCGCGTCGCACGGCGATGATCCCTACCACGTGGCGCCCGGTCTCGAGAAGCCGCAGATGGACCTGCCGCGGGCGATTGAAGCCTGCCGCGCGGCCGTCAAGGCCGATCCGGCCAATCCGCGCCTCAACTATTTGTTAGGCCGCTCGCTCGGTTACAGCGGCCGCGGCGCCGAGGGCCTGGCAAATCGCGAGGCGGCGATCGCGGCCAACTACCCGCAGGCGCTGTTCGTGATCGGCTACATGTCGCTGACCGGCATGAACCAGCAGCCGAAGGATGTCTGCCGCGGCGCGGAACTCA
>JAYUGT010000321.1:0-6759 GCA_043738315.1 Gammaproteobacteria bacterium
CTTTGCTAACAACAACGTCGACACCTGCGCGCGCGTCTGCCATTCGCCGACCGGCTACGGGCTCAAGCACACGCTGGGTGAGTCGGCGGGAACGCAGGAATTCGATTCGGTCATGCAGGCCGACGTTATCATGGTGATCGGCGCGAATCCAACCGAAGGGCATCCGGTGTTCGCGTCGCAGATGAAGCGGCGGCTGCGCCAGGGCGCGAAGCTGATCATTCTGGATCCGCGCGCTATTGGTCTGGTCCGAGCGCCGCACATCGAGGCCGATTACCACTTGCAACTGCGGCCCGGCACCAACGTAGCGCTGATCAACGCGCTCGCGCACGTCGTGGTGACTGAAAGATTGACCCGCGACGACTACATCACCGAGCGCTGCGAGGCGGCGTCCTACGCCAAGTGGAAGCAATTCATTGCTGACCCAGCCAATTCACCCGAGAAGACCGAAGCCGCGACCGGCGTCCCGGCTGCGCTGGTGCGCGCCGCGGCGCGCCTGTATGCCGGTGCTAACAACGGCGCCATCTACTACGGCCTGGGCGTCACCGAGCACAGCCAGGGCAGCACCATGGTCATGGGCATTGCCAATCTCGCCATGGCGACCGGCAACCTAGGGCGCGCCGGCGTGGGCGTGAGCCCTTTGCGTGGCCAGAACAACGTGCAGGGCGCCTGCGACCTGGGTTCCTTCCCGCATGAGTTCAGCGGCTATCGCCACGTGTCCGATACCGCCGTCCGTGGCTTGTTCGAATCCGCCTGGCACGTGGCGCTCGAGTCGGAGCCGGGCCTGCGCATTCCCAACATGTTCGACGCGGCGCTGGATGGCAGTTTCCGCGGCATGTATATCCAGGGCGAGGACCTGGCGCAGTCCGATCCTAACACCAACCATGTGGTCGCGGCCCTCACGGCGCTCGACTGCCTGGTGGTGCAGGACCTGTTCCTCAACGAGACCGCCAAGTACGCGCACGTGTTCCTGCCGGGTTCGTCGTTTCTCGAGAAGGACGGCACCTTCACCAATGCGGAGCGGCGGATTTCGCGGGTGCGCAAGGCCATCGAGCCGCTGGCAGGCCTGCAGGACTGGGAGGTGACGATGAAGCTGTCCCAGGCGCTTGGCTACGAGATGAACTACCGCCATCCGTCCGAGATCATGGATGAGATCGCGCGACTCACACCAACTTTCACCGGCGTCAGCTACGAGAAACTGGACCGCTTGGGCAGCATCCAGTGGCCCTGCAACGATGCGGCGCCCGATGGCACGCCAACCATGCACGTGTCGCAGTTTGTGCGCGGCAAGGGCAAGTTCTACGTCACGGAATACGTGCCGACCGACGAGCGCACGTCCAGCCGCTTTCCGCTCATCCTCACCACCGGTCGCGTGCTGTCGCAGTACAACGTCGGCGCGCAGACGCGCCGCACGGCTAACAACCGCTGGCATGACGAGGATCGCCTGGAGATCCATCCGGATGATGCGGAATCGCGCGGTATTCGCGAAGGCGACTGGACTGGCATTTCCAGCCGCGCCGGCGACACCGTCATGCGCGCAACCCTGACCGAGCGCGTGCAGCCGGGAGTCGTGTACACGACCTTTCACTTCCCCGAGTCCGGCGCCAACGTCGTAACCACCGACAATTCCGACTGGGCGACCAACTGCCCGGAGTACAAGGTCACGGCGGTGCAGGTTGCGCTGGTCAGCCAGCCCGAGACCTGGCGCGCACGGTCGATGGCCGCGCGGCAGCGGCCGCGGGTGACCGAGACGCCGTGATGCATATTGAGCATCTGGTGAAGATGACCAACGAGATCGCGACGTTTTTTGCGTCCGAGTCGACGCCCGCGGAGGCGCCGCGCGAAGTCGCGAGCCACTTGACGAAATTCTGGGATCCACGCATGCGGCGCGAGATCATCGCCTACGGCCAGCAGGGTGGCGCGGGTCTGTCGGATCTCGCGCGCAGCGCGGTCAAATTGCTGGCGATGCCGGCGTCACGCTGAGCACGATCTTGCCGACGTGCTGCTTGGTCAGGAATTCCTGCTGCGCGGCCGCCAGTTCGCGCAGCGCGTAGGTCTTTGCGACCAGCGGTCTGATTTCACCGCGTTCAATATAACCGATCAGATCGGCGAACAGCCCGATGCCCGGGATTGTGCACCCTAACAACGTCAGGTCCTTGAGATACAGCGTCCGCAGGTCGAGCTCGACGATCGGCCCGGCGATCGCGCCGGCGACTGCGTAGCGCCCGGTGCGGCGCAATATCTGCAGGTAAGAGCTGAACTGCGCGCCACCAACGCAATCGATCACCGCATCGACGGATTCCGCGCCCAGTTCTGCGAGCAGGTTTGCGTCGCGTGGCAGCACGCGGCCGGCGCCCAGCGCGCGCAATGCCGCCGACTTGTCGCCGCTCGCGATCGCAATGATGCTGGCGCCGCGCCGGGACGCGAGCTGCACGGCCGCCGAGCCAACGCCGCCCGATGCACCGGTGATGACGACGGTTTCACCCGCCCGGACGGCCGCCCGGGCCAGCATGTTTTCGGCGGCGGTGTAGGAGCAGGGAAACGACGCCAGTTCGGCGTCCGACAAATGGCTGCTCACCCGGCAGGCGTTATCATCCGGCACGGCAACAAATTCCGCGAAACAGCCGTCGCGATCGGTGCCGATGTAGCCGTAGCTGTCAACCGCGGAGGCGCCGGTCGCGCGCAGTACGGGATCGAGCAGCACGCGCTGACCGACGCGACTGGCGGCAACACCAGGCCCCACAGCGATGATCTCGCCGCAACCGTCGGCTCCCTGAACGCGCGGAAACGGGATCGCCGCGCCGGTCCAGCCGGCATCCTCGGCATTCGCGTTAGCTTGCGCGTTGCTGCCACCGGTCGCTTCCCGGACCGACTTGGAATACCAGCCGGTGCGCGCGTTGATGTCGGTGTTGTTCACGGCTGCGGCGCGCACGCGCACCAGCACTTCGCCGGCGGCAGGAACAGGTGCGGGGAAATCCTCCCGGTATTCGAGCCGCTCGAAGCCGCCGTGGCCTGTCAGCAATACCGCGCGCATGTCAGGTCCATTGCTCCAGCCGGTAGCCTTCGTCAGGGATCGTGTAGTAGTCGCCTCGGTCCGCGCAAAAGATATGGCCCTCGGTTGCTAGCCCGGTCGGCCCGTCGAGCGAACCGGCGGCAATGGAAATTGTCTCCCGTCCGTCGGCCTGCCAGAACAGCGTCGAGCCACAGGTCGCGCAGAAGCCGCGTTGTGCCCGCGGCGATGCTCGGTACCAGCGCAGCGAGTCGCTGCGCAGGAGTCTGAAATCCGCGAGCTGCGCATTGGTGGCCGCGAGATAATGTCCGGTCTGTTTGCGGCACTGGGTGCAGTGACAGGCGATGATGTTGCGCAACGGGCCGCGCACTTCATAGGCGCACGCGCCGCACAGGCAGGAGCCGCGAAACTGAGCGTCCGTCATGATTTGTCTCCAGCGGCCGCTGTACGGCGCGGCACGAACAATTTTGCCAGCTGTTCGATCATCGCGGTGCCCAGTTCATCGGCGCTGCCGATGGCTAACGCGCGCTGGTAGTAATCACTGACATCGTGGCCAATGCCGATCGCCACGAGTTCGACCGAGGAACGCCGCTCGATCCATTTCACGACATTGCGCAAATGCTGGTCGAGGTAGCTGCCCGGATTGGCCGACAGGGTCGCATCGTCGAGTGGCACGCCATCCGATATCACCAGCAGGATGCGCCGCTCTTCGGAGCGCTGCAGCAGGCGCCCGTGCGCCCATAACAAGGCCTCGCCGTCGACGTTATCTTTCAGCAGGTCTTCGCGCAGCAGCACGCCCAGGTTACGACGCGCGCGCCGCCACGACGTGTCCGCGGGCTTGAATATGATGTGCCGCAGGTCGCTGAGCCGGCCCGGATTGGCGCGCCCGCCCGCGGCGATCCAGTCCTCGCGCGATTGCCCGCCGTTCCAGTTGCGGGTCGTGAAACCGAGGATCTCGGTCTTGACGCCGCAGCGCTCCAGCGTGCGCGCCAGCACGTCCGCACACAGCGCGGTCAGCAGAATGGGGCGGCCGCGCATCGAACCGGAAATGTCCAGCAGCAGCGTGACGATCGCATCCTTGAAATCCGTTTCCTGTTCCTGCTTGAACGACAGCGGCAGCAGCGGATCGGTGACCACGCGGCCGAGGCGCGCGGCATCGAGCACACCCTCGTCGAGGTCAAATTGCCAGCGCCGGATCTGCTGCGTCAGCAGCATGCGCTCCAGGCGGCGCGCCAGGCGCGTCACGACGCCGGGCAGCGAGCGCGCCTCGCGATCCAGCTGGGCTCGCAGGCTTGTTAGCTCGGCTGCGTCGCACAGCTGATCTGCGGCGATAATTTCATCGTGAGCGTGCGTGAACGCACGATAGTGACGATTCGGATTGTCGGCATCGTCATGCAGCAGGTCGCGCGACAGTCGCCCGCCGGACTCGTCGTTTTCCGGCGCGCGGCGCGCGTCGGCATCGCTCTGTGGCAGGGTGGCCAAAGGCGTTTCGGCGGCGATTGACGGTTCGTCCTGCTCGATAGCGCCTTCGAGCCGCTTGACGCGTAAATTGTCTTTTTCCGCCCGGGTTCCCGGCTTAGGCGCGGGCGTCGGCGGCGCGGCAGGGGGCGCAGCTGCGCGCTGTTCGTTAGCCGGCAGGATCTCAAACCCGAGATCCAGCGCGCGAAGTAACTGGTGTTGCTGCCGGGAATAGTTTTCCTGATTGTCAGTCGCGGCCGCCATGCTGCTGAGGCGTTCGCCCAGCCTGGCTTCCAGCGTGGGGCGCCAGCGGGCCATCAGCGGTTGCGCCTCAGCCGGCGCCGGCCTGCCGGTGAAGCGCTCGCGCGCCAGCAGGGCCAGCGCCTGCATCATGCCGGCGGTCGTGTCACCGGAACCGCGCAGCACGCCGCTGCGCTGCAGTTGATGTCGCAAAGCCGCGTCCAGGTTATTCGCGACGCCGGACAGCACGTTGGCGCCTAACGACTGGCAGCGCACATCCTCGAGGGCTTCGAAAAGCGCTCGGGCACGATGCCCCACCGGACGATACTGCGCATGGATCGCGGCGTCGTGATAGGCGCTGCGCAGTGCGAGCTGATCGGCCTGGCCGCGCGCCAGTGCCGCAGCAGCTGCCGTCAGCGGCTTTGGTGGCGGCGGCAACAGCATGCGATTGCCTTCCAGCTTCGGTCCCAGCGGACCAAACGCGACCTGCAATTTCTCGGTGCCAGCGAGCGCGCGCGTCGATTGCAGCAGTGCGCGTTCAAACGGCTGCTGGCCATCCGCCTTGCGGTCTGGCGTCGCCGGCATCAGAGGACTTTCAGGCGCGTGACCGCTTCCGGCAGGTCAGTGCCAAAGGCACGCTGGTAAAACTCGGCGACCGTCGGCCGTTCCAGTTCATCGCAGCGGTTCAGGAAGCTGACGCGGAACGCCAGCGCCGGGTCGCGGAAGATCAGCGCGTTTTCCGCCCAGGTGATCACCGTGCGCGGGCTCATCACGGTGGAAATATCGCCATTCATGAAAGCGTTACGCGTCATGTCGGCGACCCGCACCATGGCCATCACCGTGCGTTGCCCATCGGCATCCGCGTAGGCGGGCACCTTGCTGACAACGATGGCGGCTTCGGCGTCGTGCTCGAGGTAATTGAGCGTGGTGACGATGGACCAGCGGTCCATCTGTCCCTGGTTGATCTGCTGCGTGCCGTGATAGAGCCCGGTGGCATCGCCAAGGCCGATGGTGTTAGCCGTGGCAAACAGGCGGAAGAACGGATGCGGCGTGATGACACGGTTCTGGTCCAGCAAGGTCAGCTTGCCGCTGGCTTCGAGCACCCGCTGGATCACAAACATCACGTCGGCGCGGCCGGCGTCGTATTCGTCGAATACCAGCGCGACCGGTCGTTGAATCGCCCAGGGCAGCAGGCCCTGCTTGAATTCGGTGACCTGCTGGCCATTGTTGACGACGATCGCGTCGCGGCCCACGAGATCGATGCGGCTGACATGGCCGTCGAGATTGATGCGCACCAGCGGCCAGTTGAGCCGCGCCGCGATCTGTTCGATGTGGGTCGACTTGCCGGTGCCATGATAGCCCTGCACCATGACGCGGCGGTTGTGTGCGAAGCCCGCGAGAATCGCCAGCGAGGTCTCAGGATCGAATCTGTAGGCGCTGTCGATGTCCGGCACGTATTCGGTGCGAGTCCTGAAAGCCGGTACCAGCATGTCGAGCGGCACGCCAAACTCGCGCACCGACATCTCGGTGTCGGGCCGCAGGCTCGGCAACGGGTCTGCATCGGTGATGATTTTGTTAGCCAAGATGGATCCACGCGGATTTGGTTTGGGTATAGCTCAGCAGGCTCTCGAGGCACTTGTCCCGGCCCTGGCCTGACTGCTTGTAGCCGCCGAAAGGCTGGGTCATGTCGCCGTGATCAAAACAGTTGACCCAGATCACGCCCGCCTCGAGATCGCGAACGGCGGTATGCGCGGTCTTCAGGTCGCGAGTCCAGACCGACGCGGCCAGGCCGTAGATTGAGTCGTTAGCAATGGCCAGCGCATCGGCGAGGCCGTCGACTTCGATGGCGGCGGCCACGGGACCAAAGATTTCTTCGCGCGCAATGGTCATCTGGTTGCTGACACCGGAAAACAGCGTTGGATTGACATAGCAGCCCGGCAGTTCCGGCGTGTCGCCACCGAACTCCAGTCGCGCGCCGCCGCGGCGCCCCTTGTCGATGTAATCGAGCACGCGCCGGCGATGCGCCGCCGTGACCAGCGGACCGAGGTTGGTGT
>JAYUGT010000322.1:0-17248 GCA_043738315.1 Gammaproteobacteria bacterium
AACAGCATGCGCTCCCTGCAACTGTCGAATCTGGCGCAGGCAACCATCCAGACGGTCGAGCGCTATTACCTGATGATTGCGCTGTTGCGCCAGGCCGGCAGCGGCTCGATCGATGCCCGGACGCTGGTCGCCCGGTGCCAATTGATGGCGCAGCGTGTGACCATGCTTTACGGCGTTAATTCGCCGGAGTTTTCTGACCGCAGCCTGTTTGAAAATTTCATCGAGCTGTTGCTGGCGCGGTCGGTGATTACCACGGATCCGGCCGGAAACATCTGCTACAACGAGGTGCTCGAGCGCGTGCTGATCGATGCGGAACTCGTTCTGTCAGAGCAAATTCGCCATAGCATTCTGCAGGTCACGCACAGCTGATTTCGGCGACCTGTTGCGCCGCAGCAACGACCAGCAGCCGGGCAGCCAAGCGGCCAAGCCACTGATATACTTTCTTCAATTCGCTGTCTGTCGCCGTGCCCTCGGCGCGGTACCAGGCGCATTCGAACAACAACGTAGTATTTCGAGCTGGGGATCCACATGAAGAAACACTATTTCCGCAGCGCACTGACGTTGGCATCTGCTGCGTCGCTGGCCTTGCTGATGACCGCGCAGGTCCAGGCATTTGAGTTCCAGAGCAAGTCCGGCGAAGTGACCGGCAGCTGGGACACGACCGTGGCCTACTCGCAGGCCTGGCGCATCCAGTCGCAGGATTGCCGCCTGATCGCGAATGCCAACGGCGGCTGCGGCCGCTCGCCTAACATCGACGACGGTGACCTGAACTTCGGCACCGACCTCTACAGCCGCGCCTTCAAGGCTGTGACTGAAATCTCGATGAACTACAAGAACGTCGGCGCGTTTCTGCGCGGCTCGGCGTTCTGGGATCCGCAGATGCAAGGCAAAAGCGGCACCGATCGCACGCCGCTGCCGCGCGCCAGCGATGACCTGGTCGGCCAGTACACGCGTCTGCTGGATGCATTCGTTTATGGCAAGTTTGACATTGGCGGCAAGGCCGCCGAGCTGCGCCTGGGCCGCCAGGTCGTCAGCTGGGGTGAAAGCACCTTTATCCAGAACGGCATCAGCACCATCAATCATTTCGACGTCGCGGCGCTGCGCGTACCGGGCTCGGAAGTGAAAGAGGGTTTCCTGCCGATCGAGATGGTGAATTTCTCGGTCCAGCTCACTAACAATGTCAGCGTGCAGGCGATCTATCTCCTTAACTGGAAACCGACTATTCCGGAACCGGCCGGCAGCTACTTCGCCGCGAATGACTTCGGCACCCCGGGTGGCGACCGCGTCATCCTCGGTTTCGGCGCCTTCTCCGACGCGGGCGTCGATTTCCGTCCGTTAGGTGGCCCGCTGATCAGCGACTTCCAGAACGTCAAGCGTGGCCCCGATCGCGCCGCGCGCAAGAACGGCCAGGGCGGCATTGCATTGAAGTGGTACTTGCCGGATGTCAATAACGGTACGGAACTGGGCTTCTATGCGATGACGTACAACAGCCGCCTGCCGGTGCTGTCGGGCCGTACCGGCAGCAATGCCGGCGTCGCCAATGCCTGGGGCACGGCGAACGCGGTGCAGGCCACGGCGCTGGCGCTGGTTGCGGGTCAATCCGTCACGGCTGCGATCGCCACCGGCGCCGGTGCGGGACTCGCCGCGTCGCGCACCAATGCGCTGGGCTTTGTCGGCGACATTTCCTCCGCAACGCTGCAGCAGTACGCAACCATCGCGGCTAACACCGCGCTGGGAATGGGCAATGTCGGCGCCCAGGCGAGCAATCTCGCGACCCACGAATATGCCAGGACCGCCACGTATTTCGTCGAGTATCCGGAAGACATCAAGATGCTGGGCTTGTCGTTCAATACGCAAATCCAGCGCGGTGGCGTGGCGCTGCAGGGCGATTTGACCTACCGCCAGGACGTGCCACTGCAGTACGACGACGTCGAGCTGTTGTTTGCCGCGCTGACGCCGTTCGAGGCGGGTCTCGGTCTGTTAGGGGTGCCGATGTTGCCGGTGGGCACGCCGCTGACCGCTTTCGCACCCCCGGCCTGCACGGCGGCGACCAGCACGCTCAACGCCTGCAATCAGCTCGGACGCTTCGTGACCAACCAGGAAGTGACCGGCTGGGGCCGGTTCGACACCTGGCAGGGCCAGTTCACCGCCACCAAGACCTTTGCCAACGTGTTCAAGGCCGCGCAGATGGTGGTCGTGCTCGAGGCTGCCGGCTACTACATCCCGGACATGCCCAACAAGACCACCGGCGGGCCTAACAACCGCGGCCTCAGGTTCAACGGCCCGGGCACCTCGGTGTCGGGTAACGCGGAACTCGCGTCGCGCCACTTCGGCGAGGTGGAGCCGCTGAATCGCTTCCCGGACCAGTTCTCCTGGGGCTATCGCTTCGCCGGCCGCCTGGAATACCCGGGCCTGATGGGACCCTGGAACGTGGTGCCGCGTTTCTCCTGGCAGCAGGACGTTGGCGGCACCAGCCCCGGCCCCGGCGGCAACTTCGTGGAAGGCCGCTACGGCCTGACGCTGGGTGTGTCGGCCAACTTGCGTGCCAAGTGGGAAATCGATACTGCCTGGACGACCTTCGGCGGCGCGGGCCGTTTCAATGACATCAATGACCGCGACTTCGTCTCGGCCAGCATCAAGTACTCGTTCTGAGCTCTCAGGGGAAAAGAACATGTTGAAGAAAACCATTTCATTGACGCTGGGCGCCTTGCTGTTAGTCGCTGCCGCGCCCGGCATGAGCGCGGTGTCTGCTGCTGAAGCCGCACGCCTTGGCGCCGACCTGACGCCGCTGGGTGGCGAGAAGGCCGGCAACAAGGCCGGTACCATCCCGGCCTGGGACGGCGGCCTGACCTCGGCCGCCAGCGCCGGCGTCTCGGGCTTCAAGGCGGGCGGTCATCATCCCGATCCGTTCGCGGGCGACAAGCCGCTGTACACGATCACGCGGGCTAACATGGGGCAGTACGCGGCGGTGCTGACCGAGGGTCACAAGAAACTGCTGCAGCAGTATCCGACCTACAAGATCAACGTATATCCAACCCGGCGCAGCGCTGCGGCGCCGCAACGCATCTACGATGCGACCAAGCGCATCGCGACCACCGCGCAACTGGCACCCGGCGGCAATGGCGTGCTGAACGCCGGCGAAGGCATCCCGTTCCCGATGCCGACCGAAGGCGTACAGGTGTTCTGGAATCACGTGCTGCGTTTCCGTGGCGAAAAAATCAGCCGCACCATCGGCCAGTTCCCGGTCACGGCGGGCGGCGAATACACGATGGTGAAATTCAAGGACGAGACCTTCGTCGCCTACAGCGCGCCCGGCGCCAAGTCCGAGAATCTCGACAACATCATCGCGTATTTCATCCAGGAGACCGTGGCCCCGGCGCGCCTCGCGGGTGAGATTCTGTTAGTGCAGGAGACGCTCGACCAGTCCAAGGAAAATCGCAAGGCCTGGATCTACAACCCGGGCCAGCGCCGCGTGCGCCGCGCGCCCGACGTTGCCTACGACAATCCGGGCACGAACTCCGACAATCTGCGCACCTCGGACCAGTTCGACATCTATAACGGCAGCCCGCAGCGCTATGACTGGAAGCTGGTCGGCAAGCGCGAAATGCTGGTGCCTTACAACGCCTACAAGCTGCAGAGCGAAACGCTCAAATACAAAGACATCCTGACCAAGAACCATATCAACCAGGACCTGGCGCGCTACGAGCTGCACCGCGTATGGGTTGTTGATTCGACCCTGAAGGCGGGCACCAGCCATCTGTACAAGCGCCGCACGCTGTATGTCGACGAAGACAGCTGGCAGATCCTCGCTGTCGATTGCTACGACAGCCGCGGCCAGCTATATCGGGTGCAGGAAGGCCACGTCATCAATTTCTATGACGTGCCGACCATCTGGACCGTGGCCGAGCTGGTCATGGATTTGTCCAACGGCCGGTATCTCGCGCTGGGTCTCGATAACGAGGAAGCCAACAGCCGCAACTTCGCGTTGCAACGGACCACGGCGGACTACCAGCCGTCGACGCTGCAGCGCCGCGGTGTGCGCTAGTCACGGGGATTGGGGTTGAATAGCCTATAGCGGGCCGGTTGTCTCACAACAACCGGCCCTTTTTTTTATCAGCGGTTCGTGAAGAAACCTGGCGGTGTGCCCATGGGAATGATTCGCTCTTGCACCGTGCTGACAGCCTGCACTGTTGCGGTCTTAATGGCAGCAAAGGCCGCGGCCGGATCGGCGTCGGCCGATGGCGCATCCATAGTTGCGCCGCTGGCGGCACAGTCCCTGTTGCTCGACATCGCACGCGCGGGCGATCGCCTGGTCGCCGTGGGCGAACGCGGCCATATCCTGTATTCGGACGATGAGGGCAAGACCTGGACGCAATCCGATGCGGTACCGTCGCGCACCATGCTGACTGCGGTCACCTTTGCTAACAGCAATGAGGGCTGGGCAGTCGGGCATGATGAAATCATTCTGCGCACCCATGACGGCGGCAAGAACTGGCTCGCCGCCAATTACCGGCCTGAAAGCCAGCAGCCGCTGCTGGACGTCTGGTTTGAGAATGCCAGTCACGGGCTTGCGGTCGGCGCCTATGGTTCCGTGTATGAAACCCGCGACGGCGGGCGTGCCTGGACCGCCAGAAAATTTTCATACCAGGCGCTGCCCAAGCCCAAAGGCGCGAGTTCTGAAGACCTCCCGCCGGACTACCATCTCAACAAATTGATCGCAACCGGTTCGCGCCTGTTCATCGCCGCCGAGGCCGGACAGTTGTTTCGTTCGGACGACGGCGGCGCGAACTGGCGCCAGCTGCCATCGCCCTACAACGGGTCCTTCTTCGGTCTGTTAGCTCTGAATGCCGACCAGCTGCTTGCCTTTGGCCTGCGCGGCAAACTGTTTCGCAGCAACGACGGCGGGACCAGCTGGCAGCCGGTGGCGAGCAATGCAACCGCCATGCTGACCGACGGTTTCGTGCGAGCCGACGGCACGCTGGCGCTGGTTGGCTTGTCCGGGACGGTTCTTACCAGCAAGGACCAGGGCCTCACCTGGACCTTGCATCAGCAGGTGGATCGCAAGGGTATTTCGGCGGCCCTGCCTCTGGCGGGCGACGACATGGTCACGGTGGGCGAATCCGGCGTGCATCGCATCACAGTGGCGGGTAAGTAGTCATGGCCGACGTAGCTAACACGGAAAACAGTTCAGCATTCGCTTTGCGGATGGAGAAGATCATTTTTGCGCAGCGCGGCCTGGTCATCGGGCTGTTCGCGCTGATCACGATCATCATGCTGGCCATCCTGATGCGCGGGCTGCGCATCGATGCCTCATTCACCAAGCAATTGCCGCTGCAGCATGAGTACATGCAGACCTTCACCAAGCACCAGGTGGAGTTCGGCGGGGCCAATCGCGTCCTGATCGCGATCATGGCGCGCGACGGCAACATGTTTCAGGCGGATTTCTTTGCCGCGCTCAAGAAGGCCACGGACGAAGTGCTGGTCATGGACGGCATTGATCGCGGCCGGGTGCAGTCGCTGTTCACGCCTAACGTGCGCTACATCGAGGTTGTCGAGGACGGGATCCAGGCCGGCAATGTCATCGACGCGGAATTCCAGCCCACGACCGAATCCATGGCGCGGGTACGCGAAAATATCCTGAAGGCAGGCATTGTCGGGCGGCTGGTCGCCAACGATTTCTCGGGTGCGTTGGTCAGCGCCATCGTGCTGGAAAAGGACGCCAACGGTAAGCCGATCGATCCGATCGCCGTGGCCGAGCAGCTCGAGCGCCGGGTCCGCGACGTCATCCAGAGCCATAACGTCGATGTGGCGACCAAGGCGTCCGGCATGGACGTGCACATGATCGGCTTCGCGAAGGTGGTGCACGATATCGCGCAGGGCGCGACTTCGGTGGTTACTTTCGCAGCGGTGACGATCGTGCTCACGCTGCTGTTCGTATGGATCTACTGCCAGTCGATCCGGGTTGCGCTGGTGCCGGTGGTTTGCTCCGTCATCGCGGTCATCTGGCAGCTCGGCACGCTGGTGATCTTCGGCTACGGCATCGATCCTCTGGGCCTGCTGGTGCCATTCCTGATCTTTGCCATTGGCGTGAGTCATGGCGTGCAGAAAATCTCGGCCGTGACCGACGCGGCGCTCGAGGGTCTCGGTCCCGAGCAGGCGGCGCGGCGCACCTTCCGGCAGCTGCTGTTGCCCGCGGTGGTCGCGCTGTTAGCAGACCTGGTCGGCTTCATCACCATTCTCTATATCCCGGTGCAGGTGATCCGTGAAATGGCGATTACCGCCAGCATCGGCGTGGGCATCGTGATCCTGACCGACCTGGTCCTGCTGCCGGTGCTGGTGTCGTTTGTGCGCTTTGACGAAGGCTATCGCGGCCGGGTTGCGCACCGGCAGGAGCTGCTGCGCGGCTGGTGGGCCAGGCTCTCCGTCATCACCGAGCGGCGCCCCTCGGCGGTCATCATTGGCGTTGCCATCGTGTTAGCAGGCCTGGGCTGGTGGAAAGGCCGTGAGGCCGTGATCGGTGACGCGTCGGCCGGCGTGCCGGAGCTGCGACCGGACTCCGTTTACAACCGCGACACCGACCTCATCACCTCCAAGTTCTCGATCGGCGTCGACATCCTGACGGTGATCGTCGAGACCAAGGAGCCTGCCTGTGTCAGCTACGAGCTGATGAAATCCATCGACAATTTCTCCTGGCGTATGCAGAACGTGGATGGTGTGCAACAGGTGATTTCGCTGCCCTATATCGCCAAGCAGGCGATCGCCGGCTGGAGCGAGGGATCGCTCAAATGGCGCGAGATCCCGCGCGAACCGAGCCAGCTGACGCAGTCCACCCGGTATATCGAGACCAGTACCGGGCTGCTGAATGCCGACTGCACTGTCGTGCCCGTGATGATGTTCCTGCGCGACCACAAGGCTGCCACCATCGAGCGGGCGGTCGCAGCGGTCAAGGACTGGCGCACTAACAACATCGCGCCCGGCGCGGAATTTCGCCTCGCGACCGGCAACGTGGGCGTCATGGCGGCGACCAACGAGGAAGTCGAGCGCACGGAATTTCCGATCCTGTTCGGCGTGTTCGCCGCTGTCATTCTCATGTGCCTGCTGACCTTCCGGTCGGTGACCGGCACGGTGCTGGTGTTCCTGCCGCTGGCGCTGGTGTCGTTGCTGGCGTATGCGGTTATGGCCATGGTGGGCATCGGGCTCAAGATCAGCACGCTGCCGATGGTCGCGCTGGGTGTCGGCATCGGTGTCGACTACGGCATCTACCTTTTCAGCCGCATGCAGCAATACCTGAAGGCCGGCGACAGCGTGCGCGTCGCCTACGAAAAGACCATGAAGATCACCGGCGCATCGATCATCTTCACCGGCATCACGCTCGCCATTGGCGTGGTCACCTGGATTGCATCGCCGCTGCAGTTTCAGGCCGATATCGGCCTGCTGCTGACTTTCATGTTCCTGGTCAACATGATCGGCGCGATTATCCTGATTCCCGCGCTGGCGACCTGGCTGGTGCGGCCGCCGCGACCGTCGAAGGTGGACCTGGGGCCGCCGGCCACGCGCTTTCGCGAATGACACCCGACGAATTCCGTCGTCACGGCCATGCGCTGATCGACTGGATTGCCGACTACCGCGAGCGCCTGGCGCGCAGCGAGTTTGCGGTCCTGTCGCAACGCAAGCCGGGTGCGCTGTTAGCCAGCCTGCCGGCGGCGCCACCGGTTGAGCCCGAAGCCTTCGAGGCCATCGCCGCGGATCTTGAGCGCTTGATCCTGCCGGCCTGCAGTCACTTCCAGTCGCCGGATTTTTTTGGCTACTTTCCGAGCAATGGTTTGTTAGCTTCGGTGCTGGGCGATCTCGCCTCGACCGGCCTTGGCCAGCTGGGCCTGAACTGGCAGGCGAGCCCCGCGCTGACGGAACTCGAGCAGCTGGTGTGCGACTGGTTGCGGCAGATGTCAGGTCTCGACGCGGGTTGGCGTGGTGTTATCCAGGACACGGCTTCCACCGCCTCGCTGGTGGCGCTGATTTCCGCGCGCGAACGCACCACCGGCTACGCCGCCGCACGCGGTGGGTTGCAGTCGGTCACGAAGAAGCTGGTGCTGTATGTCAGCGCGCAGGCGCACAGTTCCGTGGAAAAAGCCGCGTTGTCAGCCGGTTTCGGCCACGAGCAACTACATGTCATCGCCACTGACGCCAGCTACGCGATGCGCGCCGATTCGCTGGCGGCGGCAATCGCCGCGGACCTGGCGGCGGGGCTGCAACCCTGCGCGATTGTCGCAACCGTGGGGACGACCGCGACCACCGCGATCGATCCGGTCGCCGAGTGCGCCGTGTTAGCCCGAAAACACGGACTCTGGCTGCACGTGGATGCGGCGCTGGCGGGCTCGGCGATGATCCTGCCCGAGTGCCGCGCATTGTGGCGCGGCATTGACGGCGCGGATTCGCTGGTGGCGAATCCGCATAAATGGCTGGGCGCCGCGTTCGATTGCTCGGTGTATTTCGTGCGTGACCCGGAACACCTGGTGCGGGTGATGTCGATTAATCCCAGCTACCTGCAGACCGCCGCCGACGGCAAGAGCCCGAATTTCCGCGACTGGGGCATTCCGCTGGGCCGGCGCATGCGGGCATTGAAACTCTGGTTCCTGATTCGCGAGCAGGGTGTGTCCGGCCTGCAGGCGCGGTTGCGACGCGATATTGCCAACGCCCAGTGGCTGGCCGCGCAGGTTAATGCGGCTGAAGCGAGGAACGCCGGCTGGCGACGTCTCGCGCCGGTGCCGCTGCAGACGCTGGCGCTGCGGCACGAACCGCCCGGTGGCGATCTCGACGCGCACACGCAGCAGTGGGTGCAGCGGATCAATGCATCGGGTGCGGCGTACCTGACGCCGGCGAAGCTCGACGGACACTGGATGGTCCGTGTCTCGATTGGCAGTGCGCTGACCGAGCGCGCGCATGTGGAAAAACTCTGGGCGCGCATGCGCGCGGCCGCGGAACAGCATCGTTAGTTTTTCAGGAGAGACGGTGATGAATCGAAAGAATTTACTGACGACCGTCATGGCCATGGGTCTGTGCTCGGCGGACGTCGTACTGGCGCAGCAGCCACCAGACTTCAGCAAGATCGAACTGAAGGTCACCAAAGTCACGGACAACATCTACATGCTGTCGACGCCGGTGGCAGGCAACATCGGGGTCTCGATCGGCGAGGACGGTGTTGCGATCATTGACGATCAGTTTGCACCGCTGGCGCCGAAAATTCGTGCGGCGATCGCGTTACTGACCGACAAGCCGATCCGCTTCGTCATCAACACGCACTGGCACGGCGACCACACCGGAGCTAACGAGTCTTTCGGCCGCAATGGCGCCGTCATTGTGGCGCAGGGCAACGTGCGCAAACGCATGTCGGCCAAACAGATTGGCTCCATCTCCGGCCGCGAGACGCCTGCTTCACCAGAGGGTGCGCTGCCGATCATCACCTTCGCGGAATCCGCCACGCTGCATTACAACGGCGATGACCTGGAAGCAACGCACCTGCCCGCGGCGCACACCGATGGTGACGTCGCGATCCGCTGGCGCAAGGCCAACGTCATCCACATGGGTGACACGTTTTTCGTTGGCGATTTTCCGTTCGTCGACAACAACAGTGGCGGCACCTACAACGGCATGATCGCCGCCACCGAGTGGGCGTTAGCTATCGCCGATGACAACACGAAAATCATGCCGGGCCACGGGCCCTTGTCCGATAAACGCGGGCTGCAGGAATTTCACGACATGATGGTCACGGTGCGCGAGCGAATCCTGAAGATGATCAGGCAGAAAAAGACCCTGGAGCAGGTGGTCGCGGCAAAACCGACCGCGGATTTCGACGCCAAGTGGGCCGGCAGCTTCTGGAAGCCGGACCAGTGGGTCGGGCGGGTCTACGTGGACCTGCGGCGCACCGTCAAGTAGCGCCGCGGTCCGCGCTGTTCAGGGCTGTTCGATCGCCAGCAGCTCGACTTCAAAAATGAGCGTCGCGCCGCCAGGGATGTTAGGTGGCGAGCCCATGTCGCCGTAGGCGAGGTCCGAAGGGCAGACCAGCCGGCTCTTGCCGCCGACTTTCATGAGTTGCACGGCTTCAGTCCAGCAGCGGATGACGCCGGACAACGGAAAACTCGCGGGTTCCTTGCGCGCGATCGAGCTGTCGAACACCTTGCCGTTGATCAGCTTGCCTTCGTAATGCACCTTGACCGTCGAGGTGGCCTTGGGGCTGGCGCCGGTGCCGGCGCGCAGCGTGCTCATCACGATGCCGCTGGCGGTCCTGGTGGCGCCTTTGACGGCGGCCGCCTGGGCGAGATACGCAGTGCCACGCTGCTTCTCGCCGACTGCCAATGCCGCGCGGCGCGTCTGCTCGAGCTGCTGCAGTTTGGCGCCGTAGGATTCCGCATCGGTAATCAACGGGCGGCCGCGCAGGCCATCGGCGAGGCCGGCGTTGACCAGCGCGACTTCCTGTGGTGTCAGCGTAAAGCTCTGCAAATTGCGGCTCAGCAGCACGCCCAGCGCGTACCAGGTCTTGTCCTGTTCAGTCTTCAGCTGCCCGCCCGGCGCCGGCGCCTGGCCCTGGGCACGTTCGAAACTGATCACGGCAATGGCCGCCACCAACACGGCCCCGACAACGGCAGACAACTTACGCATATCGCACCTGGTTACTGAAGGAAGGCGCGATGATGAAGTGGCGCGCGCCAATTCGCAAGCGGACGTTTCGGAAACCCTGGGCTAGCTAACAGATTCGCGCCGCACGACATAGAGCCCGGCGACAACGATCAACAACCCGCCCAGCAGTACGACCCTCGTCGGCGTGGCGGACCAGACGGTCCAGTCGATGATGATGCCATAGACCAGGGCCGTGTATTCCATGGGGGCTAGCGTCGACGCCGACGCATAACGAAATGCGTCGGTGATGCAATGCTGCGCTATCCCGCCGAAGACGCCGATCCCGCCCAGCAGCAGCCAGTCCCGGGCCTGGACCTCGACCCAGCCTGGCCATGCCATGGCGAGGCAGGCAACCGCCACGACAATCAGGAACGAAAAAATCATCGATTCCGAGCTGTCGGTGCGCGTCAGTCGCCGGGCAGTGAGGGCGCTGAAGGCATAACAGAGCGCCGAGCCGAACGCAGCAAACGATGCGGCGCGCTTGAAGTCGGTCCCCGTCGGCTGCAGCATGACCCACACGCCCGCCAGGCCCAGCAGCACGGCAAACCAGCACCCGGCGTCGACTTTTTCACGCAGCAGCACGGCTGCCAGCGCGACGATCAGCAACGGCGCGATCATGAAGATCGCATACACGCCGCTGAGACTCTGGCGCGCGACGGCGTAGACAAAGGTCAGCATCATCACGACACCTAACACACCACGCAGCAGATGCAGCCACGGCGTGTGCATGCGTAACTTGCTGAGATTGCCGCGAATTGCGTACAGTCCGAGCAGGAACGGCATCGACGCCAGGCCACGCAGGCCCGCCACCTGGGTCATGGGATAACGTGCCGCCAGTATCTTCAGCATCCCATCCATGACCGAAAACGTGCCAACCGCAATCAGCATCAGCAGGACACCGCGCCTGCTGTTTGGGAAATGTCCGGCCGGGGATGGTTCAGGGGCGACTGTCATGCGCAGTTATTGTAGAGTATTGCGCAACCATGCCGCACGACTACACAGCTAACATCGAGTGGCGCAGAGACGCCGGAACATTCACCGACGGGCGCTATTCGCGCGCGCATCGCTGGCATTTCGACGGCGGCGCGACGATAGCGGCGTCATCGTCTCCCGGCATCGTGCCGCTGCCCTATTCGGACCCGGCAGCGGTGGATCCGGAAGAGGCGCTGCTCGCTGCCGCCGCCAGTTGCCACATGCTGTGGTTCCTGTCGCTGGCCGCCAGGCAGGGTTACAGCGTGCTGTCGTACCAGGACAGTGCCGGCGGCCGGCTCGAACCTAACGAGCGCGGCAAGCTGGCGTTTCGCCGCATCGTCCTGCGCCCACGAGTCGAGTTTTCTGGCGCGGCGCCTGACCCGGCGCAACTGCAGGCGCTGCATCACGCGGCGCACGAAGAGTGCTTCATCGCGCAGAGCCTGCGCGCGGAGATTGTCGTGGAAGCCGCTGGTTAGTGTGGCGTCGCTGGCTTTCAGGGCCTGCTGGCAGTCCGTGAAAAGTCTGGCTTGCGGGCCGCGGCGAAATTCTGCACCCAATAAACTGGCGCCTGCGCTTCGGGGCCGATCGCGAAGGCCAGGCCCATCTCATCGAAGCGCGGCTCCATGATGTTTTCGCAGTGCGCCGGACTGTCGAGCCAGCCACGCACGACTTTCTCGACGTCGTCGTAACCTAACGCCAGGTTTTCGCCGCTGACCTGCCAGCGGTAGCCGACGCGGGTCAGGCGCTCGCCGGGGTTGCTGCCATCGCTGCCCGCGTGGTCCATGCTGCCGCGCTGCGCCATGTCCGCCGCATGGATCACCGCCGCCCTCGTCAGGGCATCGGAATAGCTGACCGGGCTGGCGGCCGGGAACTGGCGCTCGCCGCAGCGCCGTGGTTCGCCGCGCGCTGCGTTGATGAGTTCAAGGAGCTGCGCGCGCAGCACCGGGATGTCGTCGGCGGTGATGGTATGGCGCGGATGCGCGAACACCAGAAAGAGTTTCTGCGCGTCGCGATGCAGGCCGAGTTCGGAATAGCCATCGTCGATGATTTCCTGGCAGAAACGCTGGAACAGCAATTTCGCCGTGCGGTCCATCGATTCGGGCGCGGCGGCTTTGCCGGACACCGTCGCGGCCATCGAGGATTCCTGGCGGTAACGGACTGCGCCGAGCGCCTCGTCCAGCCCCTGGCCTTCGGCCATCGCGCGTGCAGCGGCATCCAGCGCCGGCACCTGGCTCAAGGCCCCGACAGCAGCACCCGGACAAGCGTTGTGGAAGGCCTGGTTTAGAGCCGACAGGTCGTCTGCCAGCGCGACATTTCCGGCCAGCATCAACAAGCCAATCCCTGCGTGTAACCGCCTGATCATCGAAGCACGATAGCGACGGCATCGCGATCAAACTGTGCGGCATTACCGCTTCAGGCGGCAGCGTGACGATCGCCTGCGGTATGTCAATTCAATAAGTCGCATCGACCCCTGCGGACTTTAATTATTCCGGGCTTCACTCGTTGCCAGGTGCGCGCGAGCTCATTCGCGCGCTGGCGCGCTGAATTTCAATGTCGACGCCGGGCGGCTGGCCTGCAGACGCTTTGCCACCTGCTCCGCGCGTTCCAGCGCATTCAGGATATTGTCGCGAGCTAACAATGTCAGGTCGCGGTCGCTCCAGCCGCGGCGAATCAGTTCGGCAAACAGGTTCGGATACATCGACACGTCCGAGAGGCCCACCGGCCACCAGTTGTTGCCGTCGAAGTCGCCGCCGAGCCCGATGTGTTCGACGCCGACGACAGCGCGCACATGTTCGATGTGGTCGGCGACCTTGCCGATCGGTGTCGGCGGCAGGGGCAGCGCGTCGAGTTCATCGTAGATCTTCTTGCGCTCCGCGTCGTTGGCCGCCTGGCGCAGCCGCAAGCCCAGGCTTGCCATCACCGGCTGGGTGATCTTGGCGGCCTCGCAATCGACCAATGCTGACACGAACGTGATCATGAAAACGCCGCCGTTGCGTTTCAGTTCAAGCAGCACGTTGTCCGGCACATTGCGCTGCAGGTCGCACAGCGCCCGCGCGCCGGCATGCGAAAAAATCACCGGCGCTTCCGAGACGCGCAGCGCATCGAGCGCGGTGGCGTCCGCGACATGCGACAGGTCGACCAGCATGCCGAGGCGATTCATCTCGCGCACCACTTCCTCGCCGAAAGGCGTCAGGCCGTCGTAGCGCTTGGGTATCTGCGCGGCCGAGTCCGCCCAGTCGGTATGCGTGTTATGCGTCAGCGTCATGTAACGCACGCCCAGGTCGTAGTAGGCGCGCAGCGCGCCGAGCGAATTTTCGATCGCGTGGCCGCCTTCCATGCCCAGGAACGAGGCAATGCGCCCGCGACGCATGGCCTGGCGCGCGCCAGCTGCTGTCAGGGTCAGCTGCAGCGTGTCCGGATAGCGCTCGATGACGCGGCGCGCGAGATCGATCTGCTCCAGCTGCATGCGCGCGAAGCCGCTGCCCGATTCGCCGGGAATATAGACCGACCAGAACTGTCCGCCGACGCCGCCGGCACGCAGCCGCGGAATGTCGGTCTGGCCGCTGGTACGCTGGCGCAGGTCATAGGCCACGACATCGCCCGGCGCCTTCTGATACTGGCGCAGTGCGATGGGCAGGTCGTTGTGGCCATCTACGATCAGGCCGTGCGCCAGCAGCCGCTGCGCGTGCTTCAGCGCCACGTCAGGCTCCGCGGCGTAGCCGGTCAGCGCCACAGCTCCAAGTGCAATGAACGTCAACAGCGATGGGACTTTCATGATCGAACCTGTGGTAGCAGAGTAGCTTGTGTTCACGTTATCAGGATGCCGTATGCGAGCCAATGCCCTTGTTGCACTGATCACCGGACTGTTCACGTTCGCTGCGGGCGTTGCCAGCGCCGCCGACAGCAGCCGTACGCAATGGGGCGCCTTCGGCCGCGATGCCGGCGGCACGCAGTTCTCGCCATTGCGCGATATCAATCGCAGCAATGTCGCGGGACTCGCCGTGGCCTGGACCCATCGCTCGGGCGACCTGGTCGCCGCGCCGTCGCCCAAGGGCACCTCGTACGAGGTGACGCCGCTGCATGCTAACAACTCGCTGTACTACTGCACGCCGCTCAACCGGGTGTTTGCGCTCGATCCCGCGACCGGACGCGAGCGCTGGGTATTCGATCCGCATGCGGCTGCGGCGGGCGCGAAACCGCAAGCGCCCGAGGCGCGTCGCGCATCCAATTGCCGTGCCGTCGCGTACTGGGAAGCGCCCGACGCTGCGGACAACAAGCCCTGCAGCCGGCGCGTGTTCAAGGGCGACAGTTTTGGCCGCCTCTATGCCATCGACGCCGACAGCGGCCGGTCGTGCGCGGATTTCGGCGCTGCCAAGGGTCATCCCGGATTCGCGACCCACGCCGACTATGAGAATCATGGGCAGGGCTTCATCAGCATACCGGCGCCGCCGCTCGTGATTGGCGATCTGGTCGTTGTTTCGATCGCCTCGAATGACGGTATTGCCAATGCCGGCGACGGCATGATTCGCGCGTTCGATGTCCGCAGTGGCGTGCTGCGCTGGGAATGGGATGTGATTCCCGCGGAACGCCGCGAGCAGTCGGGCGCCGCTAACGTGTGGAGCACGATGAGCGCGGACCTCGCGCGCGGACTGGTGTTTGTGCCGACCACCAGCCCTTCGACCGACTATTTCGGCGGTGGGCGTCAATTCGACATACCGTTGGCGAATGCCACGGTGGCGCTGGACGCCCGCGACGGTCACGCGGTCTGGGGTTTCCAGACCGTGCGCCACGATCTCTTCGACTATGACCTGCCCGGGCATCCGGTGTTAGCCACGATCAGGCGCAGTGGCAAATCCATCGATGTCGCGATCCAGCAGACCAAGATGGGCTGGCTGTTCGTGTTCGACCGCGCTACCGGCACGCCGGTGTTTCCCATCGTCGAACGCAAGGTGCCGGCGAGCGATGTCCCGGGCGACGTGGCGTCGCCGACCCAGCCGGTGCCGACGGGCATTGCGCCGTTCGCGCACCAGACACTGACACGCGACTCGTTGTTCGGCCTGACGCCCATCGATCGGGCGCAGTGCCAGCAACAGTTCGACCAGTTGCGCTACGAGGGCATGTACACGCCGCCCAGCATCAAGGAGGCGTTGTTGTTTCCGTCTGCGTTAGGTGGTGGCAACTGGGGCGGCGCTGCCTACGATCCCGGCAGCAACCTGCTGATCGTCAAGGCGGAGAACCTGGCGACCCGCATTCGCGTGATCCCCAAGGACCAGCCCGACGCCGCGTATCCCGGCAAGGACTATCTCAATCGTCCGCTGGTTGGCACCGGTTACCGCATCGAGGGCGAGCTGTTCACCTCACCGTTAGGCCTGCCGTGTACGCCGCCGCCCTGGGGCACGCTGAGCGCCATCGACATGGACAGCGGCAAGCTGGTCTGGCAAATGCCGCTGGGCCGCATCCAGAAGGTCGGCATCAAATCGCCGGCCTCGTGGGGTTCACCTAACGTCGGCGGGCCGATGGTAACGGCTGGCGGACTGATTTTCGTCGGCGCAACCATGGATAACGAGTTTCGTGCCCTCGATGTCGCCAACGGCCGCGAACTGTGGCGGACGACGCTGCCCGCGCCGGGCATGGCGGTGCCGATGACGTACCAGGTGGGCGGCCGCCAGTTTGTGGTCATTGCCGCCGGCGGCAACGCGCGTGTGGGTGGGGCGCAGAGCGACGCCCTGGTTGCATACGCGCTGCCGCGTCAAGCAGCGGCGCGCGCTCAAAGCGCGACGCGATCCGTCGCCGGCAGGCAGTAGATTTCCACCGGCGCCTCGCGGCCGCGCAGTTGCAGCGCCGGCAGCGCCACGTAACGCAGGTCCACTTTGCGTTCTTCGATCACCGTCATCACGCTGCGCGAAAACAGCGCCTCACCGGCGCGAGCGCGCTGGCTCAGGCGCGACGCCACGTTCACCGTGTCGCCGACAATCGTGTAATGCCGGTAGCTCGGGCTGCCGACGTGACCGGCGATGACGTCGCCGGCGTTGATGCCGATGCCGAGCCCGGTGCGCACGTCGAGGCGGCGGTGCCACTCCTTGGCAAGCTCACCGAAGCGCGTCAGCATTTCGCGCGCCGCGCGCAACGCCTGGCAGGGCGCATCGTCGCGTTTGTCCGGCACGCCGAAGCCGGCCATCATGCCGTCGCCCGCCATGTGAAACACGCGGCCGCCGTAACCTAACGTGATCTGGGTCAGCAGCTCGAAATATTCGTTGAGCAGCGGCACGACCTGGTCGGGGTCCATCTGTTCGGAGATGCGCGTGAAGCCGCGCATGTCGGCAAACATCACCGCGCTCCAGACGCGCTGGTAATCGCCGCAATCCAGCGGCACGGAGTCCTGGCGGTGCGCATGCCGGCCCGCGCCCCACTGATGCAGCTCGAGCAGGTTACCGGCCGGGTCGCGCAGCGAGATGCGCGGCACGCTGCCAGCCTCGGCATGCGTGCGATAGATGACGCCCAGGCGGTCCAGCTCGACACGGGCCGCATTGAGGTCGGTCACCGCCAGCGTGATATGCGGTTCCGCCGCGTCTATGCCATGGCCGAGGTCGAGTCCCGCGAG
>JAYUGT010000323.1:0-2693 GCA_043738315.1 Gammaproteobacteria bacterium
CGATGATCCCGACCGGCAGCCCGGGATGACCGCCGGGCTCGATAATGAACAGCAGGCACTGCTCAATTTGTTAGGCCGTGACGCAGCGGGTAGATTCGGGCCATGAGAAATTCCAAATCCTCCGAGGGGGCATCATGAAATTATTTCGCCCGCTGGCGCTGGCGGCGCTGGCAACACTCGCTGCTAGCTCGACGCTGGCCGAAACCACCGCCCCCACCGTGCTGATCACGGGAGCGAATCGCGGCATCGGCCTGGAGCTCGCGCGCCAATATGCGGCGCGCGGCTGGCAAGTCATTGCCACGGCGCGCAAACCAGCCGAAGCGAACGCACTCGGCGACATCGCCAGGGCCCACGCAAACCTTAGCATTGAAACGCTTGACGTCGCGGATTCGGCCAGCATCGACAGCCTCGGCGTGAAACTCGCCGGCCGGCCGATCGATCTCCTGATCCACAACGCCGGAATTTCCGGCGGCGTGCCCGCGCAGATGCTGGGGCGGATGGATTACGACGTGTTCCGCCAGGTCCTGGAGGTCAACACCATCGGTCCGATGCATCTCAGCGAGAAACTCCTGCCTAACATCCGCGCCAGCGCCCAGAAGAAGATCGTGCTGCTCGGCACCAGTGAAGCGTCCTTCGGCCACATCGATGCCGGTCGGCTCTATTGGTACCGGGCCAGCAAGGCAGCTGCGCACATGCTGATGCTGAATCTTGCCTACGACCTGAAAGAACGCCGGGTCGCGGTCGGCGTCATCAACCCGGGTCCGGTCGACACGGACATGATGAAAGGCGTGCGCATGCCGCTGCAGCCGCCCGCGGAGGCGGTTGCCAAGGTCATCGGTATCATCGATCGCATGACCGTCGATACGACGGGCAAGTTCTGGGATTACAACGGTGGTCAACTGCCCTGGTAGGAAGACCTATGGCCAGCGGCAGTCTGTCGTTGCGGGTTGCGGGGCGCGCGCCGGCGCGCGTCGCGCCAGACCCTGCGGGATTTTCTCGATAACGGGTCCTGAGCGACCCAAAAGGGCCTGGAACGGCGTTACACAAGCCCGATTGCGGTGCAACAAGCGGCCATTTAAGGCGATTTGTCCCAATACCGGGCCCTGAAATTCGCCATCGCGGGGCTTGGTTGCTAGAGTTAGTGGTTCAACCGCCTCAAATCAGGGTTATAAGCCGCATGGAAGACCAGACCATTTCCCGCAAATCGATTTTGCTCGCCTTTGAAAAGGCCGGCCTGTGGCGCCAGTTTGTCGCGCTTGGGGTCGACCTGGCGATGTTTGCCGGCGGCGTTGCCATAGCACTGCTCGCGGATTCAATCTGGCTCAAGCTGCTCGGCAGCCTGATGGCAACGATCGGCATTGTCAGGTTGTTCCTGATCGGCCACGACGCCTGCCACGGCAGCTTCTTCGGTGTTTCGGCGCTGAATCAGATTATCGGCCGCATCGCCTTCCTGCCGTCCATGACCGCGTTCAGTCTCTGGGACGTGGGCCACAACGTCGCGCATCATGGCTTCAACAACCTCAAGGGGCGCGACCAGGTCTGGGCGCCGATGTCGAAAGCCGAATATGACGCCGCCAGCGGATTCCGCCGGCTGCGGGAGCGCTTCTATCGCAGCGGCCTCGGCTATGGCGCCTATTATTTTTATGAGCTGTGGTGGAAGAAGCTCTACTTCGCCACCAAGCGCCAGATTGGCGCGACCCGTGCCCGCTATGGCTGGGACAGTGCTCTGGTGACGGCCGGCGCCATCGCCTGGGCGGCCGTTATCGTCTGGGTCGCACGAAGCACCGAACAGAACGTCTGGCTGCTGTTGGTGTTAGGCCTGGCGCTGCCGTTTGCGCTCTGGAACGGCGTCATGGGCTTCGTGGTCTATGTGCACCACACGCATCCGAGCATTGCCTGGTTCCAGAAACGCCAGGAATGGCAGCGCTTCAGGGCTTATCTCACCGCGACCGCCAATGTGCGCCTGCCCTTTGGTATTGATCGCGTTATGCACAACATCATGGAACACAATGCGCATCACCTGAACCCGCGCATCCCGATGTTCGCCTTGCGGCGCGCGCAAACCCTGTTGAAGGAAAAGTTTGCCGGCGACTTTCAGGTCTATCGCATGGGTTGGAAAGAATTCCGCGCTTGCGTGCGCAGCTGCAAGCTCTACGATTTTGCCAACCATTGCTGGACCGACTTCAACGGCAAGATCACCGCGCGCGTTCCATTGGCGTTAGCAGGAGCCTAAAATGATCGGCACTGTGGTTCGGTTGAGCGTGCTGGCGCTGGCGGTCGCGATCAGCGGCTGCGGGCTGGCGGAAACGGCCGCGACTGCCGCCACACAGGGCACCGCGGCGGCTGAGCAGGCCAAGCAGGGCCAGGAACTCGAGGCCAAGGTCAAGAAAGACCTCGATGCCGCGCAACAGGCTGCTAAGCAGCAGCTGGACGCGGCGGAAGCGTCATCGAATCCTTCCAACTGACCATCTATTGCATGTCGCGCCGCGGGCGGCGCACAAAAAAAAGCCGGGCGTCAGCCCGGCTTTTTTGTTAGCTCAGTCGCGCGCCGCGTGACTCATGGCGCGGCGCCTGTCGTGCTACTTGGTGAGCCTCACTTGTTGAGGATCCGCAGCACCACCCGGCGGTTCTGCTGGCGACCCTCATCAGTCTTGTTGCTCGCCACCGGCTGACGCTCGCCGTAGCCGCGGGAC
>JAYUGT010000324.1:0-2690 GCA_043738315.1 Gammaproteobacteria bacterium
GCTGCTCGCGGAAAAGAGCCCGGCCGCCGCGCCGGCGGCGGATGCCTTGCGTGACATGCAATTGCGGCTGATGGCGACGCTGAAGCGGCAGAACGACGAACGCGAAGCGCAGCGGGTGCAAGGCGACATCGAGCGCAAGAGTGATCCAACCCGGGTCCGGGCACCGGTGTATCTAGGCGAGGCCCTGCGCGTCGATGCCAGCGCACTGTCGCCCAATGGTCGCTGGCTGCTGGTAGTGACCTCGGCCAAGGGCGCCGACCCGGGCCGCATCGGCAAATTGCAGCGCTATGTCACCGAATCCGGCTACGAGGAATTCGAGGACCAGCGCACCCGGGTCGGCCGTAACCTGCCCATTGCGCAAAGCCTGCGCCTGGTCGACCTGGGCGATGGCAGCATCCGCGAACTGTCCTACGACAGCCTGCCCGGCATCGCCGGCGATCCCCTCGCGGCACTGCGCAGCTCGCACAAACTCGACCCGCCCAAGGGCAATCGCCCGGTGCGGATCGAGACCGATGGTGACGGCCAGGGACCGGCGATCCACTGGAGCGCGGACGGCAACCAGGTCGCCGTGCTGGTGCGCGCGGTCGACAACAAGGATCGCTGGATCGCCACGGTCGATTTGACTGCCGCGAAGTTGCAAGTCGCGCACCGTCTCACCGACCCCGCCTGGATCAACTGGAACTTCAACGAATTCGGCTGGCTTCCCGACGGCAGGACGCTGTGGTTCCTGTCCGAGGAATCGGGTTACTCGCACTTGTACACGCGCAGCCCCGCTGGCAAGGCGACCGCCCTGACCAAGGGCCGGTGGGAAGCGTCGGCGGTGCAATGGTCGGCCGACGGCAACACGGCCTACTTCCTGTGCAACCGGAATTGGCCGGGCGACTACGAAGTCTGTGCCGTCGGCCACAATGGCGATGGCCTGCGCGAGCTGACTGCGCTGGACGGTGTCGAGGATTTCTCCTTGTCGCCGGATGCCGACAAGCTGCTGCTGCGCTACTCGGCCAGTTACCTGCCGCCGCAGTTGGCTTGGGTCGCCATCGCTGGAGGCGAGGCGGTCAAACTGACCGATACCCGCAGCGTCCAGTTCCGGGCGCGCAGCTGGGTCTTGCCCCAATTTGTCCAGGTACCGTCCAGCCACGGTGCCGGCGCGATCTGGGCCAAGCTGTATCGCCCCGCGCAACTGCAGGCTGGCAAAAAATATCCGGTGGTCATGTTCGTACACGGCGCCGGCTACCTGCAGAATGTCAGCAATCGCTACCCCAACTATTTCCGCGAGCAGATGTTCCACAACCTGCTGGTTGAGCGCGGCTATCTCGTACTGGACATGGACTACCGGGCCTCCGAAGGCTACGGCCGCGACTGGCGCACGGCGATCTACCGGCAGATGGGTCATCCGGAACTCGATGATTACCTCGACGGCGTCAGCTGGATGATTGCCAACCAGCAGGGCGATGCCAGCCGGATCGGCATCTATGGCGGTAGCTATGGGGGTTTCCTCACTTTCATGGCGCTGTTCCGCAAGCCCGATGTGTTTGTCGCCGGCGCCGCGCTGCGCCCGGTCAGTGACTGGAGCAGTTACAACCACGAATACACCTCAAATATCCTGAACACCCCCGAGCTTGATCCGGACGCCTACCGGACCTCGTCACCGATCGAGTACGCCGAGGGCCTGCGCGGCCATCTGCTCATTGCCCACGGCATGATCGATGACAATGTCTTTTACCAGGACTCGGTACGGCTGGCACAGCGGCTGATCGAATTGCGCAAGGATCACTGGGAGTTGGCCTCCTATCCTCTGGAACGGCATGGCTTCGTGCAACCGGAAAGCTGGTATGACGAATACCGGCGTATCTACCAATTGTTCGAGGCCTCGCTGAAGTAGTCGGAGATCGGCATGGATTTGCAATTGAATGCGATCAATCCCGGCACCATCGCGACCGCCCGGCTGCAGCGGCGTGTTGCCCACTACGTCGATGGCGGACAGACGCGCACCTTGTAGCCGGCGTTGAGCGAGCACTCGCGGGCGCGAATCAGCCCCTGGATTTGGCGAACCTGGCCTTCTGCGCAGGAATGAATTGCTCACGAACCGATTTCGCCAGCAGGTCCGGGGGCAGCAAGCCCTGGTCGAGCAGGAAATTGTTGAACGCCAGGCGGTCGAAATTTGCACCCAGCGCCAGCTCGGTTTCCGCACGTAGCTGCAGGATGCGCGAGTAGCCGTAGAAATAGCTGCCGGCCTGGCCGGGCGAGTTGAACGTGTAGCGGTCCAGTTCCTGGCGAGCCATCGCCGTCGACAGCATGACCTGGTCAGTCAGCACCCGGCCGGCATCCTCGCGCGAGATCAGGCCCAGGTTGAGCATTGGATCGAGCATCGCGCGCGCGGCGCGCAGCAGGCGAAATTGCATGGCAATCATCTGCCCATCGACCGGCTCGGAAGGCACCATCTCGGCTTCGGCGTACAGGGCCCAGCCTTCGACATTGACGCTGTTGAACGCGTACAGCATCCGTGCCTGGGAAACACCGCGTTCAACCATCGCGCTGAACTGCAGCTCATGTCCGGGGCGGCCTTCGTGGGCACTCAGGGTCCATGCCGCACCGGGATAATTGAAATCATCGTAGGCATCTTCCTTGCCATCGGCGGCCGGATTGCCGACCGGCAGCACGAATTGACCCTGCTCGCCGGTATTGCCGAT
>JAYUGT010000325.1:0-17098 GCA_043738315.1 Gammaproteobacteria bacterium
TTTTTCAGGGGTTTTTCGCTACTTCGAGGTCCGGAACGGACTGTAGCGAACTGCGGCGGAAGGGGTAATTGGTGGGCCGTGTAGGGATCGAACCTACGACCAAGAGATTAAGAGTCTCCTGCTCTACCAGCTGAGCTAACGGCCCGTATTCTTGTCTGACATTCGATGGGGTGAGCGACGGGGCTCGAACCCGCGACAACCGGGATCACAACCCGGGGCTCTACCAGCTGAGCTACGCCCACCATCGAATTCCATCATCGCACGCATTCGCACTCGCTTGGCGCGCCCGGCAGGACTCGAACCTGCGACCTACGGCTTAGAAGGCCGTTGCTCTATCCAACTGAGCTACGGGCGCTCGAGCGGCTAAAGCCTATCGCAAATAAATGCCCAACATGGTCGGGGCAGCAGGATTTGAACCTGCGACCCTCTGCTCCCAAAGCAGATGCGCTACCAGACTGCGCCATGCCCCGAACCGGCCCCCGTCGACAAGCGCCCTGAGGATCCCGGCGAAGGGGGGCGCATCATACGGGCGGACTCCCACCAACGTCAATTTGACGCGTCCATGCCAGAATAGCGGCCATGACAGCCCAGATTATTGACGGCAAAGCCATCGCGAAACTGGTCAAATCCGAGGTCAAAACCGCGGTGGACGGACTTGTGGCCCGGGGCGGCCGCCGGCCGGGGCTCGCAGTCGTGAAAGTCGGCGACAACCCGGCCTCGGCGGTCTATGTGCGCAACAAGCGCGCGGCCTGCGCCGAATGCGGCATCACCTCGTTCTCGCGCGACCTGCCGCAATCGACCTCGGAAATCGAACTGCTGTCCATTGTCGATGAACTGAATGAAGACCCAACCGTGGACGGCATCCTGGTGCAGTTGCCGGCGCCGGAGCAGATTCGCCAGACCGAAATCGTCGAGCGCATCGATCCCGCGAAGGATGTCGATGGCTTCCACCCCTACAACATCGGGCGCCTCGCCGAGCGCAACCCGCTCATCCGCCCCTGCACGCCCTATGGCGTGATCCGCATGCTCGATCATGTCGGCGTGATCCTGTTAGGCAAGCACTGCGTCGTGGTCGGCGCCTCGAACATCGTCGGCCGGCCGATGTCACTGGAACTGCTGCTGATGGGCGCGACGGTCACGGTGACGCACCGCTTCACCACTGAACTCGCGGGCCATGTCGCCCAGGCGGACGTGCTGATCGTCGCGGCCGGCAAGCCGGGCCTGGTCAAGGGCGAATGGATCAAGCCCGGCGCGATCGTGGTCGACGTCGGCATGAATCGCCTCGCCGATGGCCGCCTGTGCGGCGACGTCGAATTCGACACCGCAAAGAACCGCGCCAGCTGGATCAGTCCCGTGCCCGGCGGCGTCGGCCCGATGACCGTCGCCATGCTGATGCGCAACACGCTGGAAGCCAGCGTGCGGCGCCAGTCGCGCTAGGTCCCGGGGCCGCTACGCGGGCGTGATGTTGGCGTTGAGCCGGAACAGGTTGGTCGGGTCGTATTTGCGCTTGAGGGCCGCCAGCCGCGCGTAATTGCCGAGGTAGTTGGCGTTCATCCGGCTCGCGCCTTCGTTGCCTTCCACTTCGTTGACATAGAAGCCGCGCGTGTACGGTTCCAGTTTTTTCCAGAAGTCGCGCGCCCATTGCATGTGCGGCTGTGCATCAGTACCGACCGGCCAGTTGGTCATGACCATCATGTTGGCCAGCGCGTGGCGATGCGGAAACGCCGTTGCCTGCGCCGCCACGCGGCCGATGGCCCCGCCGCAGTGCTGGAAATACAGGATGCTGGAGCGCCGCGCATCGGTGCTGAGGCCGGCCAGCAGGTCGTTGATGTTAGCCTCGGTGATCGCGCTGACGAACCCGTTCTTGGTGTAATTGCCTTCGGCGCGCGCGTCGGTGTCGTCGGTTGCACGCTGCAGCTGTTCGTAGTCGATCGCCGCGATCCGGTCGGCAATCGGCGTCCCGATTTTGCGCATCGGCGCCATCACCTTCTCGAAATCGCGCGCCGCGCCTGAATAGCAGACATTGACGCCGCAGACCTGCGGCTTGCCCGGCGGGCTGGCGAACCAGGCGTCGAGGTACAGGTCATCCGGCGCCTGCGGCGTGTATTCCGCATAGCGTTGCAGCAGGTCACGCGCGCGTTCGATCGGAAACACCAGCGCGCCACCGATCACCTGGCGATCCGCCGGGTGCAATGCAAATTCAAAGCTGGTGACGATGCCGAAATTGCCGCCTCCGCCGCGCACGCCCCAGTACAGATCGGGATTGTCCTTGGCGCTGGCACGCCGCAACAGGCCATCGGGGGTCACGATGTCGACGGCGGTCACGTTGTCGAGCGCGAGACCGAAGCGGCGCGCCATGCGACCGAAGCCGCCGCCCGTGGTCAGGCCACCGACGCCGGTGTGCGACACCGTGCCTAACGGCGTTACGAGGCCAAAGGCCAGCGCCTCGTGATCGACCGCGCCTAACAACGTGCCACCCGACACCCAGGCGCGGCGCAGCTGCGGATCAACGCGCACGCCGCGCATCGGCGAGAGATCAATCTGCAGGCCGCCGTTGCAGGTCGACTGGCCGGAGAAGCTGTGCCCGCCGCACTTGACGGCGACCAGCAGGCCTGACGAGCGCGCAAAATTGACGGCGGTACGCACATCGGCGACGCCGGTCGGCTGGATGATGAGCGCCGGCCGGCGGTCGATTACCGGGTTCTGCACCTGGCGTGCCTGGTCGTAGCCCGGATCCTGCGCGAGCAGCAGCCGGCCGCGCAGGCTCGCCTTCAGGTCCTTGAGCACGCTGGCCGGGATCGTGACCTGCGAGCCATCGCCGCGGACGGCGGATAAATCAGCGATCGTTTCTGCGTACGACCTTTTGGGAAAGGCGGCCACCAGCGCCAGCGCGGCGGTCGAACGGAGCAAGTGACGGCGATGCATAAGGTGACCCTCGGATTACTTGTAACGCCAGATCGTCAGGCCGCCCGGCTTGTCCTCCAGCACCACACCGGCATCGGTGAGTTGCTGGCGAATCCGGTCGGCGCCCGCAAAATCCTTGCCCGCGCGCGCGTCGCGCCGCGCCACGATCAGGCGCTCGATCTCCTCGGCGCCCAGCGCCGCGCCGGTCGCGCCATCGCCCGCCTTGCGCAGCCGGAACCAGTCCTCGACCGGCAATTGCAGCAAGCCTAGCACCGCCGCCAGCGAACGCAATTCCGCTGCCAGCGCGCCGGCGCGGCCCGCATCGTTGGCAGTGCGCAGCAGGTTGATTTCCGTGGCCAGTCCCTGCAGCACCGCGAGCGCCTGGGGCGTGTTGAAGTCGCTGTCCATCACGGCGGCAAAACGCGTGGTCGCCTCACCCGGCGCCAGGACCGCGCCCTGCGGCGCCGACCGCAGCGCGTTATAGAGGCGCCCGAGCGCGGCATCCGCCTGGTCGAGCATCGCGAGCGAATAGTTGATCGGGCCGCGGTAGTGGCTCGCGGTCAGCAGGTAGCGCAGCACCTCGGGATGGCGCACCCGCAGCGCGCCGGATTCATCGCGCGAGTCGAGCACCTCGCGGATGGTGAAAAAATTGCCGAGCGATTTCGACATTTTTTCGTTGTCGACGTTGACGAAGCCGTTGTGCATCCAGAGGTTGGCAAACTTGTCGCCGGTCGCGGCGCAGGACTGCGCAATCTCGTTTTCATGGTGCGGGAACTTGAGGTCCATGCCGCCGCCATGGATGTCAAAATGCGGACCTAACAACTCGGTCGACATCGCCGAGCACTCGATGTGCCAGCCGGGGCGCCCTGCCCCCCAGGGCGATTCCCAGAACGGCTCGCCCGGCTTGGCGCGCTTCCACAGCACGAAATCCAGCGGGTCACGCTTGTCGGCGTCGATCTCCACGCGCGCGCCAGCGCGCAGGTCGGCGAGCTTCTTGCCGGAGAGCCGGCCATAGTCGGCAAACGAGCTGACCGAATACAGCACGTCGCCATCGGCCGCGACATAGGCGTGGCCGCGTGCAATGAGCTGTTGCACCATCGCGATAATGCCGGGGACATACTCGGTGGCGCGCGGTTCATGATCCGGCGGCAGCAGGCCGAGCCGGGCGTAATCGGTGTGCATCGCATCGATGTAGCGCGCGGTCAGCGTATCGATGCTTTCACCGCGCTCGGCGGCGCGCTGGATGATCTTGTCGTCGATGTCGGTGATGTTGCGCACGAAGATCACGCGGTAGCCGCGCCATAGCAGATACCGCCGCACCACGTCGAACGCCACCTTGGAGCGCGCATGGCCGATATGGCAGAAGTCGTAGACCGTGTCGCCGCAGACGTACATGCGCACCACGCCCGGCGTCAGCGGCGCCAGCGGCTGCTCCGCCCCTGTCAGGCTGTTGAAGATCGAAATAGTCGGCAGTGCGGCGCTCATGTCGCAAATCTCTGCAGCCGGCGCTGGATCTCATCCGCTGGCATGGCTAACAAAAAAGTTCCGAGTTCCGGGCCTTGCTCATTGCCGGTCAGCGCCAGGCGCAACGGGCGATAGAGATGCGCGCCCTTGGCGCCGCTCGCGGCCTGCGCGGCCTTGCAGATCGCCCGCCAGTTGGCGCCGTGCTCGCGTGCCGCCGCCGCGGCGGCGGCGAAAAACCCGGCGCCGGCCGCCTGTACTTTCTCCAGGGCGCTCGCGTCCAGCGCCGGGGGTGGACCGTCGATGACCCGGGCCCAGGCCGCGGCATCCGCGGGCAGCACGGTGTTAGCCTGTACCGCCCGGAACCAGTGCTGCAACTGCTGCGCATCGCAGTGGCTGGGCCGGATGACGCCGAGCCAGTCCGCGAAGCGTTCCGCGGAGAGCGCATGCGCGGCCTGCTTCTGCCAGGACTGCAACTGCGCGACGTCGAAACGCGCCGGCGCGCGTCCGAAATGCCGCGCATCCAGCTTTTGCGTCATGGCCTCGAGGCTCAGCAGCTCGCCTTCGGCGCTCGCGTGCCCGAGCCGGAACAGCAGATTGTTGATTGCTGCCGCCAGATATCCCTCCTCGCGCAACTGCGCGACGCTGCGCGCGCAGTTGCGTTTCGACAGGGGCGTGCCATCCATGCCGTTGATCAGCGCGACGTGCGCGTAGCGCGGCGCCGGCCGCCCGAGCGCGGACAGCAACATCAGCTGCCGCGGCGTGTTTGCCAGATGATCCTCGCCGCGCAGCACCAGCGTGATGCCCATCGCGGCATCATCGACCGCGTTCGAGAAGAAGAACGCGGCCGTGCCGTCGGCGCGCTGGATGATGAAATCGCCGATGTCATCGCTGGCGAAGACTTGCGCGCCGTGCACCAGGTCGTCGAATTCGATTTTCTCGCCGGCGTTGACCCGGAAACGCCAGCCCGCCATGCGGCCGGCCCGCTCCTGCGTCGCGCGCTGCTCGCTTGTTAGCTCGCGGCACGTGCCTGCGTAGCGTGGCGCGCGTCCGGACGCCAGCTGCGCGCGCCGCGAGAATTCCAGTTCCTGCGCGCTGCAATAACAGGGGTAGACACGCCCGAGTTTTGCGAGCTCGGCAAACGCGCTCTGGTATTCGGCGCCGCGCCCGGACTGCCGCAGCGGCGCGCCGTCCCAGCCGAGTCCCAGCCATTCCAGGTCGCGCTTGAGGGCGTCGACAAATTCTTCCTTGCTGCGCTCGCGATCGGTGTCCTCGATGCGCAGCAGAAACCGGCCGCCGCTCTGGCGCGCCAGCAGAAAATTGAACAAGGCGGTGCGCGCGTTGCCCAGATGCACCTCGCCTGTCGGGCTGGGAGCGAAGCGTGTTGTCTGGGGACCGGCGAACATCAGGACATTTTACGGGTGTCGCCCCATGGCCGGTAGGCTAAACTCGCCCGCGGGAAATCAACGTGGCCTACGTATTCGTTTCTGACCTGCATCTGGATGGCTCACAGCCGCGCGCCATCGATCAATTCATCGGCTTCCTGGGCACTGAGGCCCGCGGCGCGCGTGCGCTGTATGTGCTGGGCGACCTGTTCGAAACCTGGCTGGGCGACGATCTGGTCGATGCGCCGCGGGCGCGGGTCTGCCAGGCGCTGCGGGCCCTCAGCGCCAGCGGCGTGCCGATCTTCGTGATGCGCGGCAACCGCGACTTTCTGCTCGACGGTGAGTTCGCCGCCCAGACCGGTGCGCGCCTGCTGCCGGATCCGGTAGTGCTCGAGATCGACGGGGTCACCACCTTGCTAACACATGGCGACCTGTTGTGCACCGATGACCCTAACTACCAGCAGCTGCGCAGCCTGGTCAATGAGCCCGGCTGGCGCCGCAAGTTGCTGGCGCTGAGTGCGACCACCCGCAATGCGCTCGCCGCCATTGCCCGGGCCGGCAGCCGCAAGCACATGGCGCAGGCGCGCCCCAGCATCATGGATGTCAATACCGCAACGGTCGAGCGCGTCTTCAGCGCAGCTAACGCGCAACTGATGATTCATGGGCACACGCACCGACCCGGCATCCACCAGCACCTCGTGGACGGCCAACCCCGCACGCGGGTGGTGCTGGACGCCTGGTACGAGGGTGGTCAATGCATCCGCGTGGCTGGCGGCCGCATCGACGAGGTTCGGATGGGTGGCAGCGTCAGGCCGCTGGCAGACCTGAGTGAAAGCGGAACTGCGCATCCGGCGCAGTAACCAGCTCGGCTTCAGCGGCGGCGATCAAGGCAATCCGCGGCGCCAGCGATGCGGCACCACTCTCCTGCGCCGCGCGCTCGGCGAGTTGCAGATAAACGCCCTGGTGACGCGCTTCCGCTTCCTGCAACTGCGCATACAGCGCCGCGACCGGCGCCGGCAGGACCAGCTTCAGGCCCTGGAAGCGTTCGCAGGAGCGCGCCTCGATGAACGCACCTAACAAAAAGAGATCGAGACGTCGCTCGGGCTCGGGGACGCGCACCAGCCGGCGCAGACCCTCGCCGTAGCGACTCGGCTGCAGCCGCCGGAACGGCAGGCCGAGCGTGCGGCGCAGCCGGTCGACCTGCTCGAAATGCCGCAGTTCTTCGCGCGCCAGGCGCGCCAGCACCGTGCAGGCCGCGTGATCTTCCGGGTAGGCAAACATCAAGGCCAGCGCGGTGGAGGCCGCTTTCTTCTCGCAATTGGCGTGATCGAGCAGCAGCTCGTCCAGGTGCAGCGCCGCGATTTCAAACCAGCGCGGCGGCGTCGCCACCGCCAGCAAATCGGTCACGCCGCCAGCTCGCAATCGGGCAAAGCGTCGCGGGTATCGCCGATGATATTGGCCACCAGCTCCGCGTTCGCATAGCGATCGGCCGGATCCTTGGCTAACAGGCGATCGATGATGTGCTGCAGGTCGGACAGGGCTTCTGGCAGTTTCGGGATCGGCGCCTTGGCGTGTTTATAGATCACGGCCATGGGGTTTTCCGCATCAAACGGCTTGGTGCCGGTCAACAGTTCATACAGGATCACGCCGAGCGCATACAGGTCGGTGCGCAGGTCGATGGGCCTGCCGTGGCCCTGCTCCGGGCTCATGTAATGCGGCGTGCCGAAGATCAATCCATTGTCGGTAATTTCCATGTCGAGGCCGGAGTGCTTGGCGAGCCCAAAATCGATCAGCGCGATGGAATCGTCATCGCGCAGCAGGATATTTCCCGGTTTCAGGTCGCGATGCAGAATGCCGGCGGCATGGATGGCGCCTAACGCGCTGGCGATGGCCTGGATGTAGTCCAGCGACTGATGCAGCGTCAGGCCCTTGCGCATGCGGCGGCGCAGGTCGCCATGCGGGAAATATTCCATCACCAGATAAGCATAATTGTCCGCCACGCCGAGATCCATGACGCGCACCACGTTAGGATGGCGGATGCTGCGGACAATTTCATATTCCTGAATGAAGCGCCCAAATGACTGATCGACGCCGTCCTCGCGCCGTGCATCGCGTGACACCTTGAGCACCACCAGCGTACCTGCCAGCATGCTCTCGGCCAGATACAGATCGGATACCGAGCCGCTCGCAATCTTGCGAACACGCCGATAGCCCTTGACGTAGGCGCCGCCGAAAGTCTGGTTTTCCCGGGCCTCGGGCGCGCTTCGCCAGTTGCCTTGCGCCGTGTTCTGCTGGTGGTGTGCAGCGAGTACCTCGTTGACCAGGCTCTCGTGATTGATCTTGTCCGCTGCAACCACGGCAAAGGCGCCCGCCGCGCGCGCACTGGCCGCGAGCGGTCCGCCCGCGTCCGGCGCCATGAAGATGACCGGCGCGAAGCCATCGCGCCGGCAGAAGTCCTTCAGCCACTCGAGGCCGTCGCCGCCAGTCCAGCTGTGATCGAGAAGCACGGCGCTGTAGCCCTGCGCCAGGAAGGCCATGTGCAGCGGCCCGCGTTGCGTGGGATTGTGCGCCACGATGTCGAGGTCGGGAATGTCGCAGCTGAGGTGGTGACGGACCAGGGCGCGAAAGCGCGGATTGTTATCGATCACCAGCAGCCGCATGTCAGGAGGCGCCGCGCGGCACGACCCGAAGGCTGACGCCGCGGCGCCGCGTTTTCGCGGCATCGGAGCGCTCCGCCTGCAGCCGCTGCAGGTACTCGGGGGTGACATCACCGGTCACGTATTCGCCGGAGAAGCAGGACGTGTCGAACTCGCTGATCTTGGCATTGTCGTGCTGGCAGGCCAGCACCAGGTCCTCGAGATCCTGATAGATCAGCCAGTCCGCGCCGATGGCCGCACAAACCTCGTCATGCGTCTTGCCCGCGGCAACCAGTTCACTGGCCGCCGGCATGTCGATGCCATAGACATTGGGAAAACGTACCGCCGGAGCCGCCGACGCAAAATAAACTTGGCGCGCACCGGCTTCGCGCGCCAGTTCAATGATCTGCGCCGAGGTGGTGCCGCGCACGATCGAGTCATCCACCAGCAGCACGTTCTTGCCGCGGAATTCCAGATCGATGGCGTTCAATTTCGAGCGCACCGATTTCTGGCGCTGCTCCTGCCCCGGCATGATGAACGTGCGGCCGATATACCGGTTCTTGATGAAGCCTTCGCGGTACTTGATGCCTAACAACTGCGCGAGCTGCAAGGCCGCGGTGCGGCTCGTGTCCGGGATCGGGATCACGACATCGATGTTGTGCTGCGGCCGCTCGCGGCGGATTTTCTCGGCGAGTCGATCGCCCATGCGCATGCGCGCGCGCTGCACCGAGATGTTGTCGATGATCGAATCGGGCCTGGCGAAGTAGACGTACTCGAACACGCAGGGCGTATGTCGCACCGTCGCGACCGTCTGCGCGGAAAACAGCCGCCCGAGCTCATCGATGAACACCGCCTCGCCGGGCGCGATGTCGCGCTCCAGCCTGAAGCCCAGGAGATCGAGCGCCACCGATTCCGATGCCAGCATGTATTCGCGGCCCTTGCTGGTTTCACGCGACCCCAGCACCAGCGGCCGGATGCCGAAGGGATCGCGGAAACCTAACACGCCATGGCCGATGACCATGGCCACGACCGCATAGCCGCCGCGGCAGCGGCGATTGAGCGCGGTGACTGCGGCAAACACGTCCGCCGGCGTGATGCGCGGCGTGCCGATGCGCTGCAGTTCCGAGGCCAGCACGTTCAACAGCACTTCGGAATCGGAATTCGTATTGAGGTGGCGGCGCTCTTCGCGCGTGATGACCTCCGCCAGTTCGCGCGCGTTAGTCAGGTTGCCGTTATGCCCGAGGCAGATGCCATAGGGCGCGTTCACGTAGAACGGTTGCGACTCCGCGGCCGAGTCGCAGCCCGCGGTCGGGTAGCGCACATGACCGATGCCGACATTGCCGCGCAGTTCCAGCATCGCGTCCTGGCTGAAGACATCGCGCACCAGGCCCGCGCCCTTGTGCTGATACAGCTCGCCATCCTGCGAGGTCATGATGCCGGCGGCATCCTGGCCGCGATGCTGCAAGCCCAGCAGCGCATCGTAGATGCGTTGATTGACGGGGCTCGTGCCGACCATGCCAACGATTCCACACATAGTGCCGGTCCTGCTGTCTGTTAGCTAACGGGCTGCGCGTGGCAGGTGCTCGCCCACCAGGCCGCCCACAAACGACGCCACATTCTGTCCGTAAGGAATCAGTTTCGACTTGCTCCACCAGGCCTCGCCGTCGAGGCCCGAGCGCTGCGCCAGCAGCACCAGCACCCCGATGATCAGAATGCCGCGCAACCCGCCGAACAGGAAACCCAGAAACCGGTCGAGACCGCTGAACATGAAGGTGCGTACGATTTGCCCGACCACCGCGGTAATCACGGTACCGATCAGCATTACGCCGAGGAACATCAGGCCGCGCGCCGCCCACATCTGCACTGGCGGCTTGGAGAGCGCGCCCGTTCCCAGGTACGGCAACAGCGCATCGGCAAAACGCCAGGCCGCCCACAACGCGATCAACAGGGTCAGCAGCGTCAATACTTCGCGCAACAGACCGCGAAACGCACCCAACAAGGCGGATAGCACAACGATACCGATGATGGTGTAGTCGATCGGGGTCACTCGGCGACTGCTCCCGGGAGTCCTGCCTCAGAAATGACGCGAATTGTACTCAAAGTGGCACTCACTGATTCGGGACAATGGCCACATCTTTGCCAGCGGCTCGCAGCGCTGTGAAGTAGACCGAGGCGGCCTGCCGGTCGCCCAGCGGACCGACCCGCACCCGAAACAGCTGCCGCGCGCCGCGCTGCACCGGCGAGACATAAGCGGGATAGCCGTCTGCCTTGAGTTCCCGCGCCAGGCGCTCCGCGCTGACTTTCAAGGCGAAGCTGCCGAGCTGAACCACCCAGGGACCGTTGGCGACCGGTTTGGGCAGCTTGGCAGACGCTGGGGCCGGCGCTGGAGTCGCTGCAGGCGCCGGGACCACCGTGGCAGCGGCTGGGGCTGCCATCGGACTCCCAGGCGCTGGCGCCCCCTCAGGCGTCGCAGCAGGCACGGGTGTCGCATTCGCCGCCGACGCCGGGCCGGTCGGCAGCATCGGCGCGCCGGATGGATTGCCGGCGGGCGGCGGCGCGGCCGCGGACTCACGCATGTCAACCGTGACCGAGCGCAGCGCGGCGTTAGCATCGACGCCGGCCACGGCCTCTTTGGAGGTGCGCGGCCGCAGCGTCGGGTCGCCCGGCGGCGGCGCCTTGCCGCGCAGGAATTCCGGCACCACGATGACGATCAGCGCCACCAGAATGCCTGCGCCTACCAGCCGTTGCTTGAGAGAAGAATCCACGTCGCTGAATTATAGGCCAAGCCAGTCGAGAGCCGGACCCACCGTGTGAAATGAACCCGCCACGATCAACAGATCGTCGGGCGTCGCCAGCGCTCGCAATCGATCGCAGCCCGCGAGCACGGAAGCGGCCGTGCCGAGAATCGGCACGCCTGGCGGCATGCGCGCCGACAACTGCGCCTCCGACAGGCCGCGCGTTGTCTCGGTAATCCCGCACAGCACCCAGCCATCGACCTCGGGCGCGAGCTGCGCCGCGACCGCCGCGACATCCTTGTCCGCCAGCATGCCAAGCAGCAGCAGCTTGCGACCCCGGCATGGCATCGCGCGCAGCTGCTCGGCTAACACCTGCGCCGCATCCGGGTTGTGCGCGACATCGAGCAACCACGGCGGGCTGCCAGGCACGGTTTGCAGCCGCCCCGCCAGTTCCAGGCCGCTCAGCACGCGCGCGAGCGTGGCCGGATCGGGGCGATATGCGCGGCCGTTGTCGGCGCGCGCCAGCAGGGTCAATGCGCACAGCGCCGCCGCCGCATTCTGCACCTGCCGCGGGCCCCGGATCCCGGGTTGCGGCAGGTCACCTAACAACACATCCTGGAACTGGAATCGCCAGCGGCCATTGGCCGCACCCGCAAACTGGTAGTCGGTGCCGCCTTGGTAAAACTCGGCACCGAGGCGCTGCGCGACTTCGAGGACCGAATGCGGCGGATCCGGCGCCGCGATTATCGCCGGCCGGCCGGCCCGAAAAATGCCGGCCTTTTCGCGGCCGATGGACTCGACGTCCGGGCCGAGCCACTCGGTGTGATCAAGGCCGACCGAGCACAGCACGCTGACATCGGCATCGACGATGTTGGTGGCATCGAGGCGCCCGCCCAGCCCCACTTCCAGCACCGCAAGCTCGACCTGATGGCGGCGCAGCACCCACAAAGCCGCCAGCGTGTTCCACTCAAAGAAGGTCAGCGTGACCGCGCCGCGTGCCGCCTCGATGGCCGCAAACGCAGCTAACAGCGAGGCGTCATCGACCGGCATGCCGTTGATCTCAATCCGTTCCTGGTAGCGCCGCAGATGCGGTGAGGTGAAGAGCCCGGTGCGCATGCCCGCGGCCTGCGCCAGGCGCGCGATCATCGTTGCCGTGGAGCCCTTGCCATTGGTGCCGCCGACCAGGATCGAGCGCGCGGGCCAGGGCAGCAGCCCCAATTGCCGGGCGACCGCACTGACGCGGTCCAGGCCCAGGTCAATCGCGTTCGGGTGGCTGTGCTCCTGGCGCGACAGCCAGTCAGCCAGCGATAAAGCGCTCACTCCCGCGGCGCGGGCGGTTGCTTGAGCAGCATGCGCAGCGCGCCGCCGACCCGATCGCGCATGTCACGCCGGTCAACAATCATGTCGAGCGCGCCGTGCTCGAGCAGGAATTCACTGCGCTGGAAGCCTTCCGGCAAGGTCTCGCGCACGGTCTGTTCGATGACACGCGGGCCGGCAAAACCAATCAGCGCGCGCGGCTCGCCGATATTCATGTCACCTAACATCGCGAGGCTGGCGGACACCCCGCCGGTGGTCGGATCGGTCAGTACCGACACAAACGGCACGTGGGCCTGGGCGAGTTTCGCCAGCGCCGCGGACGTCTTGGCCATCTGCAGCAATGAAAACAGCGCCTCCTGCATGCGTGCGCCGCCACTCGCGGAAAAACAGATGAGCGGACAGTGGTTTTCGATCCCGTATTGAACCGCGCGGCAGAATCGTTCGCCGACCACCGAGCCCATGGACCCGCCGAGGAAGCTGAATTCAAACGCGACCGCCACGACCGGCATGCCCCGCAGCAGGCCGTGCATGACGACCAGGGCATCTTTCTCGCCGGTGTTTTTCTGCGCCTGCAGCAGCCGGTCGCTGTATTTCTTGCTGTCGCGGAACCTGAGCGGATCCTTGGGCCAGATCTCGGTGGCAAGCTCCATGGGCGATTCCGGATCCAGGAAGGTCACCAGGCGCTCGCGCGCACCAATGCGCATGTGATGGCTGCATTTCGGGCAGACATTCAGGTTGCGTTCCAGCTCGGCGCGGTACAGCACCGAATCGCAGGCGGCGCACTTGATCCACAGGCCTTCGGGGACTGAACGCGTGCGGCGCTCGGTCTTGATGCGCGAAGGCATGATCTTTTCGAACCACGACATGGCCGGGATAATAGCGGATTAGGGCGGCGCTTCCACCGGCCCCGGCAGGCCGAAGGCCGCCGAATAGCCGGCCTGGTAGAAATACAGGCCGCTGGCCGCTGCGGTTGTGGCAGCCAGGCGCCGGTCCCTGGCCTGCAGCACGGTGAGGGTTTCGCTGACCTGGCGCTCGCCCTGGCCCACGGCAATCAACCAGCCGGCCAGGTTGCGCACCATGTGATGCAGAAAGGCGTTCGCCCGGACCCGCAACGTCAGGATGGCGCCAGACTGTTGGATGTCAAAGACCTGCAGGTTGCGCACGCTGGTGCGGGACTGGCATTCCGCGGCGCGAAAAGACGCGAAGTCATGCTCGCCGATGAGCAATTGCGCCGCGGCCGCCATCGGTGCGAGGTCCAGCGGTTCGCGAATCCAGGCAGCCCGATCGCGCTGCAGGGCGCTCGCGATCGGCCGATTGAGAATCCGGTAATGATATTCGCGCCACAGCGCGCTGAAGCGCGCATGAAAATGTTCCGGCACTTCGCGCGCCCACTGCACCCGGACATCGGCCGGCAGCTCGCTGTTCGCGCCTAACACCCAGGCGCGCTGCGTGCGCCGCGCCGGCGTGTCGAAATGCACCACCTGCCCGAGCGCATGCACGCCGGCGTCGGTACGCCCGGCGCAAATCAGGTCGAGTGGATGATCGGCAACCCTGGCGAATGCATGGCTGACGACGGCGGCAACTGAAGGCGCCGCGGACTGGACCTGCCAGCCGCGATACGCGCTGCCGTCGTACTCAAGCCCGACGGCAACCCGTGGCATTGGCGCTTATCGATGGGCTAACAGCGAGGTCAGCCGGGAATCGAATCGAGCAGGCGCTGGGCTTCCTGCTTCTGCGACATCGAGCCTTCCTGCAGTACTTCCTGCAGAATGTTGCGGGCGCCATCGGGATCACCCATGTCGACGTAGGCGCGCGCCAGGTCGAGCTTGGTGCCGACCTCGCTCATCGTCACCGGTTCCAGCGGCGGCAAAGTCAGATCATCCGCCACCACCAGGGTATTCCCGATCATGGTGTCGCCGATCGCCGGACCCTTGGTGATTGCCGTTTCGCTGTCGAGGTCAAAGCCGTGATCGACGGACGGAGCGCGGTCCCCGTTGGTGGCCATGGCCGGCGTCTCAACCGTCTTTTCACCCACTTCAAAATCCAGGTTCATCGCGGACGCGCCATCGAGTGCCGCCAGCGTCGCGGTCGCACCGGTTTCGTGACGCTCCGCCGCGTCCGCCATCATGCGGCGGGACTCCGAATCGAGGCCCGCGATCAGGGTCGGGGCCTCAGCGGGTGTTTCGCCGGCGTCATCCGGCAGGTCGAGGCCCTCGATTTCGCCGATATCCAGTCCCAGATCATCGATCGCCACTTCTGCGGTCGTCGAGGACTGATCGTCCACCTCGGGCGTGAAGCGCTTGGCGGCATCGATCTTCTCGCGAATGGTCGGGCTGCCGTTGCGCAGTGCGGGCTGCTCGACCGTCGGCGCGTCGCTGTCTTCCATGATCGAGCGGTTGACGGTGTCCGACCCCGGCAGCTCGAATTCCGGCGCCATCTGCCGGGTCGTGTTGCCCTGGTTATCACGCACGTTATCGAGCAGGGGCTGAATATCGAAATTAACCGTGGCTTTCTGGGTCAAATCATCTTCGCCGAGTGCCTGCCCAGTGGCGTGCGACGCCGCGCCCAGATCAAGGTCGACAACCTCTTCCTGCGGTGCGCCCTCGACATCGAAATCGATGCGGTTGTCGCTACCACCGGCGAGATCGAGATCCACACCAGCGGTGGCAATTCCCGGCGAATCCGCGCTCTGGCTGAACATGGGCTCTTCCGGCGCGATCTGCCGGCCCATGATGACAATTTTTTCCCAGTCGCCGGTACCGCGAGCTTCACCGGAATCATGAATTTGCTGGGCGAGTCGGACAAATTCGTTGCGATTGCCCCAGACGAAAAACACCTCGACCAACTTGAGTTTGAGGTCCAGGCGCTGGGGTTCGCGCAGCGTGGCGCCACGCACCAGATCCGCCGCTTGATCGTAGAGGCCGTAAGCCATGTGGAAATCCGCTTCGGCCAGCGGATCGGCGTTATCCAGATTAGCGCCGGTATCGCCGCTCAGCGTCGCGCCAGGATCCATGTCCAGCGAGTCCGAGCCCGGCAGCGTCGCGGTCTGGCTGGCGCCGTCGTCCGAGTAGCGCGCGGAGGAAGACTGTTCGCGGTCGGCGGATTCCTCGACCACCATGCGGCTCTCCGCAGGGGCAGCGGTTCTGCGGCTCGCCGGCTCCGCCGCGCGTGGCGGCGGCATGTCCTGCGACATCTCCGGTTCTGCCAACTGATCGCCGAAGTCGCTGGCGCTACGCCGCTCGGCAAATTTACGATAGCCGAGCAGGCCGACTAACACAGCTAACAAACCGGCCAGCGCATACCAGTACTCGCTCAGCAGCTGGCTCACGGTGTCGAGCAGCGACGGACCGGCTGATCCGGCGTTCTCCATGGCACGGACGCGGGCGCGCATCGGTTGTTCCACCGGCGCAGCTGCGACCGGCGGAGCTTCTGCGGGCGGTGGCGTTTCGGTGGCGGCGGCCGCAGCGGGTGGCGCCGCCTCGGCGGGAACCGGCGTGGTTTCCGCCGGCAGTGGTGTTGGGGGCGTGGCGGCTGCCGTCGGCGGCGCGGTTACGGGCGCAGGTATGGGCGCTGGCGCGGGCACAGCGGCAGGCGCAGGGGCCGTTACCCGCGTGCCGGCCGCCGCCTGGGCAACCGCAAGCTGCTTCTGCAGGGCTGCCAGCTCGGCGTTACGCAGCTCCAGCAGGCGCTTGGACTGCGCCAGATCGCCTTCCAATCGGCTCAACTGGTCGCGCAGACTCTTGACTTCAGCCGCGGTCGCGCCACCGTCGCCGGCGCCCGCCTCGCTCGGCGCGACCAGACGCAAACGGCCTGCGCCGCTGCCCGTCGCCCCGCCGGACTGACCGCGCCAGCTGGCAAACTGGCGGCGCACTTCGGCCGCCGCTTCGCTGCCCGGGATCGCCTGGACGCGGGCGCTGTCGGGTATTCGCAGTACCGACCCGGCGCGCAGCACATTCATGCTGCCTTCAAAAGCCTCCGGGTTGGTCCGATAGATGCCGAGCATCAGCTGGTTGGTGTTCTGCGAACCGGCCAGACGCTGCGCAATGCTACTCAGGCTGTCGCCGCGGCGCACCGCATAGGTCGCCTGGGAGCCGGAAGCCTGTGCTGCGGTCGGCTGGGGCAGCTGTTCCGCAGGCGCGGGACGCACGATGCTGCCGGCGCCGGGACTGGCGGTGACGGGCGCGGCCGCGTCTGCGACCCGCGGCGTGTTAGGTGCGAAAACCGGCGGATCCAGCAGCACGGTGTACTCGCGCACCAGCCGGCCGCGGCCCCAGTTCACCTCGACCAGCAGGCTGACGAAAGGCTCGGTCATGGTTTCAGCGGAGGTGATTTTGAGCACATCCCGGCCGCTGGCGGACTTGCCTCGTGTTAGGGCGACCGAGCTGAGAAAGTTCGGGTAATCAAGGCCATAACGCGCAAAAGTCTCGCGCGATGCCAGGTTAGCCTGCAGACCGGCGAGTTCTTCCGGCGTTGCATTGAGCAAGTCGATCTCGGCATCGAGAGGCTGGTTAAGGGCGGAAGACAGGCGAATGTCCCCCAAACCCAGGGCATGAGCCAGCGACGGCGCGACCAAAGCCACGCACACGGCCCAGAAAATACGTTTAGCGACCATCTCGACTCCCCGCGCAAGCATGCGGTTCTCGAAGCAAAACAGAGACTT
>JAYUGT010000326.1:0-17086 GCA_043738315.1 Gammaproteobacteria bacterium
CTCAGGACATTCTCCATTACGACCGGAGATCTCGGCTTTGCCCTCTACTCCTTCCGGTGGTTGCGTTCCACTGGGCCTTCAGCGTCAAATATCTAACTACTCATTCAGGCGTAACAAAAATGCATGCATTCTTGTCCGCTCAACTCAGGCGTTAGGCGCCAGTTGCGATCGATGCGCTTTCGCCAGACCTAACAAATAAAAAAACCCCGCCTGGTTGCCCAGGCGGGGTTCCAATACAAGTAACGCGGCGGCAGAGCCCTCGGTGTCAGCCGGACGAGTGACGGGAAACCGGATCGCACCAGAGTACCGTTCCATCTCGTCTCATCCGTCACACAGGCAAAGTCATTGCCCGCGGCTGAAGCGTTGGAGCTTGCGCTCCGGCCAACATTACGGCCCGCGTGTTAAATCACGCCTTCGTCGCTTCGGGTAGCGCACAAATGGCAGCCACCTTTCCGTGCCTGTGTTCGAAAGTCTCCAAATCGCCGTTGTCCGTTTCTTGCATCACCGTTGTTTTTCAGGCACTCGGCAATCCAGCCAAGCCGGGCGCCACAAGTGAAAATCGCCTGAAAAACCAATACTTACAAGGTCGGCCAAACTCTCAACGATTCAGATTCTATACAAATTCGATGCAGGCACAATGTCTCATTTTCGCGACGACAATCACAGGCCGCGGCGCAGCGTGATACGAAAGCGCACGCCGTCGGTGCCTTGCAGGTTCTGCGCCCGAATGACACCGCCGTGAAATTCGGCAATCAGGCGTGCGACATACAAGCCCAATCCGAAGTGCGGCTTGCCATCCCGGTCGGACCGCGACTGCCACAACGATTCGAAAATCAGCTGCTCGGCTCCCTCGGGCAGCGCCGGGCCGACGTTGTCGACATCGATGGTTACTTGCTCCGGCGACGCTTCCAGGCTGATCGCAATCAGCGAGTCAGCGGGGCTGAAGTCCACCGCGTTGTCGATCAGCTTGTCCATCATCTGCAGAATCAGGTCCGGTGCACCGTGCACATGGACGGCCGTCTTCGGCGCCCGCAAGCTGAACCGCCGTTCAGGGAAGGCGTGTGAATAGGCCTGGCAGGCGCTGGCCAGCAACTCACGCAGGTCGAAGCGACTGCGTTCAGCCTGGGATATGGCTTCTTCGACCCGCGTCGCAGCGCCCATCGCGACCACGATGTTGCCGAGCCGTTCCGACCCGGCGCGGGCGCGCGCCGCATATTCCCGCGCCGCCGGCGACAGCGGTTCACGGTCCAGGTTGTCGAGCGAGGAACGGACGATGGTCAGCGGCGTGCGGATCTCGTGGGATAGCTTGCCGGCCAGGGTGCGCAGGTAATTCGTATAGCCGCCCAGGCGGCCGAGCAGCGCCGAGAAACTGCGTGCCACATCGCCGAGCTCATCCGGCGCGTCCACGCCCGGGAAATCGCCGCGGATCGTGCCCTCGCTGGATACGGCATTGGCCGCCGCATCGCGCAGCCCGAGCAACCTGCGCGCCAGCCAGGACGCGAACGCCAGGCACACCAGGAAAGCGATCAACGTCACTAACAAGGTCAGATTCAGGAGCCGTGTCAGGGCGCGATCGCGCAGTGACAGCCAGCGGTCTGAGGTCTGCGCAACCTGCAGCACGCCCAGCACGGTACCCGATTCGCGCGCCTTGATAGGCGCTGCCACTGCGACGATCAGCCGGCGCTCATCCGCAGTCGCGAGCAGCGCGGAACTGATCTGTCCGCGGGCGGCTTTGGCCGCGAGCGCCGAGTCCAGTTGAAACGGCCGCGCGTCCAGCACGCGCTCGGCCAACGCGCTGCGCTCCAGGAAGCGCCGGTACATGCGCGACAGCAGGCTCTGCAGCGGATTCACGGCTGCCGGTACCGGCAGAGCGTCGACCTGCGACAAGGTGCGACCCTGCGGCGTGCCGACCGCGATGCGCACGCCGGGCTGGCGAAAATTCTCCAGGTACTCGCGCAGCTGCGGCGCTGCGGCGACCAGCGGCGCGCCGCCGCTCAGGTCTTCCGTATTCAGGCTGCCGTAGCTGTTAGCCGGCTGTCCGCGGCGATCGCGGTCGTCCATGACCAGGCCGAAATTCCCGGCCAGCATGGCCAGCGGTATCCGCATTTCCACCCGCCAGCCCGCGGCGCTGCGCGCCCAGGCGCCGGCGATACGCGGTTCGCTGACAAGGCGCGTCTGGCCGTAGTCGCCGCGCTGGGTACTCCGACCGCGCAGGTTCCCGGCGCGATCGCCCGACAGGAAGTACTCCGAGCGCCCGCCCTCGGGTCGGTCGAAAGCGATCCAAAGTCGATCACCCGAGGCCGCTGGATCCAGCGCCGCGGCGTCGTCGGCATCGAAAACCCAGTCGCGGTCTTTGACCTCGACCCACAAATAGAGGTAGCGATCAAACCTGCCGGTGAGCACCTTGAACTGGTCTCCCTGCCGCGATTCGAAACTGCGCCAGGACTGGGGTGCGTCGGGCCAGTCGTCGACCAGCCCATCCAGATTGGGCTCCGTCAGCAGCGGAATCGCCAGGAAGCCTTGCGTACCGCTGGCGGGCGCGGCCTGGCCGCGATACAGGAGATCGGTCCGGTCCTGCAGCGAGGTCGCCAGCGTATTGGCAACGGCTAACAAGGCCTGTTGTTCGGCATCGCGCAGCGAGGATTCCATCTCGCGGGCGTACTGGCAGCCGGCCCAGGGCAACGCCAGGGTTGCGAGACTCAACAGCAGCAGTTTGGTGCGGATGCTCAAGTCGGTTCTGGCGGTACCCAGCGATAGCCCATGCCATAGACGGTTTGGATGCAATCAAACTCGGGTTCAAGCACCTGGAATTTGCGCCGGATCCGCTTGATGTGCGAGGTAATCGTATTGTCATCGAGCACGACATTGGCCGCGTCCATCAGCTGCTGCCGGTTCTTCACATGCCCCGGATGCCGTGCGAGCGCATGCACGATCCAGAACTCCGTCAGCGACAGCAGCACCACTTCGCCGTTCCAGGTGGCCTGCAGGCGTTCCGCGTCCATGCTGAGTGCGTCGCGGCGCAGCACCTGCTCCTCGGCCGGCGGCCGGCGCAGCGCGTCGATGCGGCGAAACAAGGCGTTTACGCGTGCTAACAAATGCGGCAGGCTGAGGTCCTTGGTCAGGAAATCGTCCGCGCCCAGGCGCAGACCCGACACTGCATCCAGCTCCGAGTCGCGGGCGGTGAGAAAAATGATCGGCAGCTCGGCCGACAGGCCGCGCAGCTCGCGGCACAGTTCGAAGCCGCCTTCCGGTTCGTCCTGCAGCGAAATATCGATGACGACCAGGTCGGGAAGGCGCGTATGGAACGCCGCCAGCGCGCTCTTGCGATTGCCGTAGGTCTGTACCGAGTAGCCTTCGCGGGTAAATGCGGCGGCGTAGTTGTCGCGGATGGCGGGCTCGTCTTCGACAATGGCAATGGCGCGTTTCATGGCGCCATTATCCGGGATTGCCTAGGGATTGCTCCAATGCGGTCCGCGCGACAGTTCAACCAGTTCGTAATATGTCTGCATGTAGCCCGCGACCTGTCCTTTGAGGAACAGGTAGTCGCCGTCCGCCGTGCACCAGACGTCGTACGGCGGATGCTCCTGCGGCAGTTCCGGGTTGGTGACGAACTGGTAGTGCAGGGCGTCAAAGGTGCCCGCGCCTACGGTCACTTTGTCCGGGCCGACGAATACCAGATTAAGGCCGATCGAAAACAGCATCGGACCGGTCGCGCCGCGATGGTCCGGGGATGACAGCAGCATCTGCTGGATGCGCTGGACCTGGCCGGGCTTCTTCTGGTCGATCAGCCGCAGGTGCCAGGCGTCGCAGGCGATCGCATGGTTCTGGAAGGTCTTGAGCGGCGTTGCCAGGTCCATGCGCTGCGAGACCCGGCCCTCGAGCGAGGTGTTAGCCTCGCATTCGGCATAGCCGGGGTGGAACCGAAACCAGCCTGAGCCCATGAACTTGCTGCCGACGGACAGGCGCACGAAGCAGTCGGTCGGCATCCAGTCACGATCCAGCGAGTAGGTGATGTCGCGCATCACCGAGGGGCGATCGTCAATCTCACAATGCGCCGTGCAGGTACGCGTGCCATCGGCATGCACATCGATGCGGAAGTACTCCCGGCCGCGCTCCTGGTTGAGCCGCTCGGGCTTCTTGCTGGTGTAGAGAATCTTGCCCATGACGCTGCGATGATCGCGTTGCAGGATGGGGAGTCCGGTGTTCTTGGTTTCGCTCATAGTGGCCCCGATGATAAAGAAAGCCCGCTGTTGATCTGCTGCATATCAGGCCCAGCTTCGGGCTTCCTGGACTGCCGTGCGGAAATGCCTGCGGTTGTAGAGCAACAGCAGAATCCCGATAATTGAAAACACAGTCGCTACAATCCACATGGAATAGCGGATTTTTGATTCATCCTTGAAATAATAATCGGTCACCAGGGCGATCGCCGTTGGCCCAACAAACAGCCCGACGAAGTTCAGCACCAGGTAATAGAGCGCGGTGATTTGCGCCCGCATATGCGGCGGCGCAATCGAGATGACTGCGGCAGCGCCCGCGGCGGTGGGTGCCGCGGCACCTAACGTTGCCGGGATCAACATCAGGATCGCAAGCTCCGGCGTCGGCATCAGCGTGAAGGTGCCGTAACCGATCCCCATGAACACGAAAGCGATCAGGCACACGCGCACGTAGCCGTCGTCGAAACGCCGCTGAAAAACATCGCACAGCCAGCCGCCACCCACCACGCCGATCAGGCCGAAAATGATGGCAACCACACCGCGCAACTGGATGTAGTGGCCCACTTGTGCATCGCTGAGGCCGTAGCTGCGGCCGAGGAACGCCGGGATCCAGAGACCAATCCCGTAGGCCATGATCGCCAGCACCGACAACGCCAGGAACAGCACGATGAACGAACGCCAGCGCTCGAAGAGAAACCGCAGCACCTGCCAGATGGACGCGGCGGCTATGCGCACCGCCGGATTCAGCGACTCGCGCCGCACGGGCTCGCGGATGGTCAGAATCAGCGCCGCGACCACCAGCCCCGGCAGGCCGACGTAGATAAACATCTGCTGCCAGGGCTCGAGGCTGCCGACCAACGGCCAGGTCTGCGGCCCGCGCGCAACGACCTTGGGATAAAGCAACCCGCCAATGATGAAAGCGAGCCCGCTGCCACTCGATACGCCCGCCGTGTAAAGGCCAATGGCGCGGCCGAGCCTTTCCTTCGGGAAGTAGTCCTTCAGCAGCGACAGCGCCGGCGGATTGAGCGCGCCTTCGCCCGCGCCAACGCCCACGCGGGCCAGAAACAGCTGCATGTACGAACCGGCGAGCCCGCAGGCGCAGGTCATGACGCTCCACAGCGTCACACCGCCAAATATCAGCCAACGGCGATTACCGCGATCCGCCAGCCAGGCTAACGGAATACCGCAGAAGCAATAGAAGATCGCAAATGCGCCGCCCAGGATCAGGCTCATCTGCGTATCGCTGACGGCGAGGGTCTTCTTGATCGCCGGCACCAGCTGCGCGATGATCTCGCGATCAACGAAAGCCAGTATGTAAGCTAACAACAGGACTACCACGACGTACCACGCATAGGCTGGGCGTGGATATGGAACGTCCTTGACGCTGTCGGGCGAATTCATGCGCTTATCCAGTGCCGGTTTTCAGCCAGCGAACGTGTGTTGGGCTTTGAGGTTGCTGGCCAGGTCATCGAACATGATCATCTGTGCGCGCGCATCCGACTTGATCTGCGAGCCGGCGCTGCGGTCGATGATCACGTTCACGACACTCGGCCCGTTGTGCGCGAAGGCGCGGTCCAGCGCGGCGGACAACTGCGACGGTTCCGCCACGTGCTCGCCATGGCAGCCGAAGCCGACGCCCACCAGGTCGTAGCGCTGGTAGCCGAGCTCCGTATTGATGGTGCGCTTGATGGCCTTCATCTGCCCATGCAGCTCGGTGCCCCAGGCGCCGTCATTGCCAACCACGCAGATGAGCTTCAGGCCCGCCATCGCAGCGGCATGCAGTTCCGCAGGATAGAACCCGAAAGAACCGTCGCCGGTGGTCAGCAGCGTGGGTGGCACATCGGTGCCCGCGGCCAGCGCCATCTCGCGCACCGCCGCGGCTGCGCCGACCGCCAGCGGCGTGCCTACGCCCATCGCGCCCATCGGGTAATGATCGAGAAAACCCGGAGCGCGCCGCACTTTCAGCGCGCCATACATCCAGTTCTGCACGTCGGCGCCGTCGCCGACGATGACCGCATCCGCCGGCAGGCGTTTGGCCAGCTGCCGGCCTAACACCAATGGGTGGATTGCCTGATGCACGCCGCTTTCGACCTGATCCAGGTACTGCAGGCGCTCGCGCAGTGCGTGCAGCACCCAGTCGGCGCGCGTTTCGGTCATCGCCGGATTGCCACGCAAGCCGGCAAGCGCATCGCGCAGCTGTCCCGCGGCGAGCCCGGCATCGGCCGCAATCGGCACATCGATGCGGCGATTGCGCGACAATTCCTCGGCTTCCACATCGATCTGGATGAATTTCGCGTTAGGCGAAAAACGCGGCGACAGGCCGTAGCCCAGCCGCTGCTTGAGGCGCGCGCCAATGACGCAGACCACGTCAGCCTCTTTGGCAGCAATCTGCATGATCGGCCAGTTGAACGAGCGCTGCCAGTCCTCGGCCACGACGCCGCGACCCAGGCCATTGCCTGCGATCGGGATGTGATGGTCCGCGACGATCGCCGCAAGCGCCTTGCCGACGGCCTGCGTCGCGGGCCCGGAGCCGCCGTTGCCAGCCGGCGCATTGCCCCAGGCCGCGCCGGCGCCGGTGATGATCAGCGGGCGCCGCGCGCTGGCTAACAACTCGGCGGCCGCCGCGATTTGCGCTGGATCCGCGCCGGCCCGCGACAGCTGTGCCGCCGGCTGAGTCGCGGCGCCGTAGCCACTCATTGTCGCCTGCAGATACTCCTGTTGAATCTGCAGCACCACGGGGCCGCGCCGGCCGCTGAGCGCGCGCTTGGCCGCGACGTCGACATACTCGGCGAGGCGCTCGGCCGCCGGCACCGAGCGCGCCCACTTGGTAATCGTCCCGACCAGCGGGTGCTTGATGTTGTCGTACTCGGACTCGGCTTCGGTCCAGGAATTCGGCAGGCGCGCGATCAGCACCAGCACCGGCGAGCAGGCATGAAACGCCGTGGCAATGCCGTTAATCGCGTTAGGCGTACCCTGGTCGGCAATGATCAGGGCGACGCCCAGTTTTCCGGTGACGCGCGCATAGCCGTCCGCGGCGCCGACGCAGCCGGATTCGTGGCGGTTGGAAATGACCCGGAAGCCGTCGCGGTCGAGCGCATCCAGCAGGTAGGCATGCGAGGCGCCGGCCACAGAAAACACGGTGCTGATGCCATAGCGCGCCAGCGCCCGGCTGACAACCATGCCGCCGGTGATGATGCCCGCGGCGCTATTTGTCATGTACGGGAGAGTATCGCCAGTCAAGCGCGCGATAGACAAACGCCAGCAGCCACAGCGGACCGATCAGCAGGAACTGCACGTCCTTGAAAAACGAGGGCCGCTTGCCTTCAAGCTCATGGCCGATGAATTGCCCGATCCAGGCAGTCACGAATATCGCGAGGCAGGTCTGCCACAGTGGCCAGGGCAGCCGCGTCATCAGAGCTAACAGAAAGACCATCGCCGCCAGGACCGGGATCATTCCGAGCGCCAGCCCCGGGGACAGCAGCCAGTAGTAGAAAACCCCGGCGACAATCGCGACGAAGACCCAGTTGAAAGCTGGCCAGGCCGAATGCAGCACCTCAGGCACGGGAATGCTGGCGATGAATCCGAGCACCGACAGCACGATTGGCGGCACACACAACCAGTGCACGGCCTTGTTGACGGGATTTTGGTGACTCTGCCCGTACTCGGCGAGCCACTCGTTGATATTGCGCATGGGATTTGGACGCTACGCCCGCCGCCGGGACTTGGCAATGGGACTGATGCATCCAGGCGGTTGCTCCGCCGCGGGCGAGGCTTTTTTCAGCGTTTTGTAGCGGTCGTGGCCGAACGGCGGTTAGTCAGCGCAGGTCAGCGACCGCTGACTGACACCTGCCGTAATCCGGGCGGGACACGCAACCCCGTGGCAGCCCGCCCGCGATCAGGTCATCAGCCCGCGCAGCTTCTTGATGGCGTTGGCTTCGAGCTGGCGGATGCGCTCGGCGGACACCTTGTAGCGCGCCGCCAGGTCATGCAGCGTGGATTTGTCGTCGCCGCTCCAGCGGCTAACAAGAATGTCGCGGCTGCGGGCATCCAGCGTCGCCAGCGCCTGTTGCAGGCGGTCGTGCGTCGTGCCTTCCCACTCTTCCGCTTCCGCCTGCACGGCCGGATCGGAATCGGGCGAGGGCAGGTAGTGAGCGGGCGAGTAGCTGCCGTCATCTTCGTCGTCGGTCGCCGTCGGATCGAATGACAGATCGCGCGCCGACAGGCGCTGCTCCATCTCCGTGACTTCGGCTGTGGTTACGCCCAGATCGCGCGCGACCGCAGCGGTTTCCTCGGCTGACAACCAGCTGAGATTTTTCTTGAGCCGGCGCAGGTTGAAAAACAGTTTGCGCTGCGCCTTGGTGGTGGCGACCTTGACCAGGCGCCAGTTGCGCAGCACGTATTCGTGGATCTCGGCGCGGATCCAGTGCACCGCGAACGACACCAGCCGCACACCTAACGACGGATCGAAGCGCTTGACGGCTTTCATCAGGCCGACATTGCCTTCCTGCACCAGATCGCCGATCGGCAGGCCGTAGCCGCTGTAACCGCGGGCGATGTGCACGACAAAGCGCAGATGCGAGAGCACCAGCGAACGCGCCGCCTCCAGGTCGCCATCGCGACGGAAGCGCAGCGCCAGACCCTGCTCGTCGTCGCGCGACAGCATCGGGATGTGGGACACGCGCTCGAGATAAGCGTCGAAACTGCCCAGCGGCCCGGTCAGGGCAAAATCGGCAGATCCAGGGACTGATCTCAGAGCCAGTGCGTTCGTGGTCATTGGGTACCTAACCTCCAGGTTGAGAACCTATCAACGAATGCTATTTTAGCACTCGGATACATGGAGTGCTAAAGACGCTTCACAGTTCCCGGAGGCGTGCTAATTCATTGAAAATTATGAATAAATTCCAGGGTAGCCCGGGAAGCTAGGCGCGGGGTTCGATCGCCGAGAGTTGCCGACCGGCTGACAGCCAGGCGCCGACGAGTCCCAGGCCCAGCGCACCAAGCGCAAGCATTCCCATGTCCATGGGGCTGGCACCCCGCAGCTGGAAGCCACTGCCATACAACAGGGCGAGCCGGTTGGCGGGACCCGCGATCAACGAGACGCCTAACGACACGAAACCGAGCGCGAAGACCGCGCCGAACACACCGTACAGCGCACCGGTATAGAGAAATGGCCGGCGCACAAACGCGTTCGAGCCGCCCACCAGCTTGGTGACTTCGATTTCCGCGCGCCGGTTCTGGATCTCGAGCCGGATGGTGTTGCCGATGATCGCCACCACGCCCAGAGCTAACAAAACTGTGCCTAACGCCAGGAGCCGGCTGAACAAGACCAGTATATTGCTGAAGCGCTGCACCCATTCGTTGTCGACCTGCACGGCATCGACTTCCGGCCAGGCGGCAAAATAGCGCTTGAGCATTTCCATCTGTGCCGGCCTGCTGGCGGGGGCCGTCGGCTTCACGTTGATGACATGCGGCAGTGGGTTGCCTTCGAGCGCCTGCAGCGCTTCGCCGAAACCCGAGTGCTTGCGGAATTCCTCGAGGCCTTCGTCAGCCGGCACCAGGGTAACCTCCGCGACCTCGCGTTTCAGCCGCGCATTGCGCGTCAGTTGCTGCGCCTTTTCCAGTTTGACATCGGCCTTCAGATAAACCGTGAGATCAACGGCGTCGGCGAAATTGCCGGTCGCGAGCCGCAGGTTATCGACCACCAGCTTGAGTGCCAGCGGCATGCTCAGCGCCAGTGCAATGGCACACACCGTCATGACACTGGCCAGCGGGTTGCGCGCCAGCCGGCCCAACGCACCTAACAAGGCCTGCATGTGGCGCAGGAACCATGTCAGCACAGCGCGCATCAGGCGGCTCCTGCGACCGGCGCGCCGGCATCGTGCAGCCTGCCGTTGTCGAGCACCAGTTGCCGCGTGCCGAATTCGCGCACCAGGTCATGATCGTGCGTCGCGATCACCAGCGTGACGCCGACATCCTGAAAACGCTTGAAGAGAAGCATGATTTCGCGCGCCAGTTCGGGGTCGAGGTTGCCGGTGGGCTCGTCGGCAATCACGATCGGCGGCTTGGCCACGAAGGCGCGCGCAATGCCGACCCGCTGCTGCTCGCCCACCGACAATTCCAGCGGCGAGAGTTTCTCCTTGCCTAACAAACCCACCTGGTCAAGCGCGGCACGCACGCGCTTGTCGATTTCCCGCAGCGGCGTGTCCGTCACGATCAGCGGCAGCGCAACATTGTCGAACACCGGGCGGTCCGTCAGCAGCTTGTGGTCCTGGAACACCATGCCGACTTTCTGCCGGAAGGCGGGGATCTTGCGCGACGGCAGGTTGCGGGTCTGCATGCCGGCGACGGTGACGTTGCCGCGCGTCGGACGCTCCAGCAGCGCGATCAACTTGAGCACCGAGCTTTTGCCCGCGCCGGATCGGCCGGTCAGGAACACCATTTCACCGGGCGCAATGCGCAGGCTGACGTCGGTGAGCGCTTCGCGACCGTTCGGATAGCGTTTGTAGACCTTTTCGAATTCAATCACGGCGGCGCAGTATGCCCGCCTGCGGAACCGTCGACCAGAGCGCGCGCAAAAGCGTCGGCATCGAACTCACCGAAATCTTCCGGACCCTCACCGATGCCTAGATAGCGGATCGGGATGCCAAAACGGCGCGCAATTGCAACTACGGCGCCGCCTTTGGCGGTGCCATCGAGTTTGGTGATCACCAGGCCGGTCACGCCAACGGCCGCATGGAACTGCTCCGCCTGCGCCAGCGCGTTCTGCCCCTGGTTGCCGTCCAGCACCAGCAGCACCTCATGCGGCGCGGTCGGCTCTGCCTTCTGCAATACGCGCCTGATCTTGCGCAGCTCGTCCATCAGGTGCGCCTGGGTCTGCAGGCGGCCTGCCGTATCCGCGATTACGACTTCCGCGCCGCGCGCGCGCGCGGCTGCTATGGCATCGAACATCACGGCCGCGGGGTCGGAGCCGGCGGACTGTGCGATCAGCGTTGCGCCGGTGCGCTCCGCCCATATGCCCAGCTGCTCGATCGCCGCGGCGCGAAAGGTGTCGCCCGCGGCGAGAATTACGCGCCGCTTTTCATCGGCAAAGCGGCGCGCCAGCTTGCCGATGGTCGTGGTCTTGCCGGAACCGTTGACGCCGACGACCAGGATCACATACGGCTTGTGGCGGGTATCGATTTGCAGCGGCTTCGCACAAGGCGTCAGCAATGCGGCGATATCGGCGCGCAACGCCGCCAGCAGGGCATCGACGTCGGCGAGTTCCTTGCGGGCCACCTTCTGGCGCAGGCTCTCGAGCAGCTCGCCGGTCGCCTGCACGCCGACATCCGCGGTCAGCAGGCGCGATTCCAGCTCCTCAAGGATCTCCTCATCGATCTTCCGGCCCCGGAACACATTGGCGAGGTCATAGGACAGCCAGGAATTCGGCTTGTTGAGTTTCTGCCGCAGGCGGCGGAAAAACCCCTGACGTTCCCCGGTCTCGTTCATGGCATGGCTCGCGAAATCCCCGTCTCCTAACAAGAAGGGCGGCCGGAGCCGCCCTTCATTTGATCGGCAGTCCCTGGATTCGGTCAGGGCTCAATCACCGCAGCATTGGTGATTTTCGTGATAGCCCCGCTGGTCGCCGCAAACGTGGCTATTTGTGTCTGCATCTCCACGGTTGCCGCAAGGCTGGCGGTAGGATCCAGGACTGAACTGTGTACGCCCGCGGTGAAATTGACATAGCTGCGCGATACCGCGTTGTTTCCGACGGCAGTTACTTTTGTCAGGCCGCCGGCGAGAATCAATCGTGCCGTAGAATTATTTGGCACAGTCCGGTCAGGCGGAACAGCGCCGCCGCCGACTACTTGAATCAGGTGAAACGGCCGTGCGGCAACAGCCGCAGCCATATAGTTGAGTGGCTCAGCTGCATCGACTACAGCCTGAAAATCGCGGAAATACTGGTCCAGGGCCGTCGATGGCAGGCCAGCCGCGGCTAATCCGCCCAGGATGCGCGGGCCGAAGGCGGGAGATTCACGCGCGGTCTGCGCGATTCCGCCGCCCGTGGTTACGGCTGAAACAGACACGATAGGAACTGCGAGGCCGGAGAAAACAGTAGTCACCCAGCCACCGAGTGAATGACCGACCAGGTGAATGCGACTGGCATTGATATCCGGAGTGCCATCGCCATTCAGGTCCAGCGTCGGCAGCGCGCGTGTCAGCGTTACCAGGTCAAGAACGGCCTGACGCAAGTTATCTCGCGTCGTCAGAGGCGACGTTAGATTAATAAAGTTCGTTCCTGTTGGATCAATCCCGTCGCCACCGGGCGGTGCGCCCGTGGTGTTGTTCACCACGTCGAGATCGAAGGTGCGCTCGTACGACGTGGCCCCGGCGGGAGCCGTGCCGCCGTATAGCGGATTCATCGGGTTGGCATACAGCGGGTTCGCGGGGTTCGTCAGCCCATGCAATGGCAGGTCGATGGCCACAACGACAAACCCAGCGTCCGCAAAAGCGTCGGCGACCGCCAGCATGACGGTGCGATCGACCGTAACGCCGTGCTGGAAGATCACAACGGGCCAGCCATTGGGCGGTCGTGCCGCTCCGGCAGCGGAGGCTGCATTCGGCATCGTATACAGCACCGGGATTGTCAGCGCTTCGTTTACCACAGGCACCGGGTTGAAGCGGGTCAGGAACCGACTGTTAGCATCCAGCGGCGAAGGATTGCCCAACCAGCTACCAGTCAGCGGCGCAGCACGGTTTTGGTAATACGGTATCTGCAAGGTACCAGCGAGCACATTGGCTTTGCCGGCAGCGCCCGGCACTACTTGTGCCGTTGTCAGGCCAGTCGGACGAGCGACGATCGGGCGTGGAGCCGCCGCGGTAACCTGCTGCGCGACGATGTTCATCGTGTCACGCGTGTTCTGCGTCGAGAAGCTGAAGCTTTGAATAATGCTCGCGGTATTGACGCCAACAGCACCAGCGATCTGGAACTGCGCCGCGGTCAGGCGGCAGATGCCATTCAGCGTCGAGTTCGTGATCGTGGTGCAGGTCGGCAGCGCCGCCTTGATGGTTTCAAAGTCGGTGTCGGCGTTGGCGGGCGCGCCACTGGCGCTGCGGATGCCGTTTGTTAGCACAACAAGATAGCCGACATTGGTGGCGCCGGAACTTGGCACCAGCGGCTTCAGCGGTGTGATCAGCAGGTTGGCGCCGCCGGTGGTCGGATCCGGATTCACCGTCGCCGAAAAGTCCGTGCCGAGTGTCAGTACGCCGCCAACGCCAATGGTGGCCTTGGTGGTGTTGTCGACATTGACGCGGATGACGCGCACGTTGGCAGCGGTCAGGGTGGCGGGGTCGATTGCGCTGCTGAAGCGCACGGAAATCGTTGCGGTAGTTGAATAACCATCCAGCGCATTGACCGCTGAAACGTTCGGTTGCAGTGAGTTTGCTGGCAGGTTCAGCGTGCCGTCGGTCGAGCCATTGAAGAACAGGTCAGTCGGAAACGGCAGAACCGGCGCGGCGGTCACGCCATTGACGGTGACCGGTGCAACGAACAGCGCGCGGAAATCGCTGCGCGCAGCCGTCGTGCCGCCGGAAGGATTGTTGTTGCCGCTGGCGGTGTTGGTGGCGCCAATCGTGCCGCCGGTGCCGTCCGACGACGACTTCGAGCAGCCAACGAGGGCCAGCGTGGCGGTCAGTACGGATGCGGCAAGCAGATGCCTTTGCATGTTCGAAACTCCTGGTGAGCACGCGGCCATCGCTAATTGCGTGCCGCAGTTTTTGTAATGGATAGCGTAGGGTACGCTTCCGACCGGAATAGTGGCAAGCGAGCAGCGTGAGTCCGCGAGGCAAGAAAACCACAACCGCCGCGGGGCGGAATCAGGCTCCTGACAGGCCCGCAAAATCGGCGGTCGACCTGCGCATCATTGCGGGCCAGTGGCGTGGCCGCCGCTGGCGGTTTTTGGCTGCGGAAGGGGTCCGGCCCACGCCCGACCGCGTTCGCGAGACGCTGTTCAACTGGCTGGCGCCTCGCATCGCCGGTGCGCGCTGCCTCGACTTGTATGCCGGCAGTGGGGCGCTTGGTCTGGAGGCGCTGTCACGCGGTGCGGGCCATGTAACCTTCGTCGAAAAACAGCGCCCGGTGGCCGAGGCCCTGCAGGCGCAACTGGCGTTGTGGAAGGCCAGCAATTTCGAGCTGCATATCGCCGACGCCGGCACCTGGCTCGCGCAGGTCGCGGGGCCGCCGTTCGACATCGTGTTTCTGGATCCGCCATTCGACGCCGGCCTGACGACCGCGGTGCTCGCGAAGTTGCGGGCGCGCCATCTCCTCGCGCCGGGTGGCTGGGTATATCTCGAGCAACCGGCCGATGCGCCGCCGCCCCACGACTGGGTCCTGCACAGGTCTGGCCGCGCTGGCGCGGTCGGGTATCATCTGTTGCATGAAGCGCAGCGCCCTGTATCCGGGCACGTTTGATCCGATTACCAACGGACATCACGACCTGGTGCGGCGGGCGTCCGGTATTTTCGATCGCGTGCTGGTGGCGGTCGCCGCCAACCCTAACAAGGTGCCGATGTTCACGCTCGATGAGCGCATCGACATGGCCCGCAAGGTGCTGGCCGACCTGCCGAACGTCGAGGTCGCGGGTTACTCCGGCCTGACAGTGGAATACGCCGCCAAGCACGGCACCCAGTTCGTGGTCCGCGGCCTGCGCGCGATCTCCGACTTCGAATACGAATTCCAGCTGGCTAACATGAGCCGGCATTTGTCGAAAAACTATGAAACTGTCTTCCTGACACCGAAGGAACAGTTCACGTTCATATCTTCGACGCTGGTGCGCGAAATCGCCGTGCTGGGCGGCAACGTCAACGAATTCGTGCACCCAATCGTCGCGGCCGAGCTGTACAAGAAACGTCGCGTCACCTGAAAATACCCCGCGCCTGACACGCCTATTTTTTCGCCCGCGGCCGTCGTTTCGGCGGTTTGCGGACGCGCGGTGGCGGTTGTGGCGGCGCCGGCAAGCGTTGTTTGCGATGCAGATCCACTGCGCGCCACAGGTACCAGCTGGCGACGCTGCGCCACGGCGCCCAGCGTTCCGCATAAATTGCTAACGCCTGCGGGTGCGGCATCGAGCGCAGGCCGTAGGCCAGCATGAAGCCTTGTCGCACACCGAAGTCATCGACCGGCAGCACATCCACGCGGCCGAGCTGGAACATCAGCATCATCTGCACGGTCCAGGGCCCGATGCCGCGCACCGTCGTCAGGCGCTCGATGATTTCCTGATCCGACAGGGACTCAAGATCGGTGCCACGGGTTGGCACCGTACCGTCCAGGACCCTGGCCGCGAGATCGCGGATCGCAGCAATCTTGCCGAGGGACAGGCCTGCGGCGCGCAGGCGCCGGGGATCCGTGGTCAGGACCTGCTCAGGTGTTGGATGCTCCGCATCGCCATAGATGGTCAGAAAGCGCTTCAGAATCGTCTTCGCGGCCGCGCCATTCAATTGCTGGTGCGCGATCGCGTGGGTCAGGTGATTGAATGGTGCTCCGGTAAAGCTCGGAATCAATGTGCAGGGTCCGGTGGCGCGGATCACGCTGCCGAGAACGGGGTCAATGCTGCTCAGGCGTCGACGAGCGGCGCGCCAGCCGTCGGCGCTGTGATCGCGCGATACGCTCATTTTTTTCGCGCCGCTTTCTGTCGTGGCGGTTGGCAGCTCGGACAAAAATAGCTGGAACGCTGGCCCTGCTGCAGATGCCGGATCGGCGTCCGGCAGACGCGGCAGGGATCGCCATCGCGTTCGTAGACGTAGAGTTTTTGCCGGAAGTATCCGGGGTTGCCGTCGGTGCCGACGTAGTCGCGCAGCGTGGTGCCGCCGGCGCGGATCGCCATGCCTAACACCCGCTTGATGCCGCGCGCCAGTCGCCGGCAGTCATCCAGCGACAGGCTGCGGGCGCTGCGGGTCGGCCGGATGCGCGCGCGGAACAGCGCCTCGCTGGCGTAGATATTGCCGACGCCGACCACCAGCTGTCCGTTCATCAGCAATTGCTTGATGGCGACGCGGCGCCGGCGCGTGACCCTGAAAAGATATGCGCCATCGAATTGGTCGTCGAGCGGTTCCGGCGCGAGTTTCGCCAGCAAAGGATGCAGCCCGGGTGAATCGACCGAGTGATGCAGGCTGCCGAAACGCCTGGGGTCGTTGAACCTCAGCAGCTGTCCCGAAGCTAACAGAATATCGACGTGATCGTGGGTCAGGCGCGGCGCGCTCCCGGGCAGTATCCGCAGGCTGCCCGACATGCCGAGGTGCCAGATGACGGTGCTTTGGTCATCGAGACCTAACAAAAGATACTTGGCGCGGCGGCCGGCGGAAACAATGGTGCGTCCGGTCAGCAACGCCGCGAAATCGGGCGCGACCCGCCAGCGCAGCCGCGGCTCGTGAATGGCGCAGGCGAGAATACGCTGGCCGACGACATGCGGTTCCAGGCCGCGGCGCGTGGTCTCAACTTCCGGGAGCTCAGGCATGGCCTGAGTCTAAATCGCGCGCTGTTCTAATGCTGGGCGCGCGCAGCGGCGCGCGACGCGACTATTTGATCTTGGTTTCTTTGTAGGAAACGTGCTTGCGCACCACCGGGTCGTACTTCTTGGTTTCCATCTTTTCGGGATGGAGGCGCTTGTTCTTCATCGCCACGTAGAAGTGACCGGTACCGGCGGTCGACAGCAATTTTACTTTTTCGCGCATAACGGCTGCCTCAGATCAGATCTTCATGCCCTTGGAACGAAGTTTGGCAACGACTGCTTCGATGCCATTCTTCTCGACCGTGCGCAGCGCCGACGTCGCCAGCCGCAGGGACACCCAGCGCTTTTCGCCTTCCAGCCAGAAACGCTGCGTATGCAGGTTCGGCAGAA
>JAYUGT010000327.1:0-17019 GCA_043738315.1 Gammaproteobacteria bacterium
CGTGCACCGACTGCATGACTGTCATAGGACTGCACCATCAAGGCAACACCTGCTAACAGCATGGTGATGCAGGAGATGATCCAGTAGATCGCCGACATCGCGGCAACCGCGTCGGTCGCCAGCCGGCCCAGGAACCAGGTATCGGTGACGTTCAGGACCGCCTGGATCGCATTGGTCGCGAATAATGGTCCCGCCAGCCGCAGGATGTCGGCGCTGCGCGCGGGTTTCACGGCGGCTGACCGGATCTGCCTGCCGTTTCCGAGCGGCTGAACTGCGAGCCCACCCACAGCGCCACGCCTAACATCACGAATGAAAACACCGCGCAGATCCACGCATTGACGGCGAGACCGAAGGCAGCAACGAACCCGTACAAGCCCTGCCCAAGGCTGTCGCCGCCACGCTGCAGCAGCGTATCCAGCAGGCTCTTGCTCTTGAACTTGGATTCCGGATTGAGGACCGTGAACAGCATTTCACGGGTCGGCTTGAACAGGCCGTAGTCCGCGGCGCGCCTTACCACCTGGGTCACCAGCAGCACCGCCCCGAGCGGAAACAGCGCCAGGGTCACCAGCGATGCAATCAGAACCAGTGGCACCGCGGACAGGCTCAGGCGCACGCCGCCGCGCGCGACCAGCCAGCCAACCACGACCACCTGCACGAACAGAGCTAACAAATTGACGGCAAGATCTATCTGCGCGAACAGGCCGGCGCGCGATTCTATCGAGACGTAATGTTCCGCGACGTAACGCGCCTGCTCCTGGTACATGAAGGCGCCCAATACCTGGCCCGCTACGATCAGCCCGCCAATCGCCAGCAGATAGGGCGAATGTTCGAGCCGTTTCAGATCATCCAGGACCCGGCCGCCAACGATGGTGTCCGGCCGCGCCGCCGCCGACTCGGTCGCGCTGGCCCACACCTGGGCGAGATGGCCGCAGAAAACGGCCACGAGCAGCATACCGCAGGCCGCGAAGATCACATTCGGGGTGCCGACGGATTCAACAAACAGCGCATTGAAGGACGGGCCGGCAATGGCGCCGGCACTTCCGCCAGCTGCAATGACGCCGAACAGGCGCTTGGCGGCGCCGCTGCGCCACATATCGACCATGATGCTCCAGAACACCGACACCATGAAAAGATTCATGGATGTCACGGCGACAAAAAAACAACCGGCAAGTATCCTGGAATCCGGCGCTGCGCGCAGCGCCAGACCTAACAGCAGGAACAAGGCGGCTATTCCCGTGAGAACTCCCGCGAACAACCGGCCGCGCGTGACCCTTGCCACCAGCCACCAGTACGCCGGCAGCACTACCAGCATTACCAGGAACGTCAGGTAGAACAGCACATCGATATTGTCACGCCCGACCTGCAGCGCGTAGGCCTCGCGCAGGCTGCGCAGCATGTAATAGCCGCCTAACAGAAAAAAGTAGGCTGCGGCGGAAGCGAGCAGCGGGCGCCATTCGGCGGCCTGGATCTCGTAGCGGCCGCGCGGTGCCGCGCTGGCCTCGGTCATTGCAACGGCCGCAGGGTGCCGGCCTGGTGCGGTTTCATGCCTTCGTTGTCGCGCAGACAAAAGCCGGCGCCATCCTGCTGCCGCCACTGCTCAAACAACAGCCACGCGGGCAGCAAGACCGGCAGCTTGAAATTGACCACCAGTTCGCAGGAATTGCGTAATGTGGCCGCGTCCAGATCCGAAGTGCACCGCGCCAGCGACCACATGCCATGCGCGATCGCCGCCTTGAAGCCGAAAACCCGGGCACTCAGGTCGCTGAGATGAATCGGGTTCAGGTCGCCACCCAACAGGCCGTAACTGCGGCCCATCCCGGCCGGCGCCTGGAAGCTTGTTGTCCGGACACCAGCCGGCCGCGCCTCGGCATCGGCGCCCGGTTCACTGTCCGCGCCGCGACTGCCGGCCAGGGCCCTGCGCTTGCGCCGCGCAAGAAAAATGCAGTCCTCTTCCCAGGTCAACTCGCCGTTGGCGGTGCGCCATTCGGTATGCAGGGTGAACTCCTGGCCACGATTCGTCTCGGCGTGCCCCTCGATTGCAACCCCCAGGGCACCGCCCGCATCGGCGGCCAGCGCGCGATACTGACGAATGACGTTGCGCACATGCACCAGACCTAACAACCTGACCGGAAAGTCGGCATGCGACAACACCGCCAGATGCAGGCCGCTCGCGAGCACGTGCGGATAGGCGATCGGCAGCACGGCGGTATCCGCCGCACCACAGCATTCACGGTAGGCGCGCAGGTGGGATGCATCGATACTCAGCGCCGGAAGTTCGGCTTCGATCCGCGGCACCGCCGCGCCATCGCGCACCAGTGCCGGCTTGCGCGCGGCAATGACCCGGGGATAGAGCGACCACAGCGAAGGACTGCTGCGGAATTGCATCTTCATGCGCCCCCCCCCTAACGAGCCGGTGTTATCTGATCAATGATGATGCTGACGCGCGCATCCTTACCGACAGCGTACCGAGTCATGCCAAACGGGTCACCCGCTGAGGCGGTGGGAGCACCGTTGCGCGAGAGTCTCGCCACCACCTCGACGGTATCGCCCGCAACCAGTTCGCGGCCGGGCAGCATCGCATCAGCAGCGGTCAGTTCGACGTCCTGGGGAAAACGCGCCGCCAGGCGCTTGACCGCAAGCGGCGGACCCGGTTCGCCAGGATGACGGGCCAGGACAAAGAGCGGCGTCGACTCGAAATCGACGGCCTTGAGACCCTTGCCAAGCTGGATGGCGACGCGCACTCGCGCGGCCGGGTTGGCACTGGCCGATTCCGGCGCCGCGGCCTTTTGCGCCGCAGGCGCCGCAGACGCCGCACCACCAATCAGGCCGTCCAACTGGGCGATCTGCGCTTCGATAGATCCGCGCAAATCGGCCGGCGGTCCGGACGCAATGACCTGGACGAATCGCTCGCGCGCCAGTGGCAATTCGCCGCGCCGTTGTGCCGCGATCGCTGCAAACAGTTGCGCCTTACCGGAGGCCGGATCCAGCGCCAGGGCGCGCTCGAACAGGCGCCCCGCCCGACCGTCAATTTCCTTTTCATCACCGCGAAACAGCGCCTCGGCCCAACCTAACACGGCAGTGGCGTCGGTGCCGCCGGCGAGCCGGTCGGCACGCTCGTAGGCCCTCGCGGCCATCGGAAACTGCCCTAACACCAGATAGGACTGGCCCAGTTGCAGCCAGCCGGGCTTGTCATCCGGTTCGCGCTCGAGGCGACGCGCCAGACGCGCCACCATGGCAGCCGGACTGTCAGCGACCGCAGGTTCGGCCCAGTCGTGATTGCTCCATACCTTGTACAACAGCACGGCCGCCAGGGGTATTGCACAGACGAGCGCCAACGCCGCTGCCGTCGCCCGCGGCGACGATCCCTCGCGCCACAGCGGCCAGACCACCAACGCCACCGCCACAACCAACATCAGGACTGCGAGCGCTACAAACCCCGAACTCAAGCAGAATCCTCCGGAGTGTCGTTATCAAGCGGCTCAAGCGCGCGCCGCTGGCGCAGTACCCGCCAGCCGATCAGGCCGCCGCCCAGCAACATCACGCCGGGTAACAACCACAACCACGCGTTGCGCGCGCTGAACTCGGGCCGAAACAGGATGAATGCGCCATAGCGCTCGCGCATCCAGCCACGAATCTCATCGTCGCTCTTGCCCTGCTGCAGCAGCTCGCGCACTTCGCGCCGCAAGTCGCCGGCAAGGCCGACCGGCGAGTCGGCTATCGACTGATTCTGGCACTGCATGCAACGCAGCTCGTGCGTCAGGGCGCGATAGCGCGTCTGCAGTGCGGGATCGGCCATTTCCTCGGGATCGACCGCGCCGACAACAGCTGATCCCAGGGCTAACAGAACCAGCAGCAATGATCGCAGCTTTCTCATGGTGATGGCCGTGCTCCAGTGGGCTCGATGCGGGCCAGAAACTTCTGCGTCCAGACCTCATCGGTCATGGCGCCGACGTGCTTGTAGACGATGATGCCCTGAGGATCAATCAGAAAAGTCTCTGGCGCGCCGTAGACGCCATAGTCGATGGCAATCCGCCCGTCGCGGTCTTCCGCCACGGTATCGTAAGGATTGCCGAGCTGCTGCAACCATTGCAGCGCATCCTGCGGCTGATCCTTCCAGTCGAGGCCGATGATCGGCGCCTGCCCGGTGGCCTTGATCTGCAACAAAGCGGCGTGCTCGTTGCGACATTCAGCGCACCAGGTACCCCAGACATTGAGCAGGTACCAGCGGCCACGCATCGACTTTGCTTCGAAACGCGCGCCGTCCGGACTGCCAAGCACCGGTGTCACGAAATCCGGCGCCGGCTTACCTAACAAAACAGACTGGATGATTGTTTTTTCCGGCGCGCGCCGGACGCCAATCGCGAGCACCAGCACCAGCGCCGCGAATACCCCAAGAGGCAGCAAAAAACGGCTCATGACGACGCCAGCACCTCAGGCCCGGTGGACGCCGCGGCTTCGCGCCGCTGATAACGGCGGTCGCTGGCGGCGAGGCCACCACCGATGGCCATCAGGAATGCCGCCAGCCACACGTAGTTGATGAACGGCCTGACCTGCGCACGAATGCTCCACTTGCCCTCGCCCAGATCCTCGCCAATGGCGGCAAAGATGTTACGCGTGACGTCGCTGGCAATGCCGGCCTCTGTCATGACCGACTTTTGCACCCAGTACTGGCGTTTTTCCGGACGCAGGCGCGCCAATTCACGACCGTCACGGCTGACAACAACGACGCCGCGTACGCCGTCGTAGTTCGGCCCCTCCATCGGGCCCATCGATTCCAGGCGGTATTCAAACGAACCAACGCGTGCGGACTCGCCGATCCGCAGAGCGACATCCCTTTCCACGGTGTAGGTTTCAACCGCAGTCACCGCGAGCACGAAGACACCGAGGCCGATATGCGCCAGAGACATGCCGAGCACCGAGCGCGACAGGCTGAGTCCGCGGTACAGGCGCATCAGCGGCTCCACCACCGAGGACAGAATGATCCACGCGCCGAGCGCAATTGCCACCGGCGTGAGCCAGTGCATGCCGCCTTCGACACCTAACACAATGGCGAGCGCAAAGGCGGCCGCAATCGCCGCGGTAGCCAGCAACATCCGGCGCTTTTCGGTCAGCCTGCCCTTTTTCCAGCCGGCATGCATGCCCACCGCAACCAACGCCAGCAGCGGGATCACCGGCAACAGGAACACGGGGTTGAAATACTGCGCGCCGACTGACAGCGTGCCGAGACCGGCAGCGTCAGAAATCAGCGGCGCGAGCGTCCCCGCAAACACCGACGTGCAGGCAACGACCAGCAGGATGTTATTGAACAACAGGAACGCCTCACGCGAGGTCAGCTCGAAGCCCGCGGATGACTTCAGCAGCGGCGCGCGCCATGCATACAGCGTCAGCGCGCCGCCGATGGTGATGATCAGGAAGATCAGGATGAAGATACCGCGGGTCGGATCGGCGGCGAAGGAATGCACCGACACCAGCACGCCCGAGCGCACCAGGAACGTACCTAACAAACTGAGGCTGAAGGTCAGAATGGCAAGCAGCAGCGTCCAGCTCTTGAACAGGCCGCGTTTGTCCGTGACCGCCAGTGAATGGATCAGCGCCGTACCCATCAGCCAGGGCATGAACGAGGCGTTCTCGACCGGATCCCAGAACCAGTAACCGCCCCAGCCCAATTCGTAGTAGGCCCACCAGGAGCCGAGCGCAATGCCCACGGACAGGAAAGCCCAGGCCGCAGTCGTCCACGGACGGGTCCAGCGCGCCCAGGTCTGATCCAGCTTGCCTTCGAGCATCGCCGCGCAGGCAAAGGCGAACGCAACGCTGAATCCAACGTAGCCGATATAGAGCATCGGCGGGTGCGCCGCCAGCGCCGGATCCTGCAGCAGCGGATTGAGATCGCGGCCATCCGGCCAGGCCGGTGACAGCCGCTCGAACGGATTCGACGTTGCTAACAGAAACATCAGGAAACCTGCGGACACCAGACCTAACACGCCGAGCACGCGGGCCGCAAAGGTCGGCGGCAGGCCGCGCGACTTGAGCGCCACCGCCACGGTCCAGACGCCGAGGATGCAGGTCCACAGCAGCATCGAGCCTTCGTGAGCGCCCCAAACGGCGGCGACGCGATATACCAGCGGCAGTGCCGTGTTGGAGTTCTCGGCAACGTAGCGCACCGAAAAGTCATTCTGGATAAATGAATTCATCAGCGCCAGCAGCGCGAGCAGCGTCAGCGCAGTCTGGCCCAGCGCCGCGGGCCGGGCTACGCCGCTCCAGCGCTCCCTGGCCAGCGCGGGACCGGCGATACCGAAAAAAGCCTGGGCCAGGGCCAGCAGCAATGCCAGCACCAGCGCGAAAGTTCCTAGTTCGGGAATCATAGTTGCCCCTTGGGTTGCACCGGCATGACGCCTTTGTGCTCTTTCTTGATCGCGGCGGCCACTTCCGGCGGCATGTAGTTCTCATCGTGCTTGGCGAGAATTTCATCCGCGATGAATTGCCCCTGTGAATTCAGCACGCCGTGAGCAACCACACCCTGGTTCTCGCGAAACAGGTCGGGCAGCACTCCCGAGTAGTGCAACGGCACGTCGTGCTTGAAATCGGTGACGATGAAATCGATGTCCAGCGAGCCTGGCTTGCGATGCACGCTTCCCGGCTTGACCATGCCACCGAGGCGAAATCGCTCCGCGACCGGCGCCTTGCCGGCCACGATGTCCGCCGGGGCAAAAAAGAACATCACGTTCTCGCGCAATGCCATCAGTGCCAGGCCGCCCGCGACCGCGACGCCCGCCAGCACACCTAACACCAGGACCAGTCGTCGGCGCCGCGGGGTCATGCGTCCTCCGATCCGTCGACCACGGCGCGGCGCGCCTCTGCCAGCGCGGCGCGCAACACGCGCAGCGCTGACCACGTCGTCAGCGCAATCGCACCCAGTGCAACCACATACGACGGCCACACAAACTGTGCGTAGCCGCCCATGGCGAAGAAAGCCGACATTGAATCAGGCATTGGCAAGCATCTCCCGTACCCAGGCTGAGTGCTTTTCGCGCCGCAGAACTTCCGCGCGCAGGCGCACACTCAAGAACGCCAGGAAAAACACCGTAAACCCCGCCAGCATCAGCAGCAACGGCACCAGCATTGATGCCGGCATGGAAGCACGCGCCAGCTTCATCACGGACGGGGATTGGTGCAAAGAGTTCCACCACTCTACCGAGAATCGCACGATCGGCACGTTAACCATGCCGATAACAGCCAGCCAGGCACTGAGGCGATCCGCGCGCGAGGTGTCATCATATGAGGCGCGCAGGGCCATGTAGCCGAAAAACAGGAACAGCAGTATCAACTGTGCGGTGAGTCGCGGATCCCAGACCCAATATGTGCCCCACATCGGCTTGCCCCACAGCATGCCGGTTATGAGCGACACCGCGGTGAACGCCGCGCCAACGCCGGCGCAGCTGGCCGCCACCGCATGCGCAACTTTCATGCGCCAGATCAGGCCGACGGCCGCCGCGGTCGCCATGCAGGAATAGACCATCAGCGACAGCCATGCCGATGGCGCATGCACATAGATGATCCGGAAGCCATCGCCCTGCTGGTAATCCGGCGGTGCCAACAACAGGCCGCCGTACAGACCGGCAGCAATGAGGATCGCGGCGATCCAGCCAAACCACGGCGTCAGGCGCTCGCTCCGGCGATAAATGTACGGCGGTGAACCGAGCCGGTGAAACCACGTGAAATCCATGCCTTACTCCACAGCAATTCGCAAAACGGCCGCCGTCGCCAGCGGCGCCAGCGTCAGTGTCAGGACCGCGACCGCCGCTAACAGATAAAACGCGCCCGCCGCGCTCCCGCCTTCGATCGTGAGCTTGGTGGCGCGCGCACCGAAGATCACCACCGGAACGGCGAGCGGCAATGTTAGCAGCGTCAGCAGAATCCCGCCACGGCGCGCGCCCAGAGTCAGCGCCGCGGCCGCCGCGCCTAACAGACTAAGGCAGACGGTGCCAAGCACCAGCGCCATGATCACGCCGGGCATGGCCGCAACCGGCACGCCGAGGCCCGCGCCCAGCAGCGGCGCCAGCAGCGCCAGCGGCAGCCCGGTCAACAGCCAGTGCGCCGCAACCTTGGCCAGCACCAGCGAAATCAGCGACTCGCTGCTGGCGACCAGCTGCTCGAGCGTGCCATCGGCGGCATCGTCGCGCAGCAAATGATCCAGCGACAGCAACGCAGCTAACAAAGCGCCGACCCACAACACGCCAGGCGCGATTGCGCGCAGTTCCTCCAGCCGCGGCGACAACGCCAGCGGAAACAGCGCAGTGACCATCGCAAAGAAGCCGATCGGCAGCAGCGTCTGGCCCGGCCTGCGAACCGCGAGCCGCAGATCGCGTGTCAGCAGCAGTCTGAAGTGCCTCATGCCGCCGCCAGTACCAGTTCCTGCTTGGCAGCAGGCGCGGGCGCCAGCGGCGCATGCATCGCAGCGACTGCAATGCCGCCGCCGCGCAAATGCTCCTCAACCAGCCCGGCAAACATCGCCTGGCCATCGGCATCGAGTTGCGTGGTCGGCTCATCGAGCAGCCACAACCGCACGCGGGCTAACAGCAGCGCCGCCAGGGATACGCGCCGGCGCTGCCCTGCCGACAGCTGCCGCGTCGGTCGCAATTGCGCGGCGGCCGGCAGGCCCACCTTGGCCAGAGCCGCCTCGATTTCCTGGCGTTGCAGCGGGCGACGCAGTCCGATCCAGTAGTGCAGGTTCTCGATGGCCGAGAAATCGGCCTTGAGGGGCGCATCGTGTCCGAGGTAAAGACTTTCGCTGCGGAACGCGGTGCGGTCGGTCGCCAGTGGCGCATTGCGCCAGAAAACGCCGCCCGCTTCGATCGGCAACAGCCCCGCAACCGCCCGCAACAGGGAGGTCTTACCCGAGCCATTAGCGCCGCGCAGCTCAAGGTACTGGCCGGCGCCCAGCCGCAAATTGATCTTTTTGAGGACCGCGCGCTCGCCACGCAAAACACGCAGGTCGCGCACTTCCAGGACCACATCAAGCATCCCGATATTGTAGTCGGTATGCCCCAAATTGGCCGTCCTTTTGGCCGACCGTCCGCTCAAGCTGTGAACTGCTAACAAGTTCACAAGTTTCGGTCAGGCACGGCTTGAATTGACTGGGTCAGGGGCGCCGATTGGCGTGATCGTAGCCAGGAATGCTAGAGTTTATGTATGGCAACGGAAGCGGTCGGGCCATTTACAGAACTTTTCAGGCAGTACGTCCCCCTGGCCTGGAACACGCTCGCGGCCAATGTGCCGAAAGATCTGCAATGGAACTACCTGCTCCTGATGCTGGTGATCGCGGTGCTGATCTTCTTGGTGCGCAAGGGCCGTGGGGCCAAAGGCGCGGATGGACGTGAGCAGCCACGCGGGTTGCTGGAGTACCTGGTGCCCCGGGACATCTACACGCATATCTCAGCGCGCGTCGACGTCTGGCTCTGTGTGTTCGAGCGGGCACTGGCACCTGTCTGGGGGCTGCTGCTGCTGGGATCACTGGGCCCCTTCATCGAAAAGTCGATTATCGGCGCGCTGACCGCGGGCTTTGGCGCCGGCCCGTCCCTTGAACCGAATCTCGCCTGGACGCTGCTGTACAGCCTGGTGCTCTTTCTCGGCTATGACTTCACGTTCTTCCTGCTGCACTATGCCGAGCACAAGGTCCCGGCGCTCTGGGCAGCCCATAAGGTACATCACTCCGCGGAAGTGCTAACGCCGCTGACCAGGTACCGCGAGCACGTACTCGAGGGACCGCTCTATTCGGCTGCGGCTGCCATCGGCTTCGCCGTCCCTGCAGGGGTCTTCGCCTGGCTGTTCGCCGGGAGCCTTGTGGCAATCACGGTCTTCAATGTCGGGCTCTTCGCGCTGCTGTTCGGGTTCAACGGCGCTTTCCGCCACTACCACGTTCAGTTCCACTATCCACCCTGGCTGGCAAAGTGGCTACAGAGCCCCGCCATGCACCATACCCACCACAGCTATCTGCCGCAGCACTGGGACACGAACATGGGGCCCTTCACCAGCATCTGGGATCGCATGTTCGGGACACTCTACGTTCCTGCCATTGATGAATACACGCCTTGGGGCCTGGGGCCGCAGGAGCAGGCCGAATACCGAAGCTTTTGGCAGAACGTCCGCGGGCCGTTTCGCGATTGGTATCGCATGCTTCGCCAGCCGGCTAACAACGCGGCGATTCCAGCAGCGATGCCGCGGAAAGTTGGTGCCCCGGGCCGGACTCGAACCGGCATGACCGATTAAGGTCTACGGATTTTAAGTCCGTTGCGTCTACCAATTTCGCCACCGGGGCACCGCAAAAGACCGGCGGGCGCAGGTTGCGTGAGCCGCCCTGTCGCGTCAAGCGTTCGCCCCGCAAAACGGCCCTAGAATGGCTTTACGACGCCCAGAAACGCAATCGCGATCAGCAGCGCATATAGCCCCAGCACGTAGCGAATCGCGCCATCGATGGCCCCTGCAATACTGCGCTCGATGTCCGGGGTCGAGCCCTCGCTGGCGAGGCGCACAAACGCGGGCACCACCGGACGGAAGGCGAAATCGATACCGATGGAGGTCGCAAAGATCGCCGCAAATCCAAGCAGCTTGGCGGCGAACCAGCCGCCCGGCGCCGGCCCAATGCCCAGTAGTGAAGACAAGCCCAAGGCGCCGACGACTAACATCAACACGGCCTGCAGGCCGAGGTTCATGCGCCCATACGTCTCGGCGGCCGGCTTGCCTTCGTTTCGCCCGATCGCGAACAGCAGCAGGATCCAGCCCAGCGCGAGCGCCCAGGCCGCGGCGAGCAGCCAGCCCGGCACCGCCGCGAAGCCACCGGTGGCGGTGACCTGCAATCCGACCGGCAGCATCAGCGCAAAGCACAGCCGTGGTGTCAGGTCGATGGTGATGGCCATCTTGAGCGCGAAGGCGCGTTCACCAAACGGCAACTCGGCGCGTTTGGCCGCCCGCGCCAGCAGCAGTACGCCGAGATCGGCGCCCAGCCAGTACACCAGCAACATGACATGCACAAAGACCCAGACGCTGTGTTCGTTCATGGCAGACCCGTGTTAGCTTTTCAAGAATCCGGCCAGCATGACCGCCACGTTCGCCAGCGGACAAAGATAGCGGAGTAACCAGACAATGACGCGGCGGCCGGCGGGCGATGCCTCGATCAACTGCTCTTCGACGATAACGCGACTGATGCGCCAGCCCACGAAGATACTGGTCAGCAGCGCGCCTACCACCAGCAGCATGTTGGACGCGATGTAATCCATCAGCGCAAAAAAAGTCATGTCACGAAACAAGGGAATAGCAGCGAGCGGGTGCCATCCGGACCAGGCATTGAACGACAGCACCGAGCCGAGACCGACGACCCAGCTCGCGCCCACCGCGACCAGCGCAGCCTTGGGCCGGCTGAAGCCATGCCGCTGCTGGAGCCACGCGACCACCGGCTCGATTCCAGCGAGGGACGGCGTCAGTGCCGCGAACACCAGCAGCAGAAAAAACAGCCCGCCAACCAGCCGGCCGGCGGGCATTTCCGCAAAGGCTGTTGGCAGCACCCGGAATACCAGTTCCGTGCCCTGGGACGGATCAAGTCCGTACGCAAATACCAGCGGAAAGATCATCAGCGTCGCCAGCAGCGATACCAGCAATATGGAGCCGACGATGATCAGCGAGCACCGGACCAGTGAAGTCCCGGTCTCGACATACGAACCCAGCGCCATCATCATCGCCATGCCGACACCCGTGGCAAAAAACGCCTGGCCCACGGCGGCGAGCACCACCTGCGGCGTGATCGCCGCGAAATTCGGCGCAAATGCGAAACTCAGCCCGCGGGCAACATCGCCGGTGGCGAGCGAGTAGACCACCAGAATCAGCAGCAGGACCAGCAGCGCCGGCGCCCGGAATTTGTTAGCTGCCTCGATGCCGCCTTGCAGGCCGCGCGCGGTGATGAGCGCGACCGCGACCAGGAATGCAACATGCCATGCCGCTAACTCCAGCGGATTCGACAGGAATTTGTCCCACAAGGAGTTCACGCCCGGACGATCAAGACCGGTGAGCTGACCGGCGCCCACTTTCCACGTGTATGCGAGCACCCAGCCGGCGATCACGGTGTAGTAGGACATGATCATGAAGGTCGCGACCGTGCCCATGCCGCCGATCCAGGTCCAACGCTGTGACAAGCCCGAGCTCAGTGCGACGATGCCCGCCGCCTGGGGCGGACTGGTCCGTGCGCGCCGGCCGATCATGAATTCGGCGGTCAACAACGGCGTCGCAATCAACAGGCAGCACAGCACGAAAACGAAAATGAACGCGCTGCCACCGCCGGTGCCGGCAAGATAGGGAAATCGCCAGATGCTTCCGAGACCCACGGCCCCGCCGACGGCTCCGAGGTAAAACGCGAAACTGGATGACCAGCGCGCTGTGTTGTTATTACGGGTTGGCATCGGTGTGATCAGTCATTGCAGTAACTGCCGATGCCATGCGCGCTCAACAAACCATGGAGGCTAGCTCCACGGCGCAGGCACCGGGATAACCAGTATATAGATTACCCGGGCCGCGCCCGTTGAGTTCCCTAAGTCGCGGTCGTTGTCGTCAGCGCGTCACTGATCGACCTGCGACCCACCAAGACACACAGCGTGTTATCTAAGGCTACGCCGCCCTTTGATCTGGCACCGATTTCCGAAGCATCAGGGATAGCCCTCGGGCCTCCGGCGCCGGCGGGCGGCTGTGCAAACCCGCAGCACTGGCCAAAATGTACTGGCTCAATTCTTCGGCCCAGACCGCGTAGCCCGTGGAACTTGGGTGGATGCCATCCACGGCCATGCCAACGGTCGTCGTCGTTTCCGGATGCCAGTGCATGATGCGACCACTTTGCACGGCCAGCGTTCCGGCCAGGGCTTCGTTCATCTGTTGTGCCCAGCGGCCCATGAACCAACGCAGCGGCTGTGGCAACGCCAGGCAAGCATGCATGGGCGGCACGGCGGTGTGCACCAGCAACGCAGGCGTGAAGCGGTGATCGATCAGGGTGGCCAATTGGTTTTGCCAAAGTGCCCATCGCAGCGGGCTGAGCAAACCCGTCGCATCGTTAGCGCCGATCGAGAGCACCACCACATCGAAGTGCGCACAAGGTGCTTCTTCCAGCAACTTGAGCAGACCCGGTGAGTCCAGCCCGCTTGCTGCCAGCACACACCAGTGCACCGCATGATGAGGGCTCAAGCACCGTACCAGGTGGCCGCACAGAGCTTGGTCCTGCGTTGGGGCACCCACACCTGCGGCACCGGAATCGCCGGCCACCAGAAGGCGCACCAGCGGACCATGGCCGGCAGTGCCAGTTCGGCGACCAGGAGGCTCCCGCATTCGCGGCGTCATTCGCCGCACTTGCATCGCCTGCATCCACAGTACCGGCCACAGAACGCTCATCAAAAGAAGGCGTTGCCAAGGCACCGCCAACAGCAGGCGACCGCGCGGATCCCGTTCCTGACGGGATCGGGACTCGCAGTGTGCCGGCGTGGCGGGAATGGCTAACGCCGATAACACAGCCGCGGTGGGCGCCGACGCTGCGCCCAATGATCGCTCGAAACCAAACCAACGGTGCGTCACTCGATTACCAGTCATTGCCGGGGTGGGCATTGATCAGACCATCAATTTTCAGGCAGGCCAACAGCTCGACGCCGACTGCTTCTGTAGGATGGCAGTACCGTTGGTTATGAACCGTTGGGCAATAAACTCCAGCGGGTCACCAATTGCGCGGCCACTCGCGACCGACAACTTGTCATGCGGTCAGCGCATGCGGACTGATGGCCGTCATGACGGGCGCGAAACCGCCGCCCGGCGTACGAAAATTGGTGGTCTGGCCTTGATAAAGCCGGGCCGCCACCAAGAGCGGCGCGCCCGCGTAAGCGTAGTGCCTAACATCGACTTTCAGGACGGTCGGCGCCGTCAGGGATCCTGTTTGTCGCTGGCTCGGCGCAACCAGGGCTTGGGCGACGTACGTGCTGGCAGCCATGGCCTCCCATACGCGTTTCGTCAGTTTGTCGCCGCGATAAGCGGCCTTGCTGCCGTAACCGGCGGCCGGCTTGAAAAAAAGTTCGCGCCGAAGGGCCCACATCGCATCGCGATTCGCCGTCGTGACGGTTTCAGTGCGCGGTATCCCTGCTGTGAGTGTGGCGATTACGCCATTCCCTGCACCTGACGCACGCAGCGCATCCTGGTTGCATAGCAAGGTCAGATTGCGCTTGTCCCCATACAAGGCATGAGCGCGCGGATGCGGACTTACAACGACTTCCTCCGCCAGATAGGCGGACCTGAGCGCCAGCAACGCCGGCCCGTCAAGTGAAAAATCAGTCAGTCGGTTATAGACAAAGTCGACGGGGCGTCCCTGCCAGCGCAGCGCACCGTCGATCCGCTGCAGTTCGCGCGGATCGCAGATTATTGCAGTTATTCCATTGCGTTCTAACAACTGACGATACAGCAGGAATTCCGGATAGAGAAATTGCCGCTCCGGTTCAACGTCGACGATTGCAACGGTTCGCAACACCTGTGCTCCGCGCCGCATGCGCCACTCGGCGGCAAGCACGTTGAAAATTGCCTGCGCACGGTCTGCCGCTGCCGGCGGCGCAATGACCACATCAGTTACTGCGCCACAACACGCCTTTTGGGCATCTGCCAGCATCACGTTGAGCAGCGCGCCGCCGGGATTGGTATTTATCTCGATGAGTTGCGGCCCCGCGTCATTTAAATGGAAATCAAAGCCGAGCAAGCCACCCCGCGTGCCCGGATCGAAGCGCGCTGTCTCGGGCGCCCAGGCTAACACCGCACGGGCGTAGCCAGGCAAGGCAGTCACAGTTTCCACCGCCTGGATGACCGCTGTCATGCGTTGCAGCTGATCGCGGGAAATGAAAACGGCTGTGACGCGAACAGGTGCGGGTGCGTTTGCAGCATCTCGGCCGCCAGGCCGCGCTGCTCGAGGTCGATTTCGAGACGGCGCCGCAACGCGTCGGCATCAATGCCTATGCAGTAGCAAGTCTGGTTCAGCGCCTCGACATTGGCCGAGGCGGCGCATGTTAGCTCGCGAATGTTGGGCGGGAGTGTCGCCATAATTGCCTCCGCAAATCAGCGCGCCTGCGGGCGCGACAGCCGGTGAATGCCCACACTAACCACCGCGAATTTGCCGGCTAACGAGACCAACTACCAGCGGTGGCAGCATCACCCACTGCAGCACCGGGACCCAGCCGACGCCGAGACCGGGGATGAGCGGCATGGCCGCGGAGTAGTTCCACTGTTGCAGCCACCAGCCCCGCTGCGCCAGCCATTCGATGGCAGCCGCGATACACACACCGATAAGCAGAAAAGACAGCGTGGCTGGTACGCTTGGCGCGACGATCCAGTGACGGTTGCGCCCGAGCCAGGCGGCCCCCCAATGCGCAACGACCATGAGGACGCCATCGCCGAGCGCAGCGATCGTGCAAATCTTTACGGCGTCCCAATGGCGCTGGTCCGCCATCCCTGCATACAGTGGCGATTGAATGAATTCCCACGGATAATTGAGCAGTACCGCGAACAACATCACATTGAATTCGGGCAGAGCTAACAACGCTGCGGTGCGTTGCATAAGTATGTGATCTTGTCCGCTCATTGGAGATGCCACACCCGTTCACTCACGTGCCGTAACTGCAGCGCATTGCTGATCACCGACACCGGGCTGAGGCTCATCGCGGGCGAAGTGACTACAACGACCAATGGAGGCTAGGGTCGGAACCTGTTTCAATCAATATAAGGCTATTTTTGCAGCATTTCTTAGCATGATATTTTTTTCGTACCCCAAAACATACCCCAATCCGCTTTTTGCCAGATTTTTCGATATACAAAACAATTATTTAGGTCAATATCATTACATTTCACATGAGACTTCCTGAATTTTCAGACTCGGAACCGAACTGGGTGACAATACCGACCAAATTTGGGTACGAAATTCGCTGAAACAAAACGCAATCGAGATCCTCTTTCAGCTTGTCTTCACGTGGCTCACTCATTAGCCAACATGGCATTTGATCTTCAATCAATGAAATGGATGCACTTCCGAATCAATAGTTATTCGAATTTCACTGGCTGAGCCGTGCCCCAACGTGCAAACCCGCTATGCCCTGCATTCGCGTTGGATGGTCTTCATGGGTAGAGGGCACCCTCCTTCGGAACACCAGTCGGCGCACGTCGGACGGCGCTTGCTGCCAAGCCAGACAAAGCGTGCAAGACTCCCGCTTTATGCCAAAGGGATCGCGAGACGGCCCGGATAAAGCGCTAAGGGCTGCGCTGGCTGGTACATGGCGCGATGTCCGCATAGCCCGCCGCGTCGCAAAGCGGGATCCGATGGCACGTAAAGCCACGCATGATTTTCGGATTGCCGTGCGGCAGTTGCTCGCGGTCCTGGAATTGCTGGGCGTCCAGAACCTCCAACAGTGCGAGAAAGCGCAGAAAAAACTGGTGCGCGCTTTCCGGGCGGCGGGACGGCTACGCGATAGCCAGGTTGGAGCCGAAGCAATAGCATCGCTCAAGCCAGATTATCCGGTCGCTGGACAAATCCGCCGATGGCTGCTCAATGCGACCGACGCTCGCGCCAAGCGATTTGAACGCAGACTTAAGGCCTGCGCCGTTGCTGAATTGAAGTCGGCCGCGGAGGAATCGGACCGCGCGCTCGCGCAGCAAGCCAGGGACGGGCGCATGATTGACGAAAGAGCCGCCCGGATTCTGGCCAGTGCACAAGCGGAGCTTAGCCGCCAGGGCGAAACTGTGCTGGCCGCTCCCGAGACCAGTACGCTGCACGCATTTCGAGTGCGCCTGAAACGCGTTAGGTACATGACCGAATGGCTGCGCCCAATCATGTCGACGCCCCCGCTGCATCGATATGTCATTAGACTGGGGGAGCTGCAAGCCTTACTCGGAGCGATTGCCGATACCCGCGCGCTGCTTGAGGCGTTGGACCGGTGGGCGTCTCGCAGGCCGGACCGAACAGTCGCCTGT
>JAYUGT010000328.1:0-16972 GCA_043738315.1 Gammaproteobacteria bacterium
CCGTTGAGCAACGCATACGTGAACACGCCGTTGTGCCATTGCTCGCCCTCGAGCGCGAACTCGTTGCCGCTGGCGCTCGAGATCACGACGGCGCCGGTACCGCGACGCAGGTCAGCAAACCAGTCCTGCTGAAAGCGCAACAGGCTGGCCGGGGATTGCGCGGCGGCAGCGCTGTTGTCCGAGTCCGCGACCACGCTCACGCCGCGTTGCGACTTGAACGCACGCATTTTGACGGTGCCATCCGCGCCTGCGGATGACGCAGTCAGTGTCGTCGGCTCGTCCTTGTCGATTTCACCTGAAAAACACGTGTCCAGCAGCAGGACCTTCTGCAGTGCGGTGATGCCATCCAGCAGGCCCTCGAAGTCTTCGTACGGCAGTCCATTGACCTCGGGTCGCGCAGGATCGATGTCCCAGGTGCCGAAGTAATAATTCTGCTTCGCGTCGGTCATGCCATGGCCTGCGGCAAACACCACTGCGAGATCATTGATGCGCGCCTGCTTCAGAAAATCGCGCGCCTGCCGGATACCGTCGCGCGTCGCTTTGTCGTTGGTCAAGTCGAGCACATGCACCTGGCCGCGCGGCGCGGTACGTCCTTCGATGCTGCGATAGGCGTCCAGGATATCGCCCGCATCCTTGGCGGCATATCGCAGGTTGTAGGCGCTGTTCTTGTAATTGCTGACGCCGATGGCGACCACATAGATATCAGCCGGCCCGGGATCGGCAGTCGAGTTCACGTAGATCGTTTGCCGCAGCGACTCAGTGCCCTGTGCATTGAGGACCGATACCTGGATCTTGTTCCGGCCAGCCACCAGCGGCGCGATAATTTCCTGTTCCACCTGCGGCGCGCCCTTGGTCGCAAGCGGCAGCCCGGCGGTGCCATTGATAGGCACATCGTTGACGAACAGGTTGAGTCGATCGAGCGGATATTTGTCATCGGCGGCGCGCACCTGCACTTTTAAGCTCGATTCCGCGGTCGTTATTGGCAGCTCTTTGCTGACGATCGCAAGCGTTGGCAAATGGAAATCGGTGCCTAACATACTCTCGCTGATGCCCATTTTGCGCAGCCGCCGCTCATAGGAGCGCCGATAACTCTGGACCTCCTCCGGCGCCGCCAGACCGAGACGTTCCAGCACCACATCCGGACGGTTGAAGCGCAGATCGAACTGTTCGAACGGATAGAGCTGACCCCTGACACGAAACGCGACGCCCTTGATGTGACTTTTCGACGCGCGGTAATACTGATCCGGCGTCACGGCCACAAAGTCCGTACGGCCCAATGCGATCAACGCGGCCACCTCCTTGTGATCGCCGACCTTCCATACCCGTATTGCGCCATCCATGCCGCCGCTGATCAGCAATCGATCGTGGTCGACAAATCCCAGCGCCGACACATTGCTGGTGTGACCGACTAACTGTGCGATGACATCGCCGGTGCCGACGTCGGTGATTTTGATGACCCGGCCGTTGCCATTGGCTAACAGCCGGCCGTCAGAGCTGACTGCCGTGCCTCGTGCTGCGCCCATTTCCTCGGGCATCAAAGCATCCATCATCGCCTGCGGGTTGGGATTGGACATATCGAACTTGGGCGCGGCACGGCCGCCGCGCATTTCCTGGCCGGTAGCCACATCCCACAGTCGCTTACCCTGCGAACCGACCGTGAGCAGTATCCGGCCATCATCGCTGAAAGCGAGGCTGCTGGCGCCGCTGAACTGATCTCGTTGGCTGCGCATGATTGCCGACAAGTCCGGCATTACCATCTGCGCTGCGTCACCTTGGCTGCCACCACCTAACAGGCCGCTGAGCAATCCGCCACCTGCTCCGCCCTTCTGCATTTTCTTGATCAGATCCGCCATCGAGGTGGTACCTGGCGCACCAGGGGCAGCGCTGTTTGCGTCAGGGGCGGATATTGGGACAGCACCACCGAGTTGCCGCACTTTCCGCCCAGTCTCGATATCCCATAATGCGGTTTCGTATGACCGGCCCGTAGCGACCATGCGCCCGCCAGGATGAATCGCGATCGTCTCAATATTTTGCGCCAACTCCTCCATGGCCTCATCTTTGTAGTTGCCTTGCTGATCCTGCTCCTGCGCGGACTGCTGCTCTTCCAGTATCTTGCGCTGCCGGGCCGGCAGTTGTTTAAGCAACGCTGGATCGATCGACTGCGACTGACTCCCCAGCACCTGAGGCTTTGCGCTCGACGGCAGAGTCCATTGATGAATTTTCCGGCCCGTCTCGGGGTCGAAAATCGATACCGTTTCCTTGACTGCAACCGCGAGCACCTTGCCATCGCTGCTGAAAGCCGCATGCGCATACATGAAACCGGACCCTTGCGGCGGCAGCAACTCATGCAGTTTCTCGCCAGTTGTCAGGTTCCAGAGTGCCGCCGAGCCATCCATGCAACCTACGGCTAACACGGTACTCGACCTGCCGGTGCTTACCGATGATGCTGCGACGCCATTGGGGCAATCGACACTACGACGCAATTGTGCCGTACCGAGGTCCCAGACATTGACCGCACCGCTGACGGTCGCGGCAACGATCGCGCGCCCATCCAATGCCGGCGTCAGGTCAAGTATCGCAGCCGCGCCGCCAGTCAGTGCGACGTCCTTGCCGCTCGCCATATCGCGGACCACCGGCGCGCCACCCTGTAGCCGTCCATATAGCATTTTGCTGCCATCGGGCGAAAAATTCACCGCAGTGGCGTCCAGCGTTGTTAGCAAACGGCCGCTGGACGCTTCGAAGATCTTGGCCGGCCCTTCGGATGATGCATACGCGATCTTGCTGCCGTCGGGACTGAAGAGCAGCGTCGTCGTCATGCCGTCAGTCGCGGTGGCGCCGGTGGGGATTTTCAACAGCTCCCGGGCAGTCGCAAGATCATAGAGCGACAAAGTCGACGATGCCTGATCGCGATTTTCAGACACCAACAATCTACCGTCCGGACTCAGGGCCATAAAATTGAGCCCGTCCGACTCATTGCCTGCCAGCGGTACTGTGTTGCGCGGCTTGCGCGTGGCAACGTCCCAGACCTGCAATTCAGCCGTATATTGCGGTCTTTGGCGCGCGGCCATCGATGCCCTGGTCTGACTGCTCGTGCGCGTAATCAGCGTGTTGCCGTCGCCGCTCAGTGCGACAACCGGTTGATCGTCACTATTGTTGGCATCCACTGGCAGCGTCCAGATCACCTGGCCTGTCGCCAGGTCGACCAACTCTGGCGCAGGGCCGCTGGTCCCGCGACGGTTATCGACGCCGACGCGGCCATCGGTACTAACAAGGCTGGACATCGACATGCCTGTCAGCGAACGCAGCTTGGTCCCGGACAGTGCATCAAAAACCACAGTGTTTTGGAAATCCCCGATCACAAGTCGCGCACCATCGGCGCTGAACTGCACACTGCGCGGACCCATGGATCCAAAACCTGTGAGTGTGCGCACTTCGCGCCCACTCGCCACATCCCAAAGTTTCGCAGTCTCGTCAGAGCTGCCCGACAACAGCAGACGTCCGTCTCGGCTCATGGCTAACGCAGTGACACCGAACGCATGCCCGGTCTGAAACACGACCTGCACCCCATCGGCACTCACGGCCTGATCGGCGATGGGCGCTTTGCCCATGCGCTCGTTCATCATCCGTTCCAGCTCGGCGTAGTCCGGCGTTTGAATGGCCGGATCGCGAGGCGCCTTTGCGGCGCCTAACGCCAGAGCGCTCAGTGCAAGACCGGTCACCGCCGCCAGCACGCGAATGGCACACTTGCGTCCCGAAAGAGTGGTCATGATACGAGGCATGTACTTGACGATCTCACGGACAGGTCAGCGAAGTCGGACAGGAAGTCTGCGGGCTCCGGGGCATCGACTGCAAGCATCCCGGGACAACGGCAAAAGAATTCACTGCCTTGAAATCCGGCAATACATTGGCATTCCAGCCGCGATCGATGCCATCACGCGCACTCGCGAAAATCACACTGTCGGTAACGAATGGGGATTGCGACAACGGCGGCCCGTAGATTCGAATCGCGGCAAAGTTTTCGCCTTGGCCACGACCCGCGACAGGACAAGAATTGCCGCCGATTTCGGCGCCACCCGCGTATTCAACCCGCACCAGCTGCATCGCGGTTTGCGGATTGATTGCGCCTCCGAAAGTGACCCCGACCCAGTCGCCGGCCGCCGCGGCCGAGCCTTTGTCGGACGTAAATATGATGGGCTCTCTTTGCGTGCCACGTGCAATCAGTGCTCCGCGTGCCGCAGCGGTGTTTGATCCGCCGATCGGCTCGATTTTGAGCGAGCCACCGGGCGCAAACTGAATCACCACGCCGGGTTCAATTGTTAGCACCGCTACCGAGTTCGGATTTTGCGAGTTAACGTCCATGCGTCCGCCATCCGTGCCGCTGCCGACATGGTAGGGAATACCGCGATTGTGCATCGTCTGCGCATCGAGAACCGGCGTACCGCCCACAGCCAGACCCGCGATGGCTATTGCGGCGCGTTTATTATCTGCGTAGCTGCCCGCCGGAATCGAGCCGATCACGCGGGCATAGACATGGATAGGATAATAGGCGCAGTTGCGGATTCGCAGATTGGCCGACGTCGCATCGAATCCCACGCTGCCCGCGACGTAGACACCCTGACTCGCTGAATCGCCGATTTCGACGTCGTCCACATGAAACCGGGCGTTAGCATTGTTGCTGCGCATTTCCAGCGTGGCCGTGTAAGCGAGATTGGTGTTTTGCGTCGCGCCTCCACCCCAGATGTAGGCGTGCGAAAGTGCGAGTGTGCCGCCGAGATTGCGAATGCTCGCCCAGGCACTGCCATTCACTAGATTGGAAATCGACACTTTTCCTACTGGCGATCCGGAAACAAGCAGCGTGCCGCCCGAATACACGGTGATCGAACGGGTTGCCGCCATGCGCACCACTGTGCACGGCTCGATCGTCAGCACACCATAGATGCTGATGTCGCCCGACACGACGTGCGGGCCGTTGGCCGGACCCCAGTTCTCTACCGATCCCGCATTGATGTTGCTGCTGTGTACGGTCCCGGCGCCGGTCTGCACCGGACATATCGGCGTTGGGTTGATGAGTGGCGGCGGCTGGCCACGGATCTGGCCGACGGCCATGGTGCCCAACAGCCAGTTCAGGCCGAGGCCTAACGAGCAGATAATTGTCTTTTTTGTCAGTGATCGCATGCAAATAACCTCAACAGGCCGTGTTACCCGATCGCCGACGCCGTTGTTGATTTGAATTGCTTTCACCTGAAACTCCACTGCTATCGTCGGACAATCGGCTGCGTCACTGTGGTCGAAATTCAGGGCACGGTTCACGCTGGTTTGGTTTTTGCCGCCGCCCGCTTGCTCGCCATGCCGGCAATTACCCACCTTGCGCGCCCGGCGACGATTCGTCAAATTTTGCGATGCGGCATTGCATACCGTCTTTACTTTGAGCGACTTAGCGCTGACACTTCCTGGGCAAGCGTAGAAATTTGAACCTTAGGCGAAACTGCAACGACTCACCGTCAGATTCAATTTATGCAACCGCGATCTCCGTGTTAGTCATTTCTGGAAACGGAATTGCGCGGACTGAGCTTCCGCAAGCAGGATTTTCTTCCCGGACCGCTCCTGTGCCGGTGCCGCTTGATCAACTGGTGGCGACCGCGGGACTGGCGCCACTCTGGACGTCAAGTTGGGCGGCAATATTTCGATCAGTGGCTCGGCGGAGACGCGGATGAGGGCTTCGGGCAACCTGGACCTGCGAGGTTCGCTAGTCCGGCTGAACGACGGGACGAAACTCCTGGCCACTGTCGGCAGCGGGGTGCAGGTTGTACATGGGACCGCCAATGGCCCGGAGACCCTCTCGGGCCAGGTTGCGGCAGGCAGCCCATCGGTTCTTGGCAATTGATTCCTACCTGGGAGAGCGATATGAAAATCCATTTGAAATATGCGGTCATGATGACGATGACGGCGTTAGCATACGCGGTGCCCGCCTTGCCGTCGTCGATCGGGACCACGGCAGACAGGGCAGCGAGGATTACCGCGATCAACGCGGACGGAGTCGTCACCGCAACCGATCGCAAGGGACGGGCATTCGTGTTTCGTGTCACGAACGCAGCCGTGCTGAGGACGCTCACGTCTGGCCAGCAAGTCATGATCAACGCAACAACCGGACAGGTCTCAGTGCCTGGTGCAGAAAATTGCTGCGAGTTGGTGAGGCGACCGCTGGTCCCTAAACGCTAGCCGGCGGAATATTGGCATTGAGCCGGAACAGATTGCCGGGGTCATAGCGCCGCTTGATATCCGCCAAACGGACGTAGTGTGACCCATAGTTGGCGCGAATTGTGGCGACATCTTCGTCCATCACCGCATTTGCATAGAGGCCGCGTGTAAACGGCTTGATGGCGGACCAGGCTGTACGCGTCGCCGCAATCTGACTTGGCAGCAATGCATCGCGGGCTGCAATTCCCATGCTCAGCCAGAACCGGGCATTGCGATTGGGAAATGCGGTCGCATCTGGCGCCACGCGCTCAGTGGCCCCGCCCAAGTGCTGTATCGCGACACTGAGGCGCTGCGCCGCGCCACCGTGAAATACTGCTAACAACGCTCGGATCGCATCCGGTGGCAATTGTTCAAGAAAACCCGATTTCTGATAGTAGCTGCGCGGCGGTTGATTGCGCGTGGCACGCCTTGATTGCAGGATCAGGTAATCAATGGGTCCAATAGTGTCAATGATAGTTGTCGCGACTCGGCGCAATGGACGCAGCAACATCGCACCTGTGCTCGCAGCGCCTGACCAACACACGTCGATCCCGCACAACGGCTCGCCGTAGGCGCTGTAGTCCAGATCCACGTCCATGCTGAGGAGATCGGGGGCGTTAGCGGCCAGCTCGGCGTAGGCGTTCAAGGCTTCGAATCCATCTTTCAGCGGCCAGATCATCCTGCCACCTAACACCTGGCGCTGCAGCGGACGCAATTGCAAGCGCATCGACGTAACGACGCCAAAGTTACCGCCGCCGCCGCGGATGGCCCAGAAGAGATCTGCGTTGTCGGCAGCGCTGGCAACCCGCTGCATTCCGTCGGCGCTAACGATTTCCGCCGACCGCAGGTTGTCGCAGGCGAGCCCGAACCGCCGACTGAGGCGTCCGATGCCGCCGCCGAGGACAAAACCACCAATGCCGACATCCGGACAACTGCCGCCGGGCGAGACCAATCCGCAGGCAAGCGCTGCAGCGTCCAGGGAACCAATGCTCGCACCTGGCTGGACATCCATGTAGCCCGCATCTCGGTTGACGCTGATGTGCTGCATCGACGCAAGATCGATGAGCAGGCCGCCATCGCAGCTGCATTGCCCCGCGAAACTGTGTCCACCGCTGCGTACCGCCGTCAGCAGCGAGTAGCGCCGCGCAAATTCAACGCTGAATCTAACGTCCGAAGTCGACTGGCACGGGACGATCAGCGCTGGCCTGCGATCGAACAGCGCGTTCCAGCCGCGGCGGCGCGTCTCATAGGAGCGGTTGCCCGGGAACAACAAGGGTGAACTGACCGACAGCCCGAACTTTGCGAGTTGCGCCGCAGGTACGGTCGTCTCGCCACCAGATAGCATCGCCACACGAAGAATGCTTGCGTTAGCTCGCGAGCCGGGCAATTGCAATGCAATGGCTGCGGCAATGGCGGACTTCAGCAGGGCGCGGCGTTTCATAATGGCTCGCGCCAAGTGTCATGCAAGATCGTTAGAAATGCCCGGCGGTGGATTCAACCACCAGCACGCGGACTTTCTACCCGCGCTTGACGTACTCCCGTCAGGCTGACAAAGTAAAGTGACAGTCGCTCGCAGTAGAGTTCCGCCAGAACCTGCGGCTCGGTGTTGATACCAGATTGCCCATTCGGGCACATAGGTTGAAAATGGTGGCCGGGGGTGGAATTGAACCACCGACACGCGGATTTTCAGTCCGCTGCTCTACCAACTGAGCTACCCGGCCATCGACTTGGAAGCTGCCCCAGGACAGGGGGCGCTATTAGAACGGCGCCCCGGCGGCGCGTCAAGCAACGATCCCGCTAAGCCATTGACACCTAATGACTTTATTTGTCGGGAGCGCCCTTGAACCCTTCCGGCTTGGCGGATCCGCCGCCGAACAGGAACTCTTCCATCTCGGCGGCCAGGAAGGCGCGCGCCTTGGGTTCGATCGGGGTCAGGCGGTTTTCGTTGATCAGCGTCGTCATGTGCCGGACCCACTGGCCCCAGGCTTCCTGGCTGATTTCATTGAATATCCGCTGCCCGAGCGCGCCCGGGTACGGCGGCGCCCTGAGGCCCGGGGCTTCCTTCTTGAGCAGTGCACAAAACACCATGCGGTTGTTAGCATTCATGTCAGTCATTCCTGTTAGCCGCGAGCTCATCAAGCAGCGCCTTGACGGGCGCCGGCAGCCCGAGCGACTGCTCGGGCTGCGCTGCGTTATACCAGACTGTGGCGCGGGCCGACGGCGCATCCGGCTCCGCGACCCGGCTGAGGGCCTGCGCCGCGGCCAGCGGCACCAGCCAGGGTTCGATGTCGAGATCAAAATGCGTGAAGCTGTGGCGGATGGTCGCCAGCGGCGCGGCCGGCCAGGCCTCGACACCTAACACACTGGCGCCGCTCGCCCGCGCCTCGGCGGCGCTGGCAAACTCCGGCGGGCACCACAGGCCGCCCCAGATACCGGACTCCGGCCGCCGCTCCAGCAGCACCGCTCCGGTCGGCGCGCGAGCTAACAACATCACGGTGTGGCGTTGCGGCCGGGCCTTACGGACCGCCACCTGCGATCTGGGCGTGGGCAGCTCCGCCTGCCGACCGGCGAGCTGCGCACCGCAATCCCCGGCCACCGGGCAGCGCTCACAGGCCGGCCGTGCACGGCTGCAGCAGGTCGCGCCGAGATCCATGATCGCCTGCGTGTAATCGCTGAGGCGTGCCTGCGGCGTGAGTTCTTCCGCAAGCTGCCACAGCCGCGCCTGCGCCGCGCTGGTCGTCAGGTCGCCAGCTAACAAATGACGCCGTGCCAGCACGCGCCGCACATTGCCATCAAGGATCGCGTGCCGCTGCCCCAGCGCCTGCGCGAGGATCGCGCCGGCGGTCGAACGGCCGATACCCGGCAATTCCTGCACCGCCGCGAAGTCCAGCGGAAATTCGCCGCCATGCCGTTCGACGATCACCCGCGCCGCCCGATGCAGGTTACGCGCCCGGGCGTAGTAGCCGAGCCCGGTCCAGAGATTCAGCACCTCATCGAGCGGTGCGCCGGCCAGGCTTGCCACCGCCGGGAAGCGCGCCATGAAGCGCCCGAAATACGGGATCACGGTGGCCACCTGCGTCTGCTGCAGCATGATCTCGGACACCCAGACCCGGTACAGGCTGCGATCCTGCTGCCATGGCAGGTCATGGCGGCCATGATCGTCAAACCAGGCTAACAAACGGGATGAGAAACTGGCGGCAATGTCGGTCATTTCCTGCTGTCACCGACGGTGCGCAACTCGCCGCCCTGCAACTCGAGCATGACCCGCGCGTCGCGCGCGACGATGTCCTGCCAGTGCAGCGTTGCGACGGACAGGCGGCCGCGCGCCTGCAGTTTCTGCAGCTCCTCGGAGGGGAACTTGAAAGGCTTGGACGGATCTCGCTCTGGCAGATAACGCTCAAGTTTCAGCTCATCGACCTGCCAGTCGAACTCCCACGGCGCCGTGGCCTCGGGTCCGCGGCGCACGTAGCCCTTGAGCCGGCTGTCATCGACCTGCAATTGACCGCTGCGAAATTCCATCGCGGTTCCATACACGGTGAATGACGCCGTTCCCTTGATTTTCCCGAATGCGGTCGGGTCGCGGCTGCGCGGCAACTCGACGCCTAACGCGGCCGCCAGCTCCCGCAGTGACAACTTGTCAAACTCCATCGGCGTGCCGAGCGCGAGCGCCGGGACCAGGGTGGCCCGCAACGGGCCACCTGCCACTTTGCCGCTGCCGACGGTCAGGTTCCAGGACGGCAGCAGGTAACTCTGCATCTTGAGATCCGCCCGCAGCTCGGGCACCGCGAACTGCAGGCCGCCCTGCTTGAACGCGAGCTGCAGCTTGCGTACCTCGAAACTATCGGACACGGTGCGGTACTCGGCGGAAAACGCGGCTGCCAGCCCGCTGTCGCAGGGCGCGGCGTCACGGAGCGACACGGTCAGATGACCCCGCATGTCCACCGGCTGCCGCGTCAGCAGCGCCGAGCTGGTCAAATCGACGTGGCAGGCCTGCCAGCGGCTTCCCTTCGCCTCGTCCACATATTCAAGCGTCGCGTCCCGCAGGTCGAGGCCGGCGATGGTCAGTGGCCGGCCGCTGCTCTTGTTAGCTGTCGCCGCCTGCGAGCTGTCCCAGTTCGCATGCCCGGCCGCGTCACGATGCAGCCGCAGCACCAGGCCGTCGGCGCGAATGCGATCGATCACGAGCCGCCCGGTGATCAGCGGCAGAAGCCGCGCGCCGACTCGCGCCTCCCGCCAGCTAACAAGTATGGGGGTCCCGGGAGCGCCGGCGATATGACCATTCTCGGTAGTAATGGCGAGCCAGGGGAACCAGCTCAGCTGCAGCTTGCCCTTGAGGTGCGGCTCGCGGCCGGTGGCGTCGCGGACCGCGGTTTCGATCATGCCGCGATACCTGTCAGGGTCGACGAATTGCGTCAGGACCACGGCGCCGAGCACTGCCAGCGCCGCCAGTCCCAGGATCGCCCACAAAATTCTCTTGGTCCACGTCACCCCGGGATTGTAAGGAAGCCCGGCGCCGATTTCTTAATGCTTACGGGTGATCGCAGATGCTCACGTCGCCGCTCAGCGATTTGACCCGCACCGTCGCGCCGCCCTCGCCCCGGCGGGTCGACAGTTTCTCGCCGGGCGAGTATTCGCTGGTCGGCTTGCCTTTTTCGCCAAAACAGGTGCGGATTTCACCACTGAAAGTCGACGCGTCGATGCTCACGCCGGCTTCGGTTCCCACGGCGATGCCGAGATCGCCGCTGACGGATTCGTAGCTGATGTCCGCGCCGCGCAGCACGCGTCCGCGCAGATTCATGTCGCCCGAAGTCGTGCGGCCCCGGAAACTCGTCAATAGGTCGAGCTCGAGCTGCGAATCGCCGCTCACCGTGCTGAGTTCCAGCGAGCCCGCCGCCCGCAGCAGTTTTACGTCGCCGCTCACGGTCGAGACCCGCCACTTGGCGCTCTTGGCCGAGCCTTGCAGATTGATATCGCCGCTCACGGATTTGACCTGCACGTCGTTCGAGTCCAGCTGGGCCTCCAGATCGCCACTGACGCTGGACAGCTGCACCGCACCGCTGATGCCGCGCACTTTCTGGTCCGCGCTGACCGTGCTGGTCTCGAGGCGGCTGCCGGCCGGGATCGTGACGGTCAGCGTGGCTTCGCCATCGCGGTTGTATAGCGTCGCCTTTGGCAGCACCACCCGCACGACGATCGTACCGGCGTCATTGACGATATCCACCCGCTCAACCCCGCTGCCGACAGTGCCGGTGACATGCACCTCGGGCTGCGTGCCGCCGACCACAGTGATGGCGCCCGCGACGTTGACCACGCGCACCGCGTTGCCGGACGCGGCCGCGACCCGCTTGTCGATCGGCGTCGCCGCGCCGGCGACCGCCGACCAGCCTGCTAACAAAATTACCGGTATGGAAGTTTTCATAGTTTCGTCTCCGAATTCCTGATATCGCTCAAATTGGTCATCTCGTCCTGGCAGGCATTGACCAGCAATTCCTGCAGCAGCGCGTTGCCCGGGTCTTTGCCGAGTGCGCTCTGGATGTCCTCGACCGCGCGCCGCAGGGCGGTCACGCTTTGCAGCAGCTTCTCGCGCTCGGCCGGTGGCAGTGCCTCGACCTTCTGCAGAACCGCGGTCCGCAACTGGTTGCGCTGCGCGACAAACGTTGCGTCGAACAATGCGTCGCGCGAGATGTCCGCACTGCTTGCGGTCATTTCGGGCTGCGGCGCCAGCGACACGCGGCCTAACAACACGCCGATCGTCAGGGCCGCAAGGCCGGCGGCCAGAGCCCACTGCCAGCGCGGCTGAGTCGCGGGCGGGCGTTGTTCGCCAGTGATCTGCGCCGCGATCGCCGGCCACAGGTCGCGGGGCGGCTCGATGCCGCGCGGCAATTCGGCGAGCGAACGCACTCGCTGCGTATGTTCGGTTGTCATGCTGCTGCCTCCGGCGACAGTTTGTTAGTCAGCAGGCGCCGCGCACGATGCAGCTGCGCCTTGCAGGTGCCCACCGCTATACCTAACATCGCCGCCGTTTCCTCATGTGAATATTCATAGATCCCGCTCAACACCAGCACATCGCGCGCGCCTTCCGGCAGCGCCAGCACCGCGGCCTCGAGCTCGGCCACCTCCACCGGCGTGTCGAGCACCCATTCACCGTCGCGTTCCGACAGCGGTTCGGCCACAAAAGTCAGCATCTGCGCCGACTTGCGGCGCCGTATTTCCATGACCACGTTGACCGCGATGCGATGCAGCCAGGTTGCGACCGCCGAGCGGGACTCAAACTGGGCAAACGCGCGCCAGGCGCGGAGAAAGGTTTCCTGGGTGGCGTCCTCGGCGGCGGCCGGGTCCCGGGTCAGCCGGCGGCACAGGCCGAATACGGTCGGGGAATGCTCTTGGTATATCGACTCAAATGCCGTTAAGGATGCCGCCATGAACCCCTCTCTCCCTGCAAGGTTAGAGGTTCCAGGGAGCGATAGGGTTTAAACAGGTAGCCCGAAAGAGGCTAAATGCCGCCGCTCAGGTGCTTTGCCGGCGCCCCGCGTGCAGGTTCATCGCGTATTTGATCAGCTGCGAATTGGTCAGCAGGTGCAGCTTGCGCTTGATGCTCTGGCGGTGGGATTCGACCGTCTTGACCGACAGCCCCAGCTCGGTGGCGATGTCCCGCGAACTGACGCCGCGGCCCACGAGGTTCAGCACCTGCAGCTCGCGGTTGGACAGGCGCTGCAGCGGGTCGGAACCCGTCTTGTTAGCCGCCTCCTTGTGGACGGCGGCCATCTCGGCACTCAGGTAGGTATCGCCCTGCAACACGGTGCGCAAGGCGGTCAGCAATTGATCGGCGGCGGCCTGCTTCATGATGTAGCCGCTCGCGCCTTCAGCCAGCATGCGTTCGGCGTAGATGGCTTCGTCGTGCATCGACAGCACCAGCATCGGCACTTCGGGGTGATGCGCATGCACCGCGCGCACCAGTTCGAGTCCATCACCATCCTGCAGCGACAGGTCGACGATCACGATATCGGGATCGAGATCGCGCAACGCGCTGCGGGCGTTAGGTTCGCTGTCGGCCTCGCCACAGACCTCGAGGTCGTCTTCGGCGTCGATCATGCGCTTCAAGCCCTGACGCACGATCGGGTGATCGTCGACGATCAGGACACGACGTCGGATGTTAGTCACGGGTAAAACGTTAGCTGTCATGCCGCTGTTGACCATGGTCATCGCAAGTCTCCGCTGTCAGACAAATCCAAATGCGATGCGGATGAGTGTACAGGACATCGGCAAGTTATGGTGACGCCCTGATGCTGCGCGGAATACGTACACAGATCGCCGCCGAGCAGGCGCGCGCGATATTGCATGAGGCGCATGCCCATACCGTTGTCTGTAGCAATTGCATCGGGGAAACCCCGACCGTTATCGCGCACGCACACATAAATTCCTTCCTCGGTCGGCCCCAGTTCCAGAACCACGTCGGTGGCGCCACTGTGTTTCAGCGTGTTGGTCACGGCTTCCTGCGCAATACGCAGCAGGTGCTGCGCGGAGGACGGCGGCAGCGGCGGGCACTGCGCCAGCCGATTCACGAAGCGAATCTGCAACCCGGAATGCCGGTCGAGCCGCGCCGCGAGGTTCGCCAGCGCGCTGACGAGACCGCCCGGCCCGGTCGCCAGCGGCCACAGTCCGCGGGCCAGAGTCCGGGTGTTTTCAATAGTGCAATTGAGCTGTGCCAGGACTTCGCCGATCGCCGCAGCCTGCGGCGAATTGCCGGCACGCAGATCCCGCAGGCATGCCTGCAGCATCAGGGCCGCACCCGTTAGCTCCTGGCCCAGGCCGTCATGCAGTTCGCTGCCCATGCGCTCCTGCTCGCGGCTTGCTACATCGAGCAATTCCTTCTCGAATTGCCGCTGTGTGTTAGCGACGTCGCGCGCCTGCAGGCGCAGCCGCGCCAATTCATCAAACACCCGGCGCACACCCATCGCGCGCCAAGGCTGACCCGGGCATCCAGATCGATGACGCGCGCGCGGTCCGCCAGCCACAGCCATTCGCCGGCGCGTGAGCGGATGCGGTACTCGACCTGAAGTTCGGGTACGCGCCCCGTCCGGAAATCCTGCAGGGCGGCGCCTAACAACGCCCGGTCGTCGGGGTGCGTGAGCGTCAGCCAGCGCGCGCTCACCTCCAACCCGGCGATGGCATCGACAGCTGTCGGGGTTTCCCAGCCGTGCAGCCAGCGCATGCCGTCGGTCAGCAGGTTCCAGTCGTACAAGCCGAGATCGCCGCCCCAGAGCGCAACGTCCCGCTGCGCCTCGGCAACACGCTGCGCCATGCGCGCGCGTTTCTCGCCATCGATGTCGATGATGACGCCCGCCGCTGTTCGCGGCCGGCCATCCTGGCTCCGATCGACAATCTGACCGCGTTGCGCGACCCAGAACCAGCCGCGCTCGCGCGCCATCACGCGATATTCAATATCCATATCCGCGTGCCGCGCCGTCATCATGGACTGTTGTGCGCGGCTGACGGAATGACGGTCCTCGGGGTGCACGAGCTGCAACCACCGTACGGCGGAGCCGGCGCCATCCTGCAGTGCAACGCCGTGCTCTGCCCGCCACTGGGGCTCGAGCGAAAAAGAACGGACGGTAAAATCTTCGCGCCAGAACCCGACCGTGTTGCCTAACTGGCGTAACGGCGTGTCCAAAAGCGGCGGCGAGGCCGGTAAATTCATTGACACCGCAATAGAACCATCTACTGGCAGAAAAATCACTCGGGGCAACCCTGATTATGTAAACAGGCTCCGGCCGAGTATTTTTCATAATCAAGGGGTTACCCTGATATTCTTATGTCAAGCGGTGCATTAACATTGCTTCGTAACAACAAAAAGACTGCGACTAGAAAAAGAACAGGAGCAGCGAGATGGCGGATGCCGCGACGAGCATTCCGCGCGTCGCCGACTATTCAGAGTGGCGGCCGCGGGACTATTACGACACCTATTACAGCCAGGTCATCCTGCCGGATGAGCAGGCCGTGCTGTCCTATCAGATCAGTGCCATGCGCTCGGCGGGACGCCGTTTCAATCGCGCGCTGGAATACGGTTGCGGTCCAACCCTGCACCGCGCGATCGCGGCCAGCAGCTATGTCAATCGCATCGACATGAGCGACTGGCTCGCCGACAACCTGGTCGCGGTCAGCGAGTGGGTCGCGGCGGACGGTCAGAACGAGGACTGGCGGCGCTTCACCCAATACGCCCTCGCCCTGGAAGGCAACCCCGGCGCGGGGCACGCAGAGTCGTTGGCGCGTGAAGAACGCACGCGCCGCTGCATTCGCGGGCTGTACGTCAGCGATGCGCGCTGGCGCGATCCGCTCGGCATGCAGCACCGCGGTTGCTACGATTTACTGGTCTCTGGTTTTTGTCTCGACGCGATTTCCGATGACAAGGCGGTGTGGCGTAACTGCATGCGGAATGTCCTGTCGATGGTTGCGCCGCAGGGCCTGGTGGTTTTGCACTTCCTGCATCGCTGCACCGCCTACAAATGCGGGCCAAGAATGTTCCCGGGCGCCGACCTCAACGTCGACGACGTTCGTGACGTCCTGCAGGAGGAAGGATTCGAGGACAGCGGCATCGACGTGCAGCTGATTCCCTGCCCCGACAACGAGGAATTCGGATACACCGGCATCCTGACGGCGTCAGCGCGCAAGGCCTGAGGTAAGCTCCCCCAAAAAGGGGGAGTCATGTCCGATCTGGCCGAACCACACACGCTGCTGTTTGCGCACGCGGCGTTCAAGTTCCTGCACGTGCTGCTGTTTGTCTATTGGCTTGGGGGCGACGCCGGGGTGTTCTACTCGTCCGGCTTCGTGGTCAATCCGAAGCTGACAAAAGAGCAGCGTCTCACCGCGTTCAAGATCTTCGTCAACCTGGACATGTTGCCGCGCTACTGCCTGGCGCTGATGCTCACGGTCGGCGGAATCCTCGCCGAGTTCGTCGGTTACCAGCACGAAACCTGGATGCTGTGGGGCCTGGTTTTGTTAGGTCCGGTCTGGGTCTGGGTGGTGCACACCATCCATGTCAAGGAGGGCACCGAATTCGGCAAGACGCTGGCCACGATCGACAAGCGTTTCCGCGTGTTCATGATCTTCGCGATCATTACGTCGGTCATCTACCACTGGTATACCGGGCTGCTGAAACCGTATCCGTGGATGGCAGCGAAGCTGCTGATTTTCGCCTTCCTGATTTTTTGTGGCTTCATGATCCGCGTGAAAATCCCGCCGTTCATCGAAGGTTTCCGCACGCTGGCCAGCAGCGGCGCGACACCGGAGAGCGACCAGAAGATGATTGCCGGCATGAGTGCCTGCCGGCCCTACGTGCTCGCCATCTGGGCCGGCGTTGCGATCTCCGCCTTCCTCGGTATCTGGAAGCCCGGCGCCTGAAGACGATCCCGGCCTGTGGCAGTGCGATCTTCACGCTCGCACTGTTAGCTGGCGTACCGCGGGCAGCCGCGGCGGAATTTGTGTTAGTACGGCGGGCCGTGCTGCCGGCCGAAACTTTCGCCGGCGGTCCCCCGGCCGGGCAATACGAGGACAAGGGCGGTTACGGCTGGCGGCTCGATCGCCCGCGTTTTTCGCAGCAGCCGGTGCAGGGCATCAGTTCCATCAAGCCGGGTCCGCGCCGTGGCACCTGGTGGGCGCTGTCCGACAACGGCTTCGGCAGCAAATGGAACAGCCTGGACTATCGCACCTGCATCTACCTGTTCGATGAACGCCCGCA
>JAYUGT010000329.1:0-6599 GCA_043738315.1 Gammaproteobacteria bacterium
TCTTTGCAACCTATGAGCTGGCGGGCCCCGAGGCGCTGAGCCAGGCCGACATGGCGGCCATTATCAGTAAAGTCATCGGCCGCCCGGTGACGGCGCGTGCGGTGCCTCTCGAGGAGCTGCGCGCGAAGGCAAGCGCAGCAGGCAATTCAGCCGATCGGGTGGAACAGATGCTCGCCATGAATGCGCACTACGATCACCATGGCTTTCTGGGCAATCCTAACGTCCTGCGCATGGTGCTCAGGCGCGAGCCGACGCGCTTCGAGGACTACGTGCGTCGCTTGTGGGCCGGGACCGCAAAACCCTCGCCCTGAAACTCGACCAGCGTATAGGCGCGGTCGAATTTCTCGGTGGTGAATTTCACCATCATGCGGTCCTGCTGCGTGATCCAGATATCGCTGACGCCGCCGAGGCGAAAATGCAGCGTGTCAAACGTGCCACCGGGAACGGTGATGCGCTCGGCGCCGAATGCTTCGCACGGCATGTCGGTGAGCTCGCCGAGCATCGGCCTGGAAAGATCAGCGGTGGCTTCCATCGAGTACACCCGCGCCATGCCCGACTTACCGATTGCGCCATCGCAACTGAAGGTATGCCAGCCATCACCCGCCACCGGATGGCTGCCGATCGAAAACTGCGCCGGCACCGCCAGCGCCTGTTTCAGATCACCCGCCGGGCCACGATAATCAGCTAACAGCTGTGAGCCATCCACTTTGATGTACGTGGAGCCCTTGTAACCATTGGCGGTCCAGTAGGAGATGAAGGCCGCGGTCGGTCGCTGCGCGGCATCGATATTCAGGTTGACGCTGAACTGCGAGTGGCGCGCGAAGATGTCGTGCCACATGGTGAGCGAGCGCGAGCCGTCGGCATGCACGGTGAGATGAAAATCCTCGGTGCCGCGCGCACGCCCGTCCTTGTAGGTGGTGTACGCGTAACGGCCTTTGGCCCAGCGCACCACGCCGGCGCGTTTCAGGTTGCTGCTGGCAGGCGCCCCGGCCGGTTTCGCCACCGGTGGATCCGGCTGCGCCTGCCCGTTCCGCATTTGCGCCAGCGAGTAAATTCCCGCGGCGAGCGCGGGCAAATGATCGCGCGCAAACTCGGCACGCGGGCTGCCTGCGCGCGGCTGTTCGTGCACATAGCCTGCGAGGATGCTGGCATCAGCCGCGACGCGGAACATCGCATCGCTCTGCGTTCCCCGCCGCCCGTCGACCTGCCAGACGAGGAGCGTGCGCGAGCGGTCCGGGTGGGTCAGCAGTTGCCAGTCTTCGAACACCGCACCCTGCCGGTAGCTGCCCGCGCTGCGCGAAACAATGTTCTTGTTAGGCCCGGTGTTCTCCGGCGTGCCGCTGCCCTGCATGCCCGGCGCCACGGTCTGGGCGCAGGCTGAATTGGCCGCAATCTGCAAACCCAGCGCCAGCAAAAAAAAGCCCGCGCGACGGTGTCGCACGGGCGGGATATTTCTGGCGGTCGTTGTAAGCAATCTATTTACGCTTGCGCGGGCCCAGGGCAAGCGAGGTGACATCCATGACATGCAGCTTGAGTCCCTGCATGAAGCCCTTGCCTCCACCCATGCGCGATGAGGTCCAGATCATCTTGCGGCCGTCGGGCGAAATGGCCGGGAAGCCGTCGAAGCCGTCATCGAAGGTGAGGCGCTTCAGGTCGTGCGAATTGAGATCGCCGAGATAGATCTCCCAGTTCTTCGGCGTCTCGGCGCGCACGAACAAAAAGTGCTGGCCGTCCGGTGTCGGGAACGGCGCCCAGTTCATGTCGTGCGTGAAGGTACGCGGGGTCCGGCCGGTGCCATCACGCTTCATGGTGTAGATGGTCATCGGCGTTGGCTTCTGGTCGTATTCCGAGGCTTTCCAGGCGCGGAAGATAATGGTCTCGCTGTCCGGCAGGAAATAGGGCGCACCTTCCTGGTCGTCGTCGGTAAACGTCAGTTGTTTTTCACCGGTGCCGTCGGACTTCATGATCCACAGATCCATGATGCCTTTGATCTGCCGGCCGAACACGATCCATTTGCCGTCGGGCGAGACGGTCACCTCGGCTTCGTAATACTTGTTGTTTGTTAGGCGGACAACATGGCCACCCTGGCGGTCCGAGGTATAAAGCTCCGAGCCCTGCGGATAGCGCCGCCAGTCAGACCAGTTGCCCAGCTCCATGTTCAGGTTGTCCTTGACCGAGGTCCAGATCAGCTTCTTGCCGTCCGGGAAAAACCACGAACAGGCGTCCCAGCCGTGCTTGTTGATCTGCACGATGTCGGTGCCCGAATCGGTAAATGTCTGGGTCAGGAACCCGGCCGAGCCGCGCAGGCTCTTGATGGCCAACGGGCTCTGCACCTGCGCAATGATGTGCTCGTTGTCCGGGCCGTAATAGGATTCAGCCGCCTCGTTGATGTTAGGAATCATCCACGAAGGCAATTCCCCGGGGCGGGTGCTGACCGCGGCGCCAGCCGGAAAAACCACCGGCTTGAGCTGCGGCGGAGCTGCAGCGGTCGTGCTGGTGCACGAGGCCAGCGCCAGGACGGCCGTGCTGGCGGCGAGGAGACTGCGGGCAAGAAGACTCATAAAACCTCCGGATTCCAATGCCCCGAAGATAGCGCGCTATCCGGAATCCACCAAATGCCACGCGGCTTGGTTACCATTTCCACAGTGGAGGACAGGCCCATGCATCGCAGCAAGCTCGCCGGATTCATCATCGATTGCCAGACCGGGGATCTCGGTGGCGCGGCCGATTTCTGGTCGCAGGCACTGGGTATGGAGAAGAAGGCCCTGCCGGCCGAGGAAGGCCAGAAATACGTCCGCTTGCTGGACCCGCAGGAGCGGCTGCATATCGAAGTGCAGCGCGTGAGTCACCCGAGCCGGGTGCATCTCGACATCGAAACCGACGACATCGAGGCCGAGGTGCGGCGCCTGACAGCGTTAGGTGCGAAAGTGGTCGAGCGCGTGCAGACCTGGTGCGTGATGGCAGCGCCCACCGGGCAGCGGTTTTGCGTGGTGCGCGCGGCCTCGCGGGATTTCAACTGTTCTGCCAATGATTGGCCGGCTGGCTGAGACCTAACACCTGGCAGTACTTCTGCTCGCAGGCTCCGCAGCGCCCGCGCGAGCTGCACCAGCGCAGGCTCTTGCCGTCCACGCGTGTCCAGAAACGCCCATCCGGATCGAGATCGAATTCGCGCAGCCATTCCAGGAACGTGCGCTGCCGCGGCTCGAGCGGATAAGGCCGCCACTGTCCGGCCTGATCGCGCCAGGCCAGGCGCCAGCCGCTGTCCTGGCTGCGGTAGCGGAATTCCGCGACCGGCACCGGCTGCTGCGTGCCCGGGACGCCGCAGATGCGCTGCAACTCGAACAGCGTCACGTGGTCCGGGTCGATGCGGTAACTGAGGCGCACCGTGTGGCGCACGCCGGGCGGGCAGATACGCGCGCAATAACCGTCCAGCAGGCGTTCGATCATCCGGCGACTGTGCTGCGGAATTTCGTTCACGGCCCCTAGATTAACGCGAAACTCAGCCGCGGTTGCAGGGGGGACGGATTCATGGTCGACTGCCGCCATGCCGAATGTGCTGATGTTTACCGGTCCGGTGTCGTCGATTTTTGAACCGGGTTTTCCCCTCCCATTGACGTTGAGCGGCCAGCGGCGCGGCGCCGCGGGCGCCCAGGCCATCGTTTCTTTTGACACCGCCACAGATCCGCAGCTGCCCGCCGGGCTGCGCGACGCGGAAGTCCATTTGCCGTCGGAGCCGGGCGCGCACACCTGCAGGGTGCAGGCGGGCGGCCAGGCCTATTCCTTCGTAGTCCACCGGGTATTCGTGCACCATGACCTGCGTGCGCCGATGCGCCGTGTGGTTCCGCCACAGCCGGTCAGTGCGGCCTACCGCTGGCGCTGGCGCCTCGGAATATTCCTGGCGCGCGTGCCGCTGCTGCGCTCCTGGCTGAGCTGATTTTTCCTAACAAAGGGTTCTGCTATGAGCGTATCGCTCTGGATGTGGTCGTTGCTGGCGGGCGGGGTGCTCGCGCTGCAGGTGGGCATGAATGGTTTGCTGCAGACCACGACGCGCAGCCCGCTGATCGCCGCGCTGATCAATTTCGTCGTCGGTACCGCGCTGCTGTTGGTGGCGGCACTGGTCACGCGCGCCCCCTGGCCCGACATGACCGCGGTCCGCGGCATTCCCGCCTGGGCCTGGTTCGGTGGGTCTTGCGGCGCGCTTTATGTGGCCACCGTTTCGTTTACCGGACCCAGGCTCGGCGCCACCACCGTGCTGGCATTGACGCTGCTCGGACAGTCAGTCGTGTCCCTGCTGGTGGATCACTATGGCCTCGTAGGGCTGCCGGTGAATCCGGTCAGCCTGACGCGCGTGTTAGGTGTGCTGCTGCTGCTGGGCGGCGCGCTGCTGATCGCGCGCTGATCCTGGCCCTGGATCCGATCCGGTAAAATAGCGCCATGTCCCAAATCACTCGTATCCCGGTCACGGTGCTGACCGGCTTCCTCGGCGCCGGCAAGACCACGCTTCTGAATCGCATCCTCACCGAGCAGCATGGCAAACGCATCGCGGTGATCGAAAATGAATTCGGCGAGGTGGGTGTCGACCACCAGATCGTCATCGGCGCAGAAGAGGAGATCTTCGAAACTAACAACGGCTGCCTGTGCTGCACCGTGCGCGGTGACCTGATCCGCATCCTCGGCCAGTTGCTGAAGCGCCGCGACCGCTTCGATCACGTGCTGATCGAAACCACCGGCATGGCCGATCCCGGCCCGGTGGTGCAGACGTTCTTTCTTGACGATGAACTCAAGACCCAGTTTGTCGTCGATGCGATCCTGACCGTGGTGGACGCGCGCCATTTCGAGCAGCACCTTCAGGACCTGAAGGAACCTGCCGAGCAGGTGGCATTCGCCGACGTGGTGCTGCTGAACAAGACCGACCTGGTGGACGACGCGGCACTGGCGCGCGTCGAGCGGCGGGTGCGGGCGATCAACGGCACCGCCAAAATCCTGCGCTCGCGCAATTCCGACGTGCCGATCGCGTCGGTGCTCGGCATTGGCGCCTTCGATCTCACCAAAGCGCTGGCCGCTGACGCCACTTTCCTCGAACCGGAATATCCGTTCGAATGGGCCGGCGTCTACGACCTCACGGCCGGATCGCAGGCGTTCGGCAATGCTAACAAGGCAGCGCATGATCATCACCATGATCATGGGCACGCGGAACACCAGCACGAGCACGCGGCCCACGACCACGGCCATGCGCATGGCACGCACCTGGGTCTCGCGCTGATCGACGTGGCGGCGGGCGCGGCCATGCCCGCGCTGATCGAGCAGGCCGTGCGGCTGTTCGCGACCGATGCGACGGACATCGACTGCGGTGGTTCCATCACGGGCCCAGGCTTCTATCACGCACCGCTGACGCATGCGGGCAGCGGCGTGTCGATCGAGCCCGCGAAACCCGGCCGCTACGCAATTTTTCTGGAGCACGCGCCCGAGGAGTTCGGCTTGTCGCTGGCGCAAGTGCAGCCGGTTGAAGAGCGGCGCTTCGCTTCGCATCACCACGATGATCGCATTTCCTCGGTGGGCATCAGCGAAGAGGGCGAGCTCAACGCCGACAAGGTCAACGACTGGTTGTCGTATCTGCTAAAGACGCGCGGCGCCGATATTTTCCGCATGAAGGGCGTGCTGAGTCTCAAGGGGGAAGCGCGCCGTTATGTGTTCCATGGCGTGCACATGATGTTCGACGGCCAGCTCGAGCGGCCCTGGGGCGACATGCCACGCCACAACAGCCTGGTATTTATCGGCCGAACGCTCGATCGCCAGGAACTGGAAGCGGGATTCGCCTCATGCCGCGCCTGAGGATCTTTGCGCGTGGCTAAACCGCAAGCCGTCCTGGCGCCGGGCGCGGTCACGCGCATCGAGGATTTTCCGCTGCGCGCCAGCTGGGCGCCGGACTCCAGCCGCTTCGCACTGGCCGGCGGCGAGGGTGGCGTGTACAGCGGATTGTTAGCTGGGGAGACGCTGCGCATCGACAAGCTGGGCGATCATGGCATGGGCGCCATGGATGTCGCCTGGCGGCCCGGTCAGCCCCAATTCGCCAGCTGCGGCCAGGACAACAGCATCGCCTGCTGGGATTCCGCCAGCGGCGCGCAACTCTGGCGCAGCCCGCGCGGCAAGCAATGGATTGAAAAACTCGCCTGGCGCGGCGACGGTACGTTGTTAGCAAGCGCCGCGGCGCGCCAACTGACGCTCTGGCGCGGCGACGGATCGAGTGCACATGTGTTCGATGCCCTGCCGGCGTCGGTGAATGCGCTCGCGTGGTCGCGCGACAGCCGGGATCTCGCGGCCGCCACCCACGGCGGCGTTTCCCTGCTGCGGATTGAAGGCGAGCGCTACGACCATCGCCCGCTGACGCTGGCGGAAACCTGCCTGACGGCCGAATTCAGCCGTAACGGCAAGGTCATCGTCACCGGCACGGCGGAGGGTTCGGTGCATTTCTGGTACCTCGCCAGCAGCCGCGACTCACAAATGCGCGGTTATGGCGGCAAGGTCGAATACACGCTGTTCACCGCCGACAGCCGCTACCTGTTCACCGCCGCCGGCAACGAACTCGTAGTCTGGGATTT
>JAYUGT010000330.1:0-16911 GCA_043738315.1 Gammaproteobacteria bacterium
ATGATTGCTGTCCGCCATCATGGGGTGAATCTTTGTAGCTGCCATGATTTCCATCGTCCCAGACTGTTGTACTGTTTCACCCAATGAATAGCACAACAAAACCGGCATTGCTAAGGATTCTGGGTGTCGCGTTCGGAATTGCCGCGGTGGTCGGCGCCACCATCGGCGGCGGCATATTGCGGGTCCCCGGGACCGTGGCGACGCTGGTTCCCGAACCCGCCCTGCTGTTAGCTTTATGGGCGCTGGTGGGGCTTTACGTCCTTATCGCCGCGTCCTGCTTTGCTGAATTGGCGACCGCCCTGCCGGCCGCCGGCGGACCGCTCGTTTACGTCGACCGGACCATGGGCCGCTACCCCGGTTTTGCCGTGGGCTGGTGCGATTGGCTGCTGAATGTCGTCGGCGCCGCCGCGCTGGCGGTCGCCGTGGGCGACTTTGCCGGCGCGCTGCTGCCCGCGTGGCAAGGTCATGCCAATCTGGTCGCGTTCGGTGCGCTCCTCGGCCTTGGCACTCTGAACTGGCTGGGCCTGCGCATTGGGGCCGGGGCGCAGCAACTGTTCAGCGCCGCCAAGATCCTGGGATTTGCGGCGTTGATTTTAATCTTTCTTTTCTACCCCGGCGGATCCGCTCCAGTCGCCAGCGCTGGCGCGCCCGCAGTTCGGCCGGCAACAATGGCCACTTTGGTGCCTGTCACTGCGGCGGGCATCGTCATCGCGCTGCAGATGATCAAGGAAACCTACACCGGCTGGGAAACGCCGTGTTACCTCGTTGAGGAACACCGCGCGCCAGCCGCTGCAATTCCGCGGTCCATATTCGGCGGTGTCGCGCTGGTGCTGGCGATCTACCTGCTCGCGAACGTGGCCTTGCTGCATGTGCTCGGAATAAAGGGACTGGCTGGCAGCACGCTCCCGTTCGCATCCGCAGCGCAGAAAGTGTTTGGCGGGCAGGCCGACAGGATCGTGACTTCGCTGGCAATTGTCTCCGTGCTCGGCACGCTGAACGTCGGCATCCTCTACATTCCCAGGATCCTTTTTTCGTTAGGTCGTTCCGGTTATCTGTCGCCGCGGTTGGTCGAGGTCAGCGCCTCCGGCACTCCGCGCCCCGCCCTGCTAATGACTATCCTGGTGGCGCTGCCGTTCGCGGCTGGATTCAATTTCGAAATTCTTTACGGCACGATTTCTTTCATGGGCCTGCTGGTGCATACACTGACGTTTGCCGCGCTGTTCATCCTGCGGCGCCGCGAGCCCGATCTACCGCGCCCGTTCCGGGTGTGGGGTTACCCATTTCTGCCGGGGCTGGTGTTGTCAGTATCCGTAGCGCTCAGCGTTGGCATCGCCATCGCGAATCCGCTCACCGCGTTAGGCGGCGCTGTCCTGGTTGCCATCAGTTACCCGCTTTATCGCTTTACAGGCAGGCACTGAGCAATCGGTCGCAACGTGATTGCTTACTCGGCGATGTACCAGCGGTTGTCGATCAGCTCGAGCGTGAAGCGTTCGTAGGGCAGGCCCTGGTTCGAGACGTCGTAAACGGCATGCGTGCCGTTAGCCTCGAACCGCGGCGCGGTCTGCCCGACGATGCGCAGCGCGGATATCAGCAGCTCGCGCATGCCCATGCTGCGCGCGCAGCTGGCGATCAGCGTGTCCATCGCCTTGTCTGATTGCGACTTGCGGAAACTCGGGCTCATGTAGTCCTTGTAATAGCGATCGCACTTGCCAGCGACCAGCACCTGCTCGGCGGTGCGCAACATGGCGGTAATCGCCGGTGGATTGGTGGCGGGAGCGTCGCTGCTGCCGGCTGCGCCGGCCGTTTCGGCGGCGCCATCCGGCGGCGGCGCGCTACCGCTGTTAGGTGTCGGGACGACGCGTGCCACCTGGCGGCCACGGATCAGATCGTCGATTTGCACCCGCAGTTCGCCGGGAATGACCGGTTTCCAGTCCTTGCCGTCGGCAACCATCTCGATGAACTGCGTGACGGGCGGCGATTCCTTCTCGTCCTGTGTGCGGCCGCGCACGATGACGATGACCCGGTCAGCGCCGTCACGAATGGCGCCCAGCCATTCCGGGTCCTGCACAACCCGGGCGCTGAGCTCAAGCCGGCGCGACAGGTTGATGAAGAAACTCTGGTTGGTCTGGCGCTCCAGCACGGCGAGCGTTGCAGCACTGCCGAACAGCCGCTTGCGCAGTGTTGCGCCGCTGCGTTCGTCCTCCCTGCGCAGGCGGGCCAGCAGATCGGTGCGCAGCGCGTCGAGCTCGCTTTGCGGCAGAATCTGCGCAAGGCCGGCGGCACCGGCCGACGACACCGCCGCCAGATACTGTTCCGCGGCCTTCTTCTGCGCGCCGGACACGCTCTCCGACTGCGCGGCATGGCCGCCAACTGAATACGCCGCTGCGAGCAGTAGTAATACCGCGCCGTGAAAGTTACGCATGACCAGGTTCGACCACTCAACCCGGCGTCGGTTCCTCGGCAACGGCCGAGTAACCGGGCTTGACGCCCAAAACACGCGCCAGGCCATAGTAGACGCCGTACGCCAGCATCGACACCAGCAGGCCGAACAGTCCCGAGGCGAGCCACGGAGGCGTAAGGCTGTACGCAGAAACAATGCCGGTGACGCAGGCTAACACCGCCGGCCAGTTCCAGGTCGGCAGGCGATTCAGCAACTCGGCGCGATAGCGTCGTCCATGTATCAGGTAATAGTCCACAATCACCGGACCGATGATCGGCGGCACCAGGTTGGCGAGCTGCGTGATCCAGTCGATGAAGCGCTGGTAGATCCCCAGGCCTAACAAAGTACCGAGAATGCCGCAGATCACCACCATGACACGCTTGGGCCGCTTGAAGACGCTGGCGGTCTGGATCGCGGGCAGGTAGAGGTTGGTGTCGCCGGTGGTCCAGAGCGCAAGGCTCATCGCGATCACTCCGATGAAGCCGATTACCACGCCGGCGGTCTTGAGGTACGCCGAGAAATCGAAATTGCCGGACACGACGCCACCCATCGCACCGATGACCTGCAGAAACCATTGCGTCAGCACCAGCACCACGAATGGAATCGCGATCGCCACCCAGGGGCGGCGCGCAAAGCGCGTGTACTCGGCCATCACGATCGCACCCACAATCCAGGAGCCGATCACGATGTTGATGGCATCGACCTGCGTCATCGGATGCAGCGCCGCGGTAGCGCCTGATTTGTCGAGAAACGCCGCCCAGCCGCCCACCTTGTCGATGTTGTAGTAGCCCGCATAGACGCCGACTAACACCAACACCACGGTGGATGGCAGTCCAACACGCTCCAGCCCTTTGACGCCGTACAACGTGGTCCACGTATAAAGCAGGCCCGCGAAAATGGCGACCGGAACGAACCACGGGCTGTCGAAACTTCCCGCCCAGGTAAGGCCAAAGGCGCCAACCACGATACCCTGCCAGCCAATTGTCAGCATCGCGAGAAACAGCACGGGCAGGAATGCGCCAACGTTGCCGTAGGTCAGGCGATACAGCAGCCCGCTGTTGCAGGCGGTGCGGTAACCCATGTAGCCCACCAGCGCGCCGACCACAAAATTCGCCAGATTTCCCCACAGCGAAGCAACCACCAGATCCGGCCAGAACCTGAGACCGGCACCTAACGAACTGCCTACCAGCAGGCCCGTGACCAGGAAGCCCCAGCCGAATGCGAGCGTCAGCAGCGGCAGCGCGGGTCGACGCTGGGCATCGGTCAGCGGCGCGTGCGGATTATCGGCACTGGCGCGCTCTTCAGCCGCATCGAGCTGCCACCATTTAGACCACGCTGACGCCATTGGAACCCCCCTGGATTGTGTGAACTCGTTCTCGTTTGTCAGATTCATAGCCTGCCGCCGCGGCGAATGCAAGCCGCGTCTTGCCCTCGCCAGTTAACGGAATGATCTCCATCACGGACAAGTGCCGCCTAAAGCGCTAGAAAGTAAGCTCATTTTCTGCGCCTTTCATGGAGCGATAATTTGTCCCGTCCTATGCCCAGCATCTCCAATCACGATGTCCAGGTCGCGAGCCACCAGCCCGGCGGCGGGGTGGGGGCTGGTATCGCCGTCGCGGTGCTATCGATCGACGACACACTGATCTCAACGCTCAGCGAAGTTGTGACGGCTGATCACTCGATCGCCATTGCGCCCGACAGCACGTCGCTGGCGGAGCAGATCATCGCAATCAACGCGGGTGTCGTCCTCATCGACGCCGATGCCGTCGCTGACGATATCGTGGAAACACTGCGCAGGCTACGCGGTCAGTTCCCGGACCTGATACTGGTTGCAGCCGGCGATTCCGCTCAGCAGTCCCGTCTGGCTAACATGGTCACGGACGGTTCGGTCTATCGTTTTCTGCACAAACCAGTGTCCGGGCCACGGGTACGCCAGTTCATCGACGCGTCATTGCGCCGCTACGACGAACAGCGCGGCGCTGCCGCCGAGATACGCCGCGCCCAGGCCGCGGTGGCGTCTTCTGCGGCGCCGGCACCGAATATTCCGCCAAAGATCCTGATGGGTGCCAGCGCGGCAATTGCATTGTTAGCATTCGCACTGTGGTTGGCGCTGGGGAACTCCCCGGCAAAGCGTGCCGCGGCTGTATCCGCCGGCACCGCCGCAACCGCCGCCGCCGGCACCGATCAGGACAGGCAAGTAGCGGCCCTACTGGATCGCGCCGAAAAAGCGCTGCAGGCCGGCCGCGTTGACGAGGCAACCCTTCTGCTCGGCTCAGCCAGCCGGCTGCAACCTGACAATGCGCGACTGACTTTCCTGCTGACCGAGCTCAGCAAGACCCGGGAACGCGCCACTCTCACCGAGGCCCGCAAGGCGGCGGCGAGTGGTGACTACGACAAGGCGTTTGCAACCCTGGACTCCGCCAATGCTGCAGACCGGACGACTCTGAGCGAAGCGCGCCGCGATCTCAGCCAGCAGCAGGACGAGGATCGCCTGAGAACCTGGTTGCGGCTTGCGGAGGAGCGCCTCAAGACAGGCGCGATCATCGAGCCTGCTAACGACAGTGTCAGCTTCTACCTGGCGTCAGCTCGAACTCTGTCGCCGCGCGATCCGGCTACGCAACGCATGTCGCAGGCGGTACAGGGTCGCATGCTGCAGGAGGCGCGCGCCGCCGCTGGCCGCGGCGAGGGTGCCACGACAGAGAAATGGCTGAACTTCGCGCGTCAAAACGGCGCCGCGCCTGCCGACGTGGATGCGGTACGGCGCACCCTAAGCGACGCCCGTGCCTCATTGAAAGCAGTGGAAATCTCGCGACTCAACGCGCAAGTACGGCAGCGTATCGCGCAGGACCGACTGGCCGAGCCCGCCGATGACAGCGCGCAGTTCTGGTTGGCCAAACTCCGGGATCTCGACGGATCGGCTGCGGCTACCGTCGAGGCGTCACAGTTGTTAGCTGAGCAATTACTGGTCAAGGCGCGTGCCGGCCTGGCAGCCGATGATCTTGAAGCGGCGAAACGCTGGCTGCGCGCCGCAGATTCCGTGGCCGGACGCAGCATCGATGGCACTTCGATTGCCGCCGACATTGCTGCGCGCGAAGAGAAGCAGAAACGCGACAATGACGTGATTGGAGTTGGTTCTCTGAAACGGGTGAAGTTCGTCGAACCGGTATATCCTGCCGCAGCTGCGGAGAAGAAGATATCCGGCTGGGTCGACCTTGTGTTCACGTTGCTCAAGGACGGCAGCGTTTCGAACATCCAGATCCTCAATGCGCAGCCTGGCGGGGTGTTCGATGAGGCCGCGCGCAGGTCGGTAATAAAGTGGCGCTTTGCGCCGCTCGAGCGGGACGGCAGTGCAGTCGAACAGCGCGTTCGAATGCGCTTGCGATTCACCCTGCCCGACTGAACCATGACCGAGCGACTGCTCATCGCCAGCGGCGATGCCCGATACGGTGAGTGGTTGTGCCATTTCATCGGCACGTTCAGGCCCCACACCAGGATCGAATCCGCGAAACTGAGCGAGCTCGTCAGTGGCAACGGCATGCAGCGCTCGGACGATGGTCCAATCCTCGTGTTGCACACCGATTTTGCCCAGTTACCTAACAACGAAACACCCGGGGGCATCGACCTGCTGCACCGGCTCGCAGATTTTCCAAACCACCCTGAAGTGATTGTCATTGCCGAGAACGGCAGTGAATTGACCGCGGTGCAATCCATGCGTCTCGGGGTCGAAGACTACCTGCCGCGCCAGCTGCTGACACCCGACCGGTTCTGCGATGCCCTGCGCGTTGCACAGCGATCATCCGAGCGCCGCGCCGCTGCGGCGCGCCGCGATCATGCCGCTGCCAAACCAGACGAGCTGGATCTCGAGGCCATTGCGATTCCGCGCTATCAGGTCCTGCGTACCATCGGTCAATCCGAGCGCGCCATCGTCTACCTTGCAACCTCGGATGACATCGACAGCGAGGTGGCATTGAAGGTCAGCAAGGATGTTCCGGCCGAAGATACCGTGACCATGCAGAACCTGGCGCGCGAGTACGAAGCCCTGGCGGCCATCGACGATCCGGCCGTGGTCGATATTTTCGACTATGGCGTACACGCCGGACATGAATTCCTGGCGATGGAATATTTTCCCTGCGGCAACCTGCGCGACCGCATGGAGAAACCGCTGACCGTGGCGCAAGCCGTGTCATACCTGAAGCGCATTGCAGCGGCGCTCGGCGTCGTTCACAAGCATGGCCTCGTGCACCGCGATCTCAAGCCGCAGAACGTGATGTTGCGCGAGAATGACGACATCGTGCTGATCGATTTCGGCCTGGCGAAAATCGTCAGTGCCGGTACTAACAGCTATTCAGGCATGTTACGCGGATCACCGTACTACATGAGCCCCGAGCAGGCGCTGGGTGTGCCCGTCGATCATCGCACCGATTTGTACAGCCTCGGCGTGATGTTCTTCGAGATGCTGACCGGAAACAAACCCTATTACGGCGACACTGCAATCGAAGTGCTGCAGCATCATGTGACCATTGAGATCCCGCGACTCCCGGAAGCGATCAGCGGGTTTCAGCCGGTCATTGATCGCCTGATGGCCAAGAAAACCGAAGACCGCTTCAGCGACGCCGCCGCGCTGTCGGCGGCGCTCACGGCCTACTGATCGGGCCGGATCAGTCTTTCTTCGCGACTTCCCGGTCAAACTTCCGGCCCAGGAACCAGCCCGTCAGGAACCACGCGGCCGCAAGACCCGCGCCAACAAACGCGGCGCCGGCGCTGTTCAATCCGACTTTCTCCAGTGCCTTGTTAGCCTGCGCGAACAGGAAGTCAGCCGTGCGATAGACCGGCACGTCGATCAGGTTCTTGGCCTTGTATTTGGACTCACGGTCGAGACGGCTCATCAGCATTTCACGGCCCGGGCGGACGAAGGCATATTCGCCCCAGCGGCGGATCACCATCGCAACCGCCAGCGACCAGAAGCTACCGAGGGCGCCCATCGACAGGAAGCCGACCACCAGCACCAGCGGCACGACAGTCAGCAACGCCCTGACACCAAAGGTGCGCGCTATCCACCCCGTCAGCATCAGCTGCGTCAGCGCCGTCAGGCCCTGCACGATGAAGTCGAAACTGGCGAACACTTCGGTGCGCTTCTCGATGTCGTCATACAGCTCGGCGACCTGTTTCAATTGCTCGAAATACAGGAAGGTATTGACCGCCGACAACAGAATGACAAACAGCGCGATCAGCAGCAGGTAAGGCGAGCGTGCCACCAGGCTGAAGCCGGCGAACGGATTGCCGCCCAACGCGCGATCGTCCATCTTCGCGCCGGTACTGCCGGTCCAGCCGGCCGCCACGGTCATCAGCCGGCGCTGGAACAGAATTGCCAGCACAAATCCCGCCGCACCTAACATCAGCACGCCACTGGTTCCTATCATTTGCACAACGAGCCGGGTCACGATGGGGCCGAGAAACGCGCCCAGCGTGCCGCCGGCGGCGATAAAGCCAAACAGCCGCTTGGTTTGCTCGCTGGAAAACATCTCCAGCAGGAAGCTCCAGAAGATCGATACCAGCAGCAGATTGAGCACGCTGATGAAGACATAGAAGCTGCTGCCAAAGATGCGCATCTGTTCTGCGGATTGAAACGCCACCGCATAACCGAAAATGATGAGCGCGGTGCCGCCGTAAATGCCGGGCAGCAGGATGGAGCGCCGGATCCTGGACACCAGCCAGCCATAAAATGGCACGATCGCGAGGGCGAAGATGGCGGTCCACAGCCACAGGTCGCGCGTGGCGTCGCGACCGATCACCGTGCCGATCGTCTCGCGCACCGGGCGAATCGCAAAGTACCCGCCCAGCACGCAGAACAGCAACAGGAAGGCTGCAATTGCCGCGCGCGATTCCTGCGGCTCGACTTTGGCGACGCGATTCAGCAGTCTCTGCAACGGGCCCAAGGAGGCTTCAGCGGACATTGATGGCTATCCCTGTGAAAGAGTTCTTGTTAGCTCGGGAAATCATCGGCCAGTGGCCGCAGCGTCGACAAATCGAGTTTCAGCCCGGGCGAGGCTACCACTGACTGGAAGTTCTCCTGCTGCAGCTTGACACCGAATGCCGTGGCGGACGAGACCTCGCCATGCACCAGGTACACCGGCGGTCTGGCCTGGAAATTCCGTACCCAGCGCAGGAGGTCATCCTGATCGCCATGCGCCGAAAGACCACCCAGGGTATGGACCGTGGCCGCCACGCGGATCGTTTCGCCATGTATGCGCACGCTCGGTGCCCGGTCGACGATCTGGCGACCGAGCGTTCCAGGTGCCTGGAACCCGGTGATGATGACGTGGCTCTCGCGCCGGTCCAGATTGTGTTTCAGATGGTGCAGCACGCGCCCGCCATTGCACATGCCGCTGCCGGCAATGATGATTGCGCCAGAACGCAGCTTGTTGATGGCGCGCGATTCATCCGGCGTCCGGCAGAAACGCATGTTAGGCAGCGGCGGCATCATGCCAAACTCGCGCCGCAAACGGGTCGCTTCAACGTCGTACTGCTCCGGATGGCGCCAGTAAACGGCGCTGGCCTCGATCGCCATCGGGCTGTCGAGAAAAATCTGCCAGCGATCGATCTGCCATTCGACGGCATGCTTGCCTAACAAATAGAGCACGTCCTGGCTGCGGCCGATCGCGAATGCCGGGATGATCACATTGCCCCGGTCGCGCCAGGCCTGTAGCAGAATCTCGCCGAATTCGAGCTCGGTGGCGGCGCGGTCGCGATGCCGGCGGTCACCATAGGTCGTTTCCATCAGCATGATGTCGGCGCTGGAAAACTGCCAGGGATCCTGAAGTATCGGCGAATCGTATTGACCGAGATCGCCGCTGAATACCAGCTTGCGGCGCAGCGCCCCTTCGGTCATCCAGACTTCGACGCTGGAGGAACCCATGATGTGGCCGGCGTCGCGCACCTGCGCAACAACGCCCGGCAGGACGTCAACGCGCTGGTTGTAAGGAATGATGCGCAGCTGCTTGAGCACCTGCTCGACATCGTCCAGCGAATAGAGCGGCTCAACCGGCGGATCGTCAGCGGCGCCGTTACGGTTTCTCCTTTCGGCATCGCGCGCGGCGAGCTCGGCCGAGTCGCGCAGCAGGATAGGCAGGAGTTCCGCGCAGGCCGGGTTGGTGTGGATCGGCCCCCGATAGCCGCGGCGGACCAGCAGCGGCAAGCGGCCACAGTGGTCGATATGCGCATGACTCAGGATCACCGCGTCGATGGCGTCAACCTGGAAGGGAAAAGGCAGCCGATTGCGCTGCGGCGCATCGCGCCCTCCCTGGATCATCCCGCAATCCAGCAGCAACTGGCCGCCGGCAACGCGCAGAATGTGGCAGGAACCGGTCACCTCGCCGGCCGCGCCGAAGAACTCCAGTTCCATTTGTTGTCTTGCTCCGCGCCGGTCCGTAACATGCCGACCGACCCATCTTAAAAGGAATTGCCCGTGATTTCCCTGAATGTGAACGGCGTCAGCCGCGAATTCGATGCCGACCCGGAAATGCCCCTGTTGTGGGCGCTGCGGGACCTGCTGAAACTCACCGGCACCAAGTATGGCTGCGGCAAAGCGCTGTGCGGCGCCTGCACCGTGCACATGGATGGTCAGCCGATCCGCGCCTGCGTAACGCCGTTGTCGGCGGTAGCCGGCAAGAAAGTTACAACCATCGAAGGCCTGTCGGCCGATGGCGATCATCCGGTGCAACGCGCCTGGATCGAACTTGACGTCGTGCAATGTGGCTGGTGCCAGTCCGGCCAGGTGCTGGCGGCGGCCGCGCTCCTCGAAGCTAACAACAATCCCAGCGACGCGGACATAGATGCCGCCATGGATGGCAACATCTGCCGCTGCGGCACTTACCCCCGGATACGGGCAGCGATAAAACGCGCGGCCGAGATCAAGCGTGGAGGTGCGGCATGAACTCGGATACCAACGCCGGACGCCGGCACTTCCTGATTGGTACCGCCGTCATCGGCGCGGGCCTGGTGATCGGCGTCAATGTCGCCAAGCGTCGCGGCACGGCCACCCGCTCGGGCGGCGGCGGCAAGACCCTGTCGCCCAACGTCTGGCTGCGAATCGCACCGGACAATACCGTGACGCTGGCATCAGGCAAGGCGGAGATGGGCCAGGGCATAACAACGGGCCTGGCGATTGCGCTGGGCGAGGAACTGGATATCGATCCGGCGCGGATCGTGGTCGAATTCGCGGGCGTCGACAAAGCCTATTACCACCCGTTCCTGCCGGCGCAATTCACTGGCGGCAGCAACAGCACGGTAACGACTCACGAGGTGTTGCGCCAGGTCGGCGCGACCGCACGTGCCATGTTGTTAGCTGCGGCGGCAAAGAAGTGGGACACGACCGCGGCCGAGCTGCGCACCGACAACGGCGTGGTGCATTACGGCAGTCGCAAGCTGACCTACGGCGAGCTCGCCGATGCGGCGGCCGGAGAAGTGCTGGCCGCAAAGCCAAAGCTGAAAACCCAGGACGAATTCAAATATATCGGCAAGACGCAGCCGCGCAACGACACCAAAGCCAAGGTGACGGGCCGCGCGAAGTTCGGCCTCGATGTCGACGTACCGGACATGCTGACCGCGATGATCGCGCGGGCACCGGTGTTCGGCGCGACCGTCAAGTCGTTTGACGACAGCGCGACGCGCAAGATCCCGGGCGTGGTCGCGGTCAAGCAGGTACCAAGCGGCGTCGCCGTGCTGGCTGACAACACCTGGGCCGCGCAGCGCGGCCGGGACGCGCTCAAGGTGGACTGGAATCTTGGATCCATGGCGCGCTTCGATCTCGCGCAGGTGCGCGCGGATTACCGCGCGAAGATCCGCAAGCCCGGATTGATCGCCCGCAATGACGGCGATGCGCTCAAGGCGCTGCAGGACGCCGGCGCGCGCAGCATAGATGTCGAATACGAGCTACCGTTCCTCGCGCACGCGACCATGGAGCCGCTGAACTGCGTCGTGCATGCGCGCGCCGACGGCGCCGACATGTGGGTCGGAACCCAGAATCATTCGCAGGACGTAGAGAAAACCGCGGAAATCCTTGGCCTCAAGCCCGAGCAGGTCAAGCTGCATGTGCAGTACCTGGGCGGCGGCTTTGGGCGCAGAGCTACCACGGTGTCGGATTTCACGGTGGAAGCGACCCACGTCGCCAAGGACGTCGGCCGGCCGGTGAAGACCGTCTGGACCCGTGAAGATGACATGCGGGGCGGTTACTACCGGCCCTACAGCATCAGCCGTGTGCGCGCCGCAGTCGACAGGGACGGCAGGCCGCTGGCCTGGTACCACAACTGCGTGTCGCAGCCGGTGCTGGCGACCTCGGCATTCGCCAAGATGGTCGTCAAGCCGGACGGCCGCGACCCATCCAGCAGTGAAGGTTCCGCGAACCTGCCGTACGCGTTTCCTAACATCCGCGTCGATTCGATCAATGGCGTGAACGGCGTGCCGATCCTGTGGTGGCGGTCGGTGGCTAACTCCTTCCATGGATTTGTCGTCAATTCCGCGATGGATGAACTTGCGGCGCTGGCCGGCAAGGATCCGGTGGAATTCCGCCGTGGCCTGTTAGGCAGCGAGCCACGGCACCTCGCCGTGCTCAATCGCGCCGCCGAGATGGCCAACTGGGGCCGGCCACTGGCGGCAGGTCACTTCCATGGCGTCGCGTTGCACGAAAGTTTTGGCAGCATCGTGGCACAGGTGGCGGAGGTGTCGGTCACCGGATCCGATGTCAGGGTGCACAAAGTGCATTGCGCGGTCGATTGCGGCACCGCGGTGAATCCGGGCCAGGTCGAGGCACAGATGCAGAGCGGCATCATCTACGGGCTGTCCGCTGCAATGTGGGGCGAGATTACTTTCAAGGACGGCCGCGTGCAGCAGTCGAACTTCGACAGCTACCGCGTGCTGCGCATGAGTGAAGCGCCGGCCATCGAAGTCAGCATCATCAACAGCGGCGCAGCGTTAGGCGGGATCGGTGAGCCCGGCACGCCGCCAATCGCACCGGCCGTTTGCGCGGCGATTTTCGCGGCGACCGGCAAGCGCATCCGCAAACTGCCGATTGCGGGTGCGTTAGCCTAGACAGGCCGTGCACTGACGCACAAAACCGGCTCTCGCCGCTCCCGTCGGCGGGGGTAGAATGTCGGCGCATTTTGAGAGCGTCCGCTGACAACGCCTGCTAGCGCGGCACGGAAAGAGCGCCTTGGACATTGACGTGACCACAGCTAACGACCTTCGTCAATCCCGTTGGCAATGGGCTTGGGACTCGCTGGTCCTGGCGGTCGCAATCGCGACGACAGGTGCGCTCGAACTCTATCTCGCTGCCCTGGCCGGCGCGAACGATCCTGCCATCGCCGGCTGGCTGGTGCTGCCCTGGGTACCCATGGGCATTGCCGTGAGCGCGCTGCTGCTGCGCGGGACCGATCGTTGGCCGGGTGTACTGGCAGGAGAATTGGCCTACGCAGTGATCGTTGGGTTCGAACCTGCCAAGGTGCTGGTCGGAGCCGCTGCCAGCACGCTCGCGGTACTGGCGATTTGCATGCTGCTGCGAGCGTGGCGCTTCAACCCGGCGATTGTAAGGTGGCGCGACCCTGTCGTGCTTTGGACAGCCGCTGCAGTCGGCGCTGTCGGCAACGCGGCGCTGCAAGCCGCGGGCCTGCTCGCCAATGCATGGATCGACCCGACAGCGCTGGAACCTGATTTAGCTGCGCTGGTGCTCGACGCCAGCGGACACGTGACGCTGTCATGGTCGCTGGCCGGGCTGGCCGCGCGCTGGTGCGTGAACTCCGCTGCGGGCGTCGCGCTGGTTGTGCCATGTGTGTACGCATGCACGCGCGCCGGCAGGCGACATGTAGGCGTCAGTCGCACCGAGCTGCTGGCGATGTCGCTGATCCTTGCAGCCTGGATAGTCACGTATCTGTCGCCGGTCCCCCCGGGCGCGCGCCAGCCGCTGTCTCTGGCCGCACTGCTGCTGGTGGCCTGGTCGGCCATTCGCTTCGGCGCCGGGCTGAGCTCGTTCACCACGCTGGCAGTTGCGTTCACGGTGACTGCCGGTTACCTGCTCGGCCTCGGCCCGGTACACACGCGAACTGCAGCCACGCTCGCAAATGTGTGGACCTTCATTTGCATGATTGCCGTCCTTGGTCAGTTGATCACGGCGCTGCTGGCGGAACGCGACACGGCCGCACGGCGCCAGGCCGCCTCCGAAGCGCGCTATCGCGCGCTGTTTGATTCAAACCCGCAGCCGCTGTGGGTACAGGACCCGGCGACCCGGCGAATCCTGATGGCCAACGACGCCGCCGTGCGCCACTACGGCTACGCGCGCGAGGAATTCACGAGCTTGTCAGCCACCGATCTCGACGCCGGTGGCAAAGCTAACAAAGAAGACGGGGCCCTGTCCGGCGTCAACGAACACCTGCACCGCACTCACGCTGGCGCGCTGATTGCGGTCGAACTGCGCAGCCATCCGATCGAGTTCGATGGCCAGGACGCTGAACTCGTGTTCAGCTACGACGTAACGGATCGCAATCGCCTGCGCAGCGCACTCATCAATGCGACCGACCGGGCCGCGCGCACGCTCGGCCAGGAACTGCACGATGGTCTCGGCCAGGAACTCGTCGGTCTGGCTCTGATCACTCGCAGTCAGAGTGCCAGGATGGCGCGGCGAAACGCCGGACGCTGATGCGCTTGGCATGATGGACCATATCGCACAACGGGCGGTGCTGGCCTGCCGCAATATTGCACATGGTCTGTCGGCGCTTACCGAAACGGGCGGCAACCTCGCAGGCGCGTTGCAGAAACTGCCCGAGCGGTTCAGCGCCGAAAGCGGACCCGCGATCTCAGTCGTTGCCAGGAACGAAGCCGAGCTGCTGCTTCCCGATGATGCGCTCGATCATGTCTATCGCATCGCTCAGGAAGCGCTCAGCAACGCCCTGAAGCACGCGCGGGCCCGGCACGTGGACATAAGACTCGACGTTACTAACACGCACGCTGTTCTCACGATACGCGATGATGGAGTGGGCTTGTCGCGGCCCGCTGCGCCGGGTTCCGGGCTTGGGCTGTCGTCAATGCGCTATCGCGCCGCGGCGATCGGCGCGCGTCTGTTCGTGACGTCTCCGGCCGAAGGCGGCACTGCAGTGCGCCTGGAATGCCCGCAACACGCGGCGGCCGATGCGGCTCCGGGCCGCGATCGCCCTGTTGCGGCTCAGCGCAGCGCGTAAGTCGCGGCCGGCGGCAAAACTAACACTGGGTGTCAGCCTGCGCGACGCCCGAAACAGGCGCCGCGCAGGTTTGAACGAGAAACGCCGCCTTACTTGCGGTCGAAGATCAGCGTGTTGTCGAAGGGTTTGCCGTTGGCGCCAGTTCCCTTGTTCGCCAGCGTCATGACCTTGCCATCCTTGGAAATTGTCCGCACCGTCGTGCCAATCGCCCTGCCCGCCTTCTTTTGCGTGCTGACAACGGTGTTGGCATCCTTGCGCGTCAATGACAGGCTGTCCCAGTCCGCGGAACCCGAAAACGGGTAATCCTTGCCGTCGTACTTGAAGGTCGACTCCTGAGTGCTGGCCTTGCCGTCAGCGGCAACCATCGTAACCTTCATCGAAATGCCCTGCGCCGACTCCGTGTAGACGCGCGTCTGCGACTTCAGCGCGGGACCGGGGTTGAACTTGGACTTGGCCACGTTGAGTTGCCAGGTGCCCACGATCGGGTCCGCCGCCGCCCCAGCCGCCATAACCATGCTGTTACCGGCAACAGCTAGAACGATTCCAAAGCAAAGTGTTCGTAGAAAAGAGCGCATAACTCACCTCTTGTTATTAATCGGGCGGTGAGGCTGCGCTCTGGTATCGGTTAAGTCAATCAGCCGCCTTGGTTAACGGAGGTTTCGCCTTGGCCTGCAGGTAGTCGACCGCGACCTGCGCAAAGGCGTGCGCGGCGACGGGGATCCCGCTTTCGTCCACATAGAACAGCGGCGAGTGGTTCGACGGCGTGGTCAGTAAGTTCCGGTCTTTCGGCGTAATGCCAACGAAGAAGAAGAAGCTCGGCACTTTCTGCGCAAAGTAAGCGAAATCTTCCGCAGTCGTTGCCAGCGGGACGGCAAGCACGTTGGCGTCGCCAACCGCCCGCTTCAGCGTCGGGACCACCAGGCTTGTTAGCTCCGGGTTGTTGTAGACGGCCGGGTTGTTGCCGAGAATGAGTTCAAACGTGCCCGTGGCGCCATTTGCTGCCGCCACATCTTCCGCAATCCGCTTCATGCGCATCAGGATATCGGCGCGCTGCTGGGAATCAAAGGTGCGTATCGTGCCGACCATCTCGACTTCGTCCGGCACGATGTTGTTGCGCACGCCGCCCTTTATCATGCCGATGGTAACCACGGCCGGATTCTTGGTGATATCGACCGTGCGGCTCACAATGGTTTGCAGCGCAGTGACGATTTGCGCGGAAGTCACGATCGGATCGACACCGAGCCAGGGCAACGCGCCGTGCGTCTGCACGCCCTTGACCACAATGCGATAGACGTCCGAGCCTGCCATCAACGGCCCACCGCGATAGCCGATCTGGCCGACCTTCAGTGCTGACATCAGGTGCAAACCGAAGGCGACCTCTGGCTTGTATTTGTCGAATACGCCTTCTTTCAACATCAACGGTGCGCCACCCTCTTCGCCCGCAGGTGCGCCTTCCTCCGCCGGCTGGAAAATGAACAGCACATTGCCCGGCAGGTCGGCGCGAACTTTCGTCAGCGCCTCGGCGACGCCCATCAGTATCGAGGTGTGGCCGTCATGGCCACAGGCGTGCATGACACCAACCGGGCTGCCATTGTAGGTGTCGGTGCGCGTGGACTTGAAAGGCACATCGGTCTGCTCGGTGACCGGCAACGCATCCATGTCGGCACGCATCGCGATCGTCACCCCGGGTTTGCCGCCCCTCAGGAGACCTAACACGCCGGTCCTGGCAACACCGGTCTCGACTTCGAGACCGAGCCGGCGCAAATGCTCAGCGACGATCTTCGAGGTGCGGAACTCACGATTCGACAGTTCGGGGTTTCGATGGAAGTCCCGCCGCCACTCGATGATGCGCGGCGCGAGCGCGTCGAGCTCGCGGTCTACCCGTGTATTGAGGTCGGAGGCCTGCGCAAAGCTCATGCCGCTGACAACTGCGCCCAGAGCGAATAATTTCATGGACATGATCAGTCTCCCTTACCCGGCGTGATTAACCGATAGATTGAAACCTGGCCGCTTTGCTCGCCTAACAACAGTTTGCGCCCGTCCGGTGACCAGCTCAATAGCACCGGCTCGCTCTCGGGCATATGCGCATCCAGCGCCAGCGTCGACTTGCCGGGCAACCACAGCGACAGCCGCCAGTCCTTGCCGATGGTCACGGCATGATTGCCATTCGGCTGCACCGCAATCGCGGTAATGCGCTCGGTGTGGCCGCGATACTGTTGCGGGCGGGTGCCTTCCGGGCCCTTGCCA
>JAYUGT010000331.1:0-6586 GCA_043738315.1 Gammaproteobacteria bacterium
TACATCGTGTGCGTGGCTTTATCGCCGGCGATTGCGCCCGCGAGATAGGTCTCGATTTTCTTTTGCGTCTGGCCGCGATCCTGATCCGAAAACTGCACACCGATGCCTGCGGTACGCTTGCCCTGAGCGCCTTTGGGTGTCACCCAGATGACGCGGCCGGCAACCGGCAGTTTCTCGTCTTCGCCCATCAGGTTGAGCAGCATGAAGACTTCATCGCCGAGCCGGTAATTGCTGTTGGTGGGAATGAATAACCCGCCGTTGCGGACGAAGGGCATGTAGGCGAGATACAAGGCGCTCTTGTCCTTGATGGTCAGCGTTAGCAGGCCCGGCTTGCCGCCACCAACCCGCGGCGCCGGACTCATCGATCACCGCCCGGCGCGACGCCCGCAGCACGTAACGCAGCCTGGGCCGCCGTCAGCAGGACCGTCAAGCCATGGCGTCGATTAACCGGCGTTTCCGCCAGCAAACGATCATCGCGAACCCGGTCCAGAACTTCGAACATGGCCCGTAGTTTCGGCATGTCCGCGGCGGAGAGCAAGTGCGGTCTGCTCGTTCCCGCACCTTGCAGCAGGTATTTTGTGATCAGGTTCTCTAACCCAACGAGCCGGGAGTCATAGCGATCATCGTCCCATTGCTTGGCGAGCAACAACGGTTCGCGTTCACCCGCAGCAAGTGCGATGGCATCCGTTTCCAGTTCTCCGGCCTGCTGCAGCGCGGTCGCGAGTTCCGACTCGCAGACAGTCGTCGGGCCGTTGCCCGCGATCGACAGTACCCGTTGCCAGGATTCGGGTTTGCCACCGCATCTTTCGCTGAGCCATCGCGCAGAATCTGCGGGCGCAGGCAGCGGCAAATCGATTTTCAGGCAGCGACTGCGGATCGTCGCGGGCAACCGCGAAGGTGACGACGTTGCTAACACCAGCAGGCTGCCGGCCGGCGGTTCCTCGAGCATTTTCAGAAATGAATTAGCTGCGCTGCGGTTCAGTCGCTCGGCCGGAAAGACCAGTGCGGTGCGCTGGCGCCCGCCGTGACCGGTCATCGCCAATTGATTCAGAAGCTCGCGCACCTGATCGATACGAATTTCCCTGGAGTCCTCGACCGGCGTCAACAGATAGTGGTCGGGGTGGTTGCCTTGGGCATTCCAGACGCATGATTTGCATACACCGCAGGGCGCGTGCGCGGCGTCGGAACAATGCCGCAGGGCGATCAACCAGTCAGCGAATAACTTGAGTCCTGCACCCGGCTGGCCGGTCACCAGCAATGAATGCGGCGCACGCTCGCCGGCCAGCGCCGCGCGCACTCTGGCCATGGGCTGTTGCAACCAGGGCAATTCCGTTGCCGACAGAACCGCAGCCGCGCTCATGGGTGGAGCCGCTCCTGCAGTGCTGTCCAGGCGGCATCACACAGTGCATCGGCATCAAGTTCGGACGCTGGCAAGACTACGAAGCGCGCGGGCTCCCGCGCCGCGAGGCCCAGATAGTGCGCACGCACGCGCGCAAAAAACGCCAGCGTCTCAGATTCGATACGGTCCGTTCCGGTGCCCCGGGCGCGGGAGCGTTGCAGCCCCAATTCCGGTGGCAGATCTAACAAAAATGTCAGGTCCGGGATCAGATCGCCGTGCACCAGATGCGCGAGCGACTCGATCAACTCGCTTGACACACCGCGGCCTGCTCCCTGGTAACTCCGGGTGGCATCCGTGAAGCGGTCGCAAACAACCCAGTCGCCACGCAGCACCGCCGGCCGTATCAGGTTATCAACGTGGATGGCGCGCGCGGCAAACATCAACAGCGTCTCACTCGCAGGCGAAATCTGCTCGGTGCCGCGATCTAACACCGCGCTGCGAATCTTCTCCGCGAGCGGAGTACCGCCGGGTTCCCGGGTCAGCAGCACCTGCCGCGCGCGCGCGCCAAGTCGCTCGCGCAGCCGCAACCCGAGCGTCGACTTGCCGGCGCCTTCAATGCCCTCAAGCGTAATGAAGGCGCCTTTCATGGCCCGGCGTTCCGGGCAGCCTGTCGCTGGCTGCGCAACATGTCGGCCACGGCACGCTCATGCGCGGCGTAGTCTTTGTTGAACACGTGGCGCCCGTCACCGCGACCCGTGGCCACAAAGAACAGCGCGTCGCTGGCCGCCGGCCGCAGTGCCGCCGCGATCGCGCCGGCTCCCGGCAGAGCTATGGGTGTCGGTGGCAGGCCATTGCGGGTGTAGGTGTTGTAGACAGTATCCGTGCGCAGGTCCACGGTGCGAATGTTGCCATCGTAGGCGCTGCCAAGGCCGTAGATCACTGTCGGATCCGACTGCAATCGCATGCCCTGGCGCAGGCGGTTGACAAACACTGCCGCGATTTGCGGTCTTTCATCGGGCACGGCACTCTCTTTTTCGATGATCGATGCTAACACCAGGGCCTGATCTTTGTTAGCAATCGGCAAATCGGCGGCGCGCGCTTCCCAGGCGGCGTCGAGCAGCTCCTGCATCCGGGTGAACGCCTGGCGATAGATCTGCAGGTCGCGGGTACCGGCGGCGAAGCGGTAGGTATCCGGAAAGAATCGCCCTTCAGGGGGCAGCTGCGGGGCGCCCAGCGCCTGCATGACGGCAGCATCGGTCTTGCCTCGAAAGCTCGCAACGATCGCCGGATGCCGCTCGATCGCCGCGCGGGCCTCGGCAAACGTCCAGCCTTCCGGGATCGTCAGGCTGGCGAGCTCCACCTGGCCCGACGCCAGCAAGCGTACCAACTGCTGCAAGCTCGCGCGGGCCGGCAAACGATAGCGCCCGGCCTTGAAAACGGGATCCTGGCCCGCGGCGCGCAGCGCCAGTTCCGCGGCGCGTGCATCGCTGACAGCGCCGCCTCTTTCCAGCAGCATCAAGACCTGCCGGCGGCTCGCCCCGGCCGGCACATCGAGCAGCATCTCCTCGGCCAGTGGACCCGGTCGTGTTAGCTCCGAGCTCAGATAACGAAACAGCCAAAAACCAGCGCCCAGCACCATCGCGCCCGCGACGAGCGCCATGATCCGGGCGCTGCGCGAGCGGGCAGGCGCTGCGGCAGAATTGCCGTGTTCAGGGCGCATCAGGCGTCCAGAGCGCTGATGCGGGCCGCGAGCTGCATGGCGCAGCGGCCAGCTGATGGCCAGGCCTGATGCGCGCTGCCGAGCCTGAAATGCAGCACGCTGACCGGCAGCACCTGCCAGCGAATATTGGTCATGAACACTTCCTCGGCATGCAGCAATGCGTCCATGTCGGCAATCGTTTCGGTCACCGCAAAGCCTAGCGCATCTGCCTCACGCATTACCACGCGTCGCATGACGCCGGCCACGCCACAGCGGTCGAGCCGCGGGGTCAGGAGCTGCGTGCCGTTGCGCCAGAAAATATTGCTGCAGGTGCCGCTAACAAGCGCACCACTGCTGGAAGACATAAGTCCGTCATGCAATGTGAGACCGTGCGACGCGCCGGCACGTTGCCATTCATCGGTCGCCAGGACTTGCTCCAGCCGATTCAGCGTCTTCATGCCCGCGAGCAGTGGGTTTTCACCGAGGCGCATCGTGCAATGCCAGAGTGCCAGGCTGTCCGGCAAGCTGGCGGGTCCATCCCTGTACCCCAACAGCAGTCGACGCACGGTGTTCAATCCAGCGGGCGAGTAACCACGCTGCACCGCATCGCCGCGTGTCAACATGCATTTGAGCACGCCGGCGACCAGCTGTGACGCCGCCGACTGCCATTCGCTGCGCAGCTGCGCGCGCGACGGCGGGTTCAGGCCAAGGCGCGCGGCCCCCGAATACAACCGGTCGAGGTGCATTTCGATAAATCGGATTTCGCCGCCGCGGACTCGCATGGATTCGAACAGGCCATCGCCGTACTGCAGACCACGGTCGATCACTGGCACCGACGTGGCCGGCGGTCCGTCGACCCAGCTGAATGACGCTTGGCTCATGTGGATCCGGCCAGCGCTGCTAACAGGCCACGCGCTTTGGCACGGGTTTCCTCGAGCTCGTGCCGGGCATCCGAGTCGGCAACGATGCCCGCGCCAGTTCGAAAGCGAAGCTCCGATTCGCCGACGACCAGCGTCCTGATCAGGATGTTGAAATCACATTGACCATTGAGTCCCAGATAACCCAGAGAACCAGTGTAGGCGCCCCGCCCCTGGCCTTCGAGCTGCGCGATCAATTGCATGCACCTTATTTTGGGGACTCCGGTAATCGTGCCGCCTGGAAATACCGCACGCAACGCATCGATCATCGTCAGGCCGGCGCGCAGGCGGCCGCGCACGCTGGAAACAATGTGGTGCACGTGCTGGTAGCTCTCGACAGTCAGGAATTCATCAACTTCAACACTGCCGCCTTCGCACACGCGTCCCAGATCGTTACGCTCAAGGTCGATCAACATGATGTGCTCGGCACGTTCCTTGGGGTGGGCTATCAGGGCCGCGATCTCGGCCGCATCCGCATCAGCACGGCGACTGCGCGGACGCGTGCCGGCAATCGGCCGGGTCGCGACCGAGCGTCCTGACACCTGGATCAGCCTTTCAGGCGAAGAACTCAGTACCGCAAAGGATTCAGTCTGCAACAGCGCGGCAAACGGACCCGGATTGGCGTGGCGCAGGCGCGGATAAAGCTCGCGGATCGCGGCCGCACGCGGCGCCGGCAACGGAGCACGCCAGCCGCGCGACAGATTCGCCTGGTAGATGTCGCCCGCGGCAATGTGCTCCTGGGCGCGATGCACCGCGCCCAGAAATTGCTCTGCCGGGTCTTCCTGCACTTCATAGCGGGCGGCTGGCACCGCGGGGTTCGGACTGCTGCGAGCGACCGCCTTCAGGTCGGCGATGCAGGTGTCCAGCAACGCCTGGCTGCCAGCTTCGCCGCTGATCACAACCGAGTGGGTTCCGACGTCGGCCGCGAGTTGCACCGGACAATACGCGGCGTAGGCGCTCAGGGGGTCGACCGAAGGTGGCATCCGCAAGGTCGATTCAACCTCAGCAGCGCACTCGTAACCCAGGTAAACAACCCAGCCGCCCAGCCAGTCCTGCGAAAGGCCGCGTTGGCCCTGTTCCTGATACCAGGCCTGCAGCGCGTCCAGGAAACCGATCCGCTCACCGGCATGGTCGCCAGTAAGCCTGCCGGCAGCGTCACGACGCAGAACCGCGCCATTGCTGCGAAACAGCAGGTGACGGTTTGCCAGCGGTCCGGCGCCGGCGCTATCGAGAAATACCGGATAACGATCCGGGTAGCTCAGGGCGAGTTGCAGCAGGTCTTCGGGCCGGGCAGAGACTTCGACGCGCAGCCCCGCGGGGCGTGTCATATCAGGCACTAAATCGTCGGAACACGACAGTGCCATTGGTGCCGCCAAAACCGAACGAGTTGGATACAGCGACGTCAATCGCCATGCAGCGCGCGGTATGCGGCACGTAGTCGAGGTCACAGTCCGGATCCGGTGAATCCAGATTGATGGTTGGCGGCGCAACCTGGTCGCGGATCGCCAGTATTGAAAAAATCGCTTCCACCACCCCTGCCGCGCCTAACAAGTGGCCGGTCATGGACTTGGTCGAGCTGACCGCAAGCTTGCCGGCGTGCGCGCCGAAAGCGCGCTTGATGGCCGTGGTCTCGGCCTTGTCGCCGAGCGGTGTTGAAGTAGCGTGGGCATTGAGGTACTGCACGGCATCGGCGTTGATGCCGGCATCGCGCAGCGCATTGCGCATTGCGAGGCGCGCGCCGTCACCGTCTTCTGGTGGCGCGGTCATGTGAAACGCGTCGCCGCTCATGCCGAACCCGACAATCTCGGCGTAAATGCGCGCACCGCGCGCCCGGGCGTGTTCGAGTTCTTCCAGCACTATCGCACCGCCGCCGTCGCTCGCGACGAAGCCATCGCGATCCTTGTCCCAGGGTCGCGACGCCTTGGCCGGCGCGTCATTGCGCGTGGAAAGTGCCTTGGCCTGGCCAAAACCGCCGATGCCTAACACGGTCATCGCCATCTCAGCGCCGCCCGCGATGATGACATCCGCGTCACCGTACTGGATGGTGCGTGCGCCCAGGCCGATGGCGTGCGTCGAAGTCGTGCAGGCCGTGACGATGCCGAGGTTCGGCCCCTTGAAACCGTAACGGATCGACAGGTGGCCCGCGATCATGTTGATGATCGACGATGGAATGAAGAACGGCGAAATCTTGCGCGGCGACTTGGCGCCAAGATACGCGTCGTATTCGTTCTGAATGGTCTCGAGACCGCCGATGCCGGCGCCGGCGATGGCGCCGACCCGTTCCTTGTCGACGCGCTCGAAATCGAGACCGCTGTCGCTGATCGCCTGGATGCCGGCCGCGACGCCGTACTGCAGGAACTGATCCATGCGCCGCGCTTCCTTGGGCTGGATGTACTGCGACACGTCGAAGCCCCTGACCTCGCCACCAAAGCGGGTCGGAAACTGGCTGGCGTCAAAGCGCGTGATGGGGCCAATGCCGCTTTCGCCACGCAGAATCGCCCCCCAGGCAGCATCAACGGTGCTGCCGACAGGCGACACAATACCCAGGCCGGTGACCACGACTCGACGTTTGCTCACCGGTCTTCCCCCGCTTTGTTAGGCTTGTGAGCCGGGGGCATTAGATACGTATCA
>JAYUGT010000332.1:0-2654 GCA_043738315.1 Gammaproteobacteria bacterium
GGCGCCACCGCAAACTCCGGCGTGCCCGCGAACGCCACGCGCAAACGATTAATCACTAGCTAACAAAAATCAGATGACGGGCGTACGTATGCGCGCCGCTGCGACTGTGCGGCCGCTGGCGCGTTCTTTGCGATCTTTCTCAAGCTTCTTGCGAATGCGCTCACGTTTGAGATCGGACAGATAGTCGACGAAAAGCTTCCCCTCGAGATGATCCATTTCATGCTGCAGGCAGATCGACACCAGGCCCTCGAGGCGTATTTCGAACGCGGTTCCGTCGACCTTGCGCGCGCACACCGTGATGGTTTCGGCACGCTCAACTTCTTCGAATATTCCCGGCACCGACAGGCAGCCTTCCTCGTTCATCCACACGCCCTCGCGGGCGATGATTTCCGGGTTGATGAATACCAGGGGTTCGCTACGGTCCTTCGATACGTCGATCACGATCAGGCGCTGGTGCACGTCAACCTGGGACGCCGCCAGGCCGATGCCCGGCGCCTCGTACATGGTCTGAAACATGTCGTCGACCAGTTTTTTGAGACGCGCGTCAAATACCGTGACCGGAACGGCCCGGGTTCGCAGCCTGGGGTCTGGATATTCGAGGATAGATAGTGTCGACATGGCGTACCACTAAACGTAGTTCGTGTATTTGACGCGAAATTGCTGCTAATGTTCAGTTTCAGCTCAAGTTTGCGCCCCCTCGGGGGTGCCGGGAGGTCGCTGGCACACCCGTGAAGAACCGCACATTGCGGAGCTTCATCAGTGCAGCTTGAGGCTCAAGGGATTATAACAGTGTCCGAGCGGTGCCGTTGGGCCCGCATGGAGTCGCAAATGCTTTTCAATCAAGGGCTTGCGCAATTTTACCTTTCGCACCGCAAGGTCGCGTTGGTTTGTCTTTGCGCGAGCATGTTGACCCTCGCCAGCTGCGCTGGCGGTAACCGTAACGGTGATGCGGCGGGCGGCACAGCCGTCGCAAGCCCACCTGCCGAAGCTGACTCGGATTCCGAGCTAACAGCGACTGACGTGGCGGCCGCCAAGGCCGGCACGGAAACGCAGAGTCCTGCACCCGTCCCGGTCAGCACCTTGCGCGACGGCGTCAAGCCGGAGGCACCGGCAAGCTACACGGTGCAGCGCGGCGACACGCTGTGGGATCTCGCCAACCTGTTTCTCAAGGACCCGTGGTTGTGGCCGGAGATCTGGCACATCAACCCGCAGGTCGAGAATCCGCATCTGATCTATCCGGGCGATGTCCTGGCGTTAGGTTACGGAGCTAACGGCGCACCCCAGATCACGCTGGCGCAGAGCGGCGCCGCGCGCCTCGACCCGCGCCTGCGGACCTCGACACTGGACGGCGCGATTGCCACCATTCCCTATGCGGCGATCGCCGCATTCCTGGAACGACCGACCGTGCTGTCCAATGACCAGCTGCGCAAGGCGCCGCGGGTGTTAGGATTCCGCGACGGCCACATGATCGGCGGCTCCGGCAACGAAGCCTATGTCAAGGGCCTGAGCAACGGCACCGAGCGCAGCCGCTACAACATCTACCGGGTAGGCGACCGCATCGTCGATCCGGATGACGGTAAAGTGCTGGGTTTCATGGGCGCCTATACCGCCACGGCGGTGGTGCTGACTCCGGGCAAGACCACCAAGGTCGTGCTGGAAGACACCGCCCGCGAAACCCTGCAGGACGATCCGCTGATCGCTGCCGACAGCGATGTGCCGCTCAATTTCCTGCCACGCGCGCCCAGCAAGATGATTGCCGGTGAGATCATCGCTGTATTCGATGGCACCGAACTCATCGGTCAGTACCGCATTGTTGCCATCAATCGCGGGCGCCGCCAGGGCGTCGAGCTCGGGCATATCATGGCGGTCGACACGCGCGGTGAAGTGGTTGAAGACAACACTCGCAAGGTTCTCGGCCTGCGCGTCAAGAGCTCGCTGGCGCCAAAGATCAAGCTGCCTAACGAACGCGCCGGCTCGGTGATGATCTTCAAGGTCTATGACCGCATGAGCTACGGGCTTACGGTCAGCGTCACCAGCCCGCTGCGAATCGGCGACAAGGTGCGCACGCCTTAATAGCCGGCGACGCATTTCAGCTGCACCAGGCCACTTTTGCGCGGCCGAACGGCCGGGCGAGTTGCGTATGCTGCGCGGCGTCATGGACGCAGCATTGTTTCGCGCCGCTCTCGGCAGGCTTCCGCGGCTGACAGGCGCGCAGCTCAGAAATGCTATTGCGGAGGCTGGCTCGCTGGAATCCCTGGCGGCGCTGCCGCTCGGCAAACTGTCCGCGCTGGGGTGGCCGTCCGACGCCGTGGCGGCACTGCGCGGTCTGGACGCCGCGCTGCCTGCTGCTGATCTGGCCAGCTGCCAGCGCCATGAACTGCAGCTGCTGGCCGCTGGCGAACCTGGCTATCCGGACACTCTTCTGGAAATCGATTCGGCCCCGCCGCTGCTCTATGTCCGCGGCCAGGTGGCGGCACTGTCCCTGCCACAACTCGCGATCGTCGGCAGCCGCAATCCAACCGGCGCCGGTCGGGCCAGCGCGCGCGAGTTTGCCGAACATTTCGCCCGCACCGGGCTCACCATCACCAGCGGCCTCGCGTTAGGTATCGACAGCGCCGCCCACGCAGGCGCGCTGGCGGCAGACGGCGCAACGA
>JAYUGT010000333.1:0-2642 GCA_043738315.1 Gammaproteobacteria bacterium
TTCGAACTCGCTGTCTGGGCGATCCGGCATCACGATGCGAGCCTTTTGCAGTGGAGCCAACCCGCGGGGCTGGCCAGTGCGCGTGACGCGTTCGGTCGCAGCCTGCTGCATGTCGCTGCCGAGAGCGGCGACGCGCCAGCACTGGACGCTCTGTTAGCCGGAAAATTACCCGTCAACGTCCAGGATCGGTTTCGCACCACGCCCTTGATGCTGGCCGCCGGACGCGATGACGCTGCGCTGCTGCAGAAACTGCTGGCGGCGGGCGCAAAACCAGACGCGGTCGACGCGGTCGGTCGCAGCGCGCTGTTCTATGCGGCCGATGCTAACAAACCGGACTCGGCGCGATCGCTGGTGCAGGCGCGCGCAGCGCAAAACCTGGTCGATGCGCAGAACTGGACCGCGCTCGATGTGGCGATCCAGGGCAAGCACGCCGAGGCCGCGGCGCGGCTGCGCGAGCTGGGCGCGACCGCCAACCTTGGCAACAATGTCGTGCTGCGCTCGACCGCCGGTCTCGATCCGACCAACGGCGGGAACCTCTATAAATCCTGGGCGCCGTTACTGCTTGCAGTCAGCCGCAATGATGCCGGGGAAATCCGTCGCGCGATCACGGCTGGCGCCGATGTCCAGTCGCTCACGCCGCAGGGCGACACGGCCCTGCACGTGGCGGTCGAATATCACGCGGCGCAGGCGGCGACCCTGCTGCTGGCCGCGGGCGCCGATCCACTGCGCCAAAGCCAGTCGGGTGAATCGGCCGCGGCACTGGCGCTGCGGCGCGGCGACAGCGCGATGCTGGATCTGCTGTTAGGCGGCAAGGCAAAGGCCCTTGGAAACGTGGCCGCGACCGGCATGCTTGCTGTGGCGGTGGCGCACGGCGACGCGGTCATGGTGCGCGCACTGCTGGCGCGCGGCGCCAACGCCAATGGCGCCGACTCTGCTACATCCAATCCGTTGCTGCTCGCTGTCGCAGCGCAGAACGAAGATATCGTTGCCAGTCTGCTCGCAGCCGGTGCGCACACGGATGCCCGCGATGCGGCCGTGCGCGACGCGCTGTGGCTCGCGGCTGCCGCAGGGCACGGCGCACTCGTCGGACGCCTGATCGCGGCCGGTGCCACCGTGGACACATCGGATCGCGATGGCGTCACGCCCCTGGCTGCAGCAGCCGGCAACGGCGCCGTCGATGTGGTGGATCGCCTGTTAGCTGCCGGTGCCGAAGTCGACCGGCGCAGCAACCAGGGTGATACGCCGCTGCTGCGCGCTGCTGCGTCCGGCACTCCGGAGACGCTGGCGCGTTTGCTGCAACGTCGTTCCGATCCCAATGTGCAGAATGCTTTCGGCGACACGCCGCTGATTGTCGCCGCCAGGCGCGGCCAGAAGGCCATGTGCAGCCAGTTGCTGGCCGCCGGAGCTAACAAGGGACTGCGCAACAAGACCCGCGCCACGGCCGGGGAAGTCGCCAGCGCCCGGGGCTTCCAGGATATCGCCCGCCTGCTCGGCGGCTAGGGCCGGTCCGTCGGAGCCCGGGTTGGCGAAATCGCGCTGAAAACCGGGCTTTTTCGCCTGATTCAAACCCGCAATTTGACAGGTCGGGGCCGGCCCGCCAAACTCGCGCCCCGCCCTGAACCGGACCTGTGGAAAGGTAGCTCAGCTGGTTAGAGCACGGCACTCATAATGCCGGGGTCGAGGGTTCGATTCCCTCCCTTTCCACCATTTCTCCCGCGCCCCGACCTAACAACGACGCGCTGTGGTTGACAGCGCGCGCCGCAACTGCAAGGCTGGCTGGCAGTCGCGGGGGGGGGGTTACTTGGTCTTTAACACGCTGACGTTCGTGGCGTTCTTCGCCATCGTCTTGCTATTGCATTCGCTGCCGCTCGCGTGGACCACCCGCAAGGTCAACCTGCTGCTCGCGAGCTATGTGTTCTACGCGGCGCAGGGCCTGGTGCACGCCAGGAAACCGGCGGCCCGCAAGGCCTGGATGCTGCTGTCGGTGGTCGCCAACCTCGGCATGCTGCTCTACTTCAAGTACGGCAGCTTCCTGCTCGAGAACTTTACGGTGCTGATGGCCGCGATTGGCGTCGACTACCACGCGCCCAAGTTCGACATCGTGCTGCCGGTCGGCATCTCTTTCTACACGTTCGCAACGATGTCCTACACGCTGGATGTCTACCTGCGCCGCGCGCAGCCGGCGCGCAATTTTCTCGATTACGCGCTGTTCGTGACCTTCTTCCCGCACCTGGTCGCGGGTCCGATCATGCGCCCGACCGAACTCGTGCCGCAGTTCGAGGTGCCGCGGCGCATGCATCTGCGGCAGCTGTGCTTCGGCCTTGGGCTGATGACGCTCGGCCTCTTCAACAAGGTGGTGCTGGCGGACACGTTCCTGTCCGGCGCCGCGGAGCGCGTCTACGACCGCGGCCAGGCACCCGGCATGCTGGACGCGTGGCTGGGCACGCTGGCGTTCAGCGGCCAGATATTCTGCGATTTCGCCGGCTATTCAACCACGGCGATCGGCGCGGCATTGTGCCTCGGCTTTGCGATGCCGGATAACTTCCGGTTTCCCTACGCAGCGATTGGCTTCTCCGATTTCTGGCGGCGCTGGCACATCACGCTGTCGTCCTGGTTGCGCGATTACCTCTACATTCCGCTAG
>JAYUGT010000334.1:0-2636 GCA_043738315.1 Gammaproteobacteria bacterium
GACGGCGCCAGGCCGAGTGCCCGCAATGCCCGGACGCCGCCGATACCTAACAACATCTCCTGCCGGATGCGCGTCGACTCGTCGCCGCCATACAGGCGATGAGTGATGTCGCGGTCGGCGGGGTCGTTGGACGGGCAATTGGCATCCAGCAGGATGATGCTGATGCGGCCGACGCGGCAACGCCACAGCCGCGACTCGACATCGCGCCCGGCAATCCGCACCGTGACGCTGCGCCACTCGTTGTTAGCTCCGAGTATCGGCTCGATCGGCAGATCGCGTGGGTCGTAGTCGCGGTACTCGGCGTGCTGCACGCCGTCGCTGTCGACCACCTGGGTGAAATAGCCCTGGCCATATAACAAGCCGACGGCGGTGAAATTCAGGCGCTCGTCGCTGGCGGCCTTGCAATGATCGCCCGCCAGTACGCCCAGGCCGCCCGAATACAGCGGGAAACTCTGGGTCAGGCCGTACTCGGCGCAGAAGTAGGCGATCGCCGGGCTGTTAGCCAGTATCGGGGCCTGCAGGTAGGCGTCAAAGGCCTCGGCCACTTCGCGATAGCGCGCCAGCAGCGCGGGCTCGGTGGCAGCGGCATTCAATCGTCCCTGATCGACTGTCCGTAACAGGCGCTTCGGGTTGCCGCGCGATTGGGCCCACAACTGCGGGTCCAGGGCCTCAAACAGCGCGCGTGTCGGGCGATGCCAGCTGAAAAACAGGTTGCTGGCGAAGTCGGGGAGACGGGATAAAGGGGCGGGAATCGTCGGTGTGACGTCCAGAATCATCGTATGCATGGCGCGGCATGGTACCAAGACGCTTATTGCGATGCGGCGGAGCCGGGCAACGTTCACGAGCCTTCTAATACTGCTTGACTACTAGTACTAGTAACTTTATAGTACTGGCCCATGGACGATAGTCACGGCAGAAAATTCCAAAAAGAGCTGAACGGCGGGCTCGTCGCGTTGGTTCTGTTGGCCGTGCTCGCCAGGTCGAACGAAGACTTGTACGGCTACGAGATCGCCAAGCGCCTCGACAAGGCCCGCCAGGGGGACCCGCTGTTCAAGGAGGGGACGCTCTATCCCGTACTGCGCAGCCTGTCTGCCAGCGGCCTGCTGAGCTCCCGGATCGTGCCTTCCTACTCCGGCCCGCCGCGCCGCTACTACCGTATTACCCCTGAAGGGCACACCGTCCTTAAGGAGTGGCTTGCCATCTGGCGCGACACCCGCGCTTTTGTGAATCAATTTACCGATGAACCGACTGCGGAGAACCAGCCATGAACCCCCGCCCCGCCCCCCGCTCGATTGCCGATTACCTGGAACAACTGCACGCCTGCCTCGCAGGGCAGGACCCGGCGCTGATCCAGGATGCGGCCTATGACGCCGAAGAATATCTGCGCGCCGAGCTGGCAGCTAACAAGGACAAATCCGAGGCCGACGTACTGGAACTGATCGCCAGTACCTATGGCGCGCCGGATGAAGTCGCCGCCGCCTACCTGGACACCGAAGCCAAGGTACGCGCGGCGCTGCGTACGCCGAGCAAGGCGCCTAACAAGGCGCCGCCCGGCGCGCTGGCGCGGTTTTTCGGCGTATTTACTGATCCGCGCGCCTACATGTCGCTGTTCTTCATGTTTCTCGCCTTCGCCACCGGCCTGATCTACTTCGTCGTCTCGGTCGTGGGCGTCAGCCTGTCGGTCGGTCTCGCGGTCCTGATCATCGGCGTGCCGTTTTTCCTGATGTTCATCGCATTGACCCGGGTGATGTCGCTGGTCGAGGGGCGCATCGTCGAGGGCCTGCTGGGTGAGCGCATGCCACGCCGGCCGCAGCATCCCGGGCCTGCCAAGAGTTTCTGGCAGCGCATCAGCGACATGCTGGGCGACAGCCGCACCTGGACCACCCTCGCCTATTTCGTGCTGATGCTGCCCCTGGGCATCGTCTATTTCGTCATCGCGCTGGTTGGCACGACACTGGGCGTCACGCTGACGGCCGGCGCATTGGTCGGACTGGCGAATGCTCTTAGCATTGCCACGGGCGATTTTCAGATCACCAGCGACCTGGAATCACATATCCAGCCCGAATGGCTGGCGCAGTGGTTCAGTTCTCCGCTCGGCATCGTGCTGTTGTTCGCGGCCGGCATTCTGCTGCTGACCCTGACGCTGCACCTGGCCCGTTTCATCGGCGGCTGCCACGGGAAATTCGCGAAGCTGATGCTGGTCGCGCGCGATTAAGGTCGCGTTAGGTACACTAGGGCAATGCCGGTATTGCCCTTATTCAGCCTCATTGCGTACCTGACCCTCAGCGCCACGGTCAGCGGCGTGCCGACGACTGTTAGCCTGGGGACCAGCTGCGGCGGCCAGGGCGCGCTCAGCGCCAGGCTGCATGGCGCCGTCGAACGCGAACTCACCTGGACCGACCGGGTCATGCGCTGCGAGGGTTCGGTGCGGCCCGACGGCAGCGGCCTGCGCCTCACGGCGGTGGGCCCGCTGCCAGGCAAACGCGAGCTGCGGGTCTTGTTAGGTATTGCGGGCGCGAAACCGGGCGTGGATGGCGCCAATCTCGCCGCCAACCTGACCCTGATCGTCGGCAGCCCCGGGCGCATCTACGCCACGCGCGGCACCGACAAGTGCACGGTCGACGCGCTGCTGCAGC
>JAYUGT010000335.1:0-6540 GCA_043738315.1 Gammaproteobacteria bacterium
GGCAGGCCAGCCCGCCGCCCCGGCGCTCGACACGGACGATGAGAAGGTCGTCAACATGTACAACTGGTCGGACTACATCGACCTCGGCGTGCTGGCGGATTTCACCAAGGAAACCGGCATCAAGGTCAATTACGACGTCTACGACTCCAACGAAATGCTGGAGACCAAGCTGCTGGCGGGCAACACCGGCTACGACATCGTCGTGCCTTCGGCCTCATTTCTGCAGCGCCAGATTCAAGCGGGCGTCTATCAGCCGCTCGACAAATCGCGCCTCAGCAATCTCAAGAACATGGACCCCGAATTGATGCAGCGGGTTGCGGTGTTTGATGCCGATAACGCGCACTCGATCAACTACCTGTGGGGCACCTCCGGCGTCGGCTACAACGAGGACAAGATCAAGGCGATCATGCCCGACGCGCCGGTCAACAGCTTCGACATGTTCTACAAGCCCGAGATCGTCTCCAAGTTCAAGTCCTGCGGCGTGACGATTCTCGATGCGCCGTCTGAAGTGGTCGGCACCGTGCTGCTGTGGCTCGGCAAGGATCCTAACAGCGAAGCGCCGGAAGACCTCGCGGCCGCCGAGGCGGTCCTGATGCAGATCCGCCCCTTCGTGCGCTATGTGCATTCCTCCAAGTACATCGAGGACCTGGCTAACGGGGAGATCTGCCTGGCCATGGGCTGGAACGGCGACGTGCTGCAGGCGCGTGACCGTGCTAACGACGCGAAGAAGGGCTTCAAGATCAAGTACAACATTCCGAAGGAAGGCGCGATCGCGTTTTTCGACATGCTGGCCATCCCGAAAGAGGCCAAGCACGTCAAGAACGCGCACATCCTGATCAATTACCTGATGCGCGCCGACATCGCCGCGCGCAACAGCAATTTCCGGCGCTACGCCAGCAGCAATGCCGCCTCGCTGCCGATGGTGCTCGACGAAGTGAAGAACGATCCAGGCATCTTTCCGACGCCGGAGGTCAAGGCCAAGCTGGTGCCGGACTTGCCGGAATCGGCGAAGTTTGCGCGCAAGCTGACGCGCACCTGGACGCGCTTCAAGACCGGACGCTGAGAACCCATCCATCATGGCGACGCCCCCGACCGACCGGACGAAAGAATACATTCGGATCGAGGGAGTCACCAAGAAATTCGGCGATTTTGTCGCGGTCGACAATGTCACGCTCAGCGTCTTCAAGGGCGAGATTTTCTGTCTGTTAGGGGGGTCGGGTTGCGGCAAGACCACATTGCTGCGCATGCTCGCCGGCTTCGAAAACCCAACCAGCGGCCGGATTTTCATCGATGGCCAGGACATGGCAGGAATCCCGCCCTACGACCGGCCGGTCAACATGATGTTCCAGTCGTATGCGCTGTTCCCGCACATGACGGTGCATGGCAATGTCGCCTTCGGGCTCGAGCAGGAGAAGCTGCCGCGCGCGGAGGTCGAGCGCCGGGTGGCGGAAATGCTCGAGATGGTCAAGCTGTCGCAGTTTGCGCAGCGCAAGCCGCATCAGCTGTCCGGCGGGCAGAAGCAGCGCGTCGCGCTGGCGCGGGCCCTGGTCAAGCGGCCCAAGCTGCTGCTGCTGGATGAGCCGCTCGGCGCCCTCGACAAGAAACTGCGCGAGTACACGCAGTTCGAGTTGATCAACATCCAGGAGCAACTCGGCGTCACCTTCGTGGTGGTTACGCACGATCAGGAAGAAGCCATGACGCTGGCAACGCGCATCGGCGTCATGGATCGCGGCGAGATCGTGCAGGTGGGCACGCCCACCGATATCTACGAATACCCGACCAGCAAGTTTGTCGCCGACTTCATCGGCTCGGTCAATATGTTCGAAGGCGCCTTGATCGAGGACGAGCCGGATCACGTGCGGATACGCTGCGCGGAATTTCCGGCGCTGATTTACGTCAACCATGGCATCAGTGCGGCGCCGGGTGCGCAGGTTTTTGTGGCCATCCGCCCCGAAAAGATCGAGATGAGCCGCGTCGCGCCGGCTGACGCCAGCGAGAACTGCATGCAGGGGACGGTCAAGGAAATCGCCTACATGGGCGACCTGTCGGTGTACCTGGTCAGGCTGGCGGGCGGACGCCTGGTCCGCGTCACCATACCTAACACCGAGCGCCAGGCTGGGGATCGGATCAGCTGGGACGAACCCGTGTGGCTGTCCTGGGCGCCGGTCAGCCCGGTCGTTCTGACCCAGTAGGCCGTCATTTTGAACAGCACGGCTAGCCAGACCAAGAAGACCCTTGCCACCGGCCGGCTTGCGCCGCTGATGGATTTTTTCAGGCGCTTTGGCCCGCTGCGCTGGTCAGCCTATGTCGTCAGGTACTGGAGCGGGCAGCGCGCAGTCATCGCGATTCCGTATTTCTGGCTGACGCTGTTCTTCCTGGTGCCGTTCCTGCTGGTCTTCAAGATCTCGTTCGCGGAATACGCGACCGCGCAGCCGCCGTATACGGCATTGATCCAGGAAGTGGAGCAGGGCATCTACACGATCAAGCTCAATCTGCAGAATTACCTGGGCCTGTTCAACGACGACCTCTATTACACCGCTTACCTCTACTCGCTGAAAGTGGCGGCGGTCTCGACCTTCTTTTGCCTGTTAGTGGGCTATCCGATGGCCTATGCGATTTCGCGCTCGACGCCCGCGCAGCGCAATCTGTTTCTGATGCTGGTAATCCTGCCGTTCTGGACCAGTTTCCTGTTGCGCGTCTATGCCTGGGTGGGCCTGCTGAAGACCGACGGCGTCATCAACAACGTCGCCGCGTGGTTCGGCCTCGGGCCGTACACCATGATGTACACCAGTTTCGCGGTCTACATCGGCATCGTCTACTCGTACCTGCCGTTCATGATCCTGCCCCTGTATTCGAATCTCGAGAAGCACGATCTGACGCTGATCGAGGCGGCACAGGATCTGGGTGCGCACCCGATGAAGGCTTTCCTGACCATCACCCTGCCGCTGTCGATGCCGGGCGTGATCGCGGGCTGCCTGCTGGTGTTCATTCCCGCGGTCGGAGAATACGTCATCCCCTCGTTGTTAGGCAGCTCGGATCAGCTGATGATCGGACGCGTGCTGACCGATGAATTCTTTTCCAACCGCGACTGGCCGGTGGCGAGCGCCGTCGCCATCGTCATGCTGGTGCTGTTGCTGCTGCCGATCATCTACTTCCAGCGCTTCCAGAGCAAAGAACTGGAGGCCAGGAAATGAACCGCGGCTGGTTTCGCAAGACCGCGATGTGGCTGGGCTTTGCGTTCCTGTATTTCCCGATCCTGTCGATGGTGGTGTTTTCCTTCAACAACTCGCGGCTGGTGTCGGTCTGGGATGCAGCCGGCTCACCGACCGTCAAGTGGTACGGGCAGCTGCTGCATGACAGCCAGTATCTGAGCGCCGCCTGGCTGTCGATCAAGGTTGCCGCGATGAGCGCCACCGGCGCCATGGTGTTAGGCACCGTGGCGGGCCTGGTGCTGGCACGGTTCGGGCCGTTCCGCGGCCGCGCGATGTTGTCGAGCATGACGACTGCGCCGCTGGTGATGCCGGAAGTGATCACCGGCATTTCGATGCTGCTGCTGTTCGTCGCCATGGAGCACACGCTGGGGGTGTGGATCGGCTGGCCCCAGGGGCGCGGCGTGTGGTCGCTGGTGATCGCGCACGTCACGTTTTCGATGTCTTACGTGACGGTCGTGGTGCAGTCGCGGCTCGCGGGCTTCGACGATTCACTGGAAGAGGCGGCCATGGATCTGGGCGCGCGTCCCGCCAAGGTGTTTTTCCGCGTGACCCTGCCGCTGATCCTGCCGGCCGTTGTTTCCGGCTGGCTGTTAGCCTTCACGCTGTCCTGGGACGACCTGGTTATCTCGCAGTTCGTGTCGGGCCCGGGGTCGACGACGCTGCCCATGGTGGTATTTTCGAAAGTGCGCCTGGGCGTCGATCCGACCATCAATGCGCTTGCCAGCATCCTGGTAACCATCGTTGCCCTCGGCGTCGTGTTTTCGTCGCTCTACCTGCGGCGCCAGGAGCAGCAGCGGCAGCGCGAAATTCAGTCCGCACTCGCTAACGGACGCTGACCGCGCGTTGGCGCTGACACCGGCAGTACCGGTGGACTAAACTCCCGCATCGTGCACAGCAAGCTTCCGGACGTCGAAACAACGATATTTACCGTGATGTCGCGCCGTGCCGCACAGACCGGCGCGCTCAACATCGGCCAGGGCTTTCCCGACTATCCCATTGATCCGGACCTTGCGGCCTGCGCAACCCAGGCCATGCAGGAGGGCCGCAACCAGTACGCGCCCATGGAAGGCGTCATGGAACTGCGCGAGGCCATTGCCGAAAAATTGCGGTTGACCCAGGGCGTTGCCGTCGATCCGGTGAACGAGACCACGCTGACCTGTGGTGGCACCGAGGCCTTGTTTTCGGCCATTCAGGCGTTTGTTAGCTCGGGCGACAACGTGGTGGTGTTCGACCCGGCCTATGACGCCTATGAGCCGGCGGTACGCCTCGCCGGCGGGCAATGCCGGCGCATTCCGCTGGCGCCGCCGGATTTTCGCATTGACTGGCAGCGGGTCGCTGGCGCCATCGATGAACGGACCCGTCTCGTGATCCTCAACAATCCGCACAATCCCGCCTGCACGATCGCGACTCACGAGGATCTCGCGCAACTGGCGCAGCTGCTGCGCGCCCGCGACTGCCGGGTGCTGGCAGATGAAGTCTATGAGCATGTCGTGTTCGACGGCCGGCAGCACGTCTCCGTGTTATCTCATCCGGAGTTGCGCGAACGCAGCCTGGCGGTATTTTCCTTCGGCAAGACGCTGCATGTAACGGGCTGGCGCGTTGGCTACTGTGTCGCCGGCGCAGCGCTGAGCCGCGAATTTCGCAAGGTCCACCAGTTCAACACCTTCAGTATTGTCGCGCCGCTGCAGCATGGCATCGCGGCGTACCTGCGGCACAAGCCCTCCAGCTGGCAGGATTTGAGCGGCTTCTTCCAGAGAAAACGCGATTTGCTGCGCAGCGCGCTGCAGGGCACGGGATTTGTGCTGCCGGCGGCGCAGGGTACCTATTTTCAGCTGCTGGACTACTCGGCGCTGTCGCAGCAGGGCGATGTGGATTTTGCCGACCGGCTGATACGTGAAGCCAGGCTCGCCCCCATCCCGCTGTCGCCGTTCTATCGCGAGCGGCCGCACCTGACGCTGCTGCGACTTTGCATTGCCAAGCAGGATGCCACGCTGCTGGAGGCCGCCGAGCGGCTGCGACAATTCGCGGCGACCGCATGAGCGCACATCCGGCGCCACTTCGAGTCAGCCTGGTGCAGTCGAGCCTGTACTGGCAGGACCCCAACGCCAACCGCGCCCAGTTCGCCGCGCAACTGGCCGGGCTGGCCGGCAAGACCGACCTCATCGTGCTGCCTGAAATGTTTACCACGGGTTTCAGCATGGCCGCCGGGGAGCTGGCTGAGCAGCCCGATGGGCCGACGGCAGACTGGCTGCGCGCGCAGGCGCTGCGCAGCGGCGCAGCGATCGCCGGCAGCATCATTGTCGAAGCGGGCGCGGGCGACTATCGCAACCGCCTTTTGTTAGTAAGCCCTGATGGCGCGCTGCATTTCTACGACAAGCGGCATCTGTTCCGCATGGGTGGGGAGAACCGGGTTTTTGCGGCGGGATCGGCGCATACGGTGATCGCCTGGCGTGGCCTGCGGATCGGCCTCCTGGTCTGCTACGACCTGCGATTCCCGGTCTGGAGCCGGCGGCGGACTGCTTTTGATTATGACCTGCTGCTGTATGTCGCGAACTGGCCGCAGATGCGAGCCAATGCCTGGACGCAGCTGCTGCGTGCACGCGCGATCGAGAACCAGGCTTTTGTCGTCGGGGTCAATCGCGTGGGCCGCGATGGTCATGGCGTGCCGTACCAGGGCGATTCGGCGGCGATCGATTTCTTCGGCCAGCCGCTGCTCGAGCTCGGGGCCGACACCAGGTGCGAGACTGTCAGCCTGGACGGCCAGGCGCTGGCCGCATTTCGCGAAAAATTTCCGGCGCAGCTTGACGCCGATTCATTTGAAATACTCCCATGAAAAAAACCACCCGCGTCCAGCATCCACCCGCCATTGACCTGCCGCCGGGTAACCGGCCGCTGATCGCGCCGGTCCACCAGAGCGTGAAGTTCGTGTCGGAGAACATTGCGGCGGCCAGCAAGGCGGCGCGCGGCGAGGGCGGTTTCTTCTATGCGCGGGTCAGCAATCCGACCAACCGCCAGCTCGAGCTGCTGCTCGCGGAACTGCAGGGCCGCGATGACTGCATCGTCACGTCCTCGGGCGTCAATGCCGTCGTGCAGTCGCTGGTGGCACTCACTGCGGCCGGCGATCATATCCTCTGTTTCTATGAGACCTACAGCCCGACCCGGGCCGCGATACGCCGGCTGCTGGCGCGCTTCGGTGTCACCCACACGATGTTGTCGATCGAGGATGATGCCGGCATCGCCCGCGTGTTAGCCGAACGCAAAACGAAGCTCGTGGTATTCGAGAGCCCGACCAATCCGATCACCAAGATCGCCGACATCGAGCACATCG
>JAYUGT010000336.1:0-16706 GCA_043738315.1 Gammaproteobacteria bacterium
GATGATCTCGCCTTCGCGCGAAATGCCGGCGCCGTACATGATCTCGAACTCGGCCTCGCGGAACGGCGGCGCGACCTTGTTCTTGACGACTTTGACGCGCGTCAGGTTGCCGGTGACTTCCTCGCCGGACTTGATCGCGCCGATGCGGCGGATGTCGAGACGCACCGAGGCGTAGAACTTGAGCGCGTTGCCGCCGGTGGTGGTTTCCGGGCTGCCAAACATGACGCCGATCTTCATGCGGATCTGGTTGATGAAGATGACGATGCAATTGGAGCGCTTGATGTTGCCGGTGAGCTTGCGCAGTGCCTGGGACATCAGGCGCGCGTGCAGACCCATTTGCATCTCGCCCATTTCGCCTTCGATTTCGGCCTTGGGGGTCAATGCCGCGACCGAGTCGATGACGATGAGGTCGACCGCGCCGGAGCGCACCAGCATGTCGGTGATTTCGAGCGCCTGCTCGCCGGTGTCCGGCTGGGACACCAGCAGGTCGTTGACGTTGACGCCGAGCTTCTCGGCATACGACGGGTCGAGGGCGTGCTCCGCGTCGACGAACGCCGCGGTGCCGCCATTGCGCTGCACCTCGGCAATGACCTGCAGCGTCAGCGTGGTCTTGCCCGAGGATTCCGGGCCGTAGATTTCGACCACGCGCCCCTTGGGCAGGCCGCCGATACCGAGGGCGATGTCGAGGCCTAACGAGCCGGTGGAAATGGCCTCGACGTCATACGACGCGGACGCATCGCCAAGACGCATGACCGAACCTTTGCCAAATTGCTTTTCGATCTGGCCGAGGGCGGCGACCAGCGCCTTCTTTTTGCTGTCGTCCATGTTCTTCGACTCTGATTGCATTTGCCGTGAATCCATTTGCCTCAACCTCACTTGAATGAACTGCGCTCAAGTACGCGAGCGATGCGTGAATTTAATCACAAGCGCATGCGCATGGAAGAGGCAAAACTGCGCTTAAAATAAAAATTTACGCAGCGTTCACTCGATATACAGGTGTGGCGAAAACCGACTACTGTATAAACGCAAGCTCGAGCAGCATTTTCAATCCGAATTGCACCGCTTTGCGGCGTACCTGCTCGCGATCCCCCCGGAACGTCTTGAGCCGCGCGCTCACTTCGATGGCCCTGCCGCGCCGCTGCGCGACCGCAAACCACACGGTGCCCACGGGTTTGCCGGGCACCGCGCCGTCCGGGCCGGCGATGCCGCTGACCGCGATCGCAACATCGACGCCGGTACGATCCAGCGCGCCGCGCGCCATGGCGCGCACCGTCAGCTCGCTGACCGCACCCTCACGCGCCAACGTGGTCTTTGGCACGCCGAGATCACGCCGCTTGGCTGCATTGGAATAGGTGACAAAGCCGCCATCGAACCACTGCGAGCTGCCGGCAACGTCGGTGATGCAGCGTGCGATCCAGCCGCCGGTGCAGGACTCAGCCGTTGTCAGGCGCGCACCGGCCGCCAGCAGGTGCTGGCCCACGCGCGCCGACAATCTCTGCAGGTCCTTGTCCGTCGCCATCCATTAAGCTTAGCGCATGAACGACGCCGGCTTCGCGGATCACACGCCGATGATGCAGCAGTACCTGCGCATCAAGGCGCAGCATCCGGACGTCCTGCTGTTCTACCGGATGGGCGATTTCTACGAGCTTTTCTATGACGACGCGCGCCGCGCCGCGGCATTGCTCGACATCACGCTGACGGCGCGCGGGCAGTCGGCGGGCGCCTCGATTCCGATGGCCGGCGTGCCGTTTCACAGTGTCGACACCTATCTTGCGCGCCTGGTGCGCAAGGGCGAGTCGGTCGCGATCTGCGAGCAGATCGGTGAGCCGGGCAAGACCAAGGGCCCGGTCGATCGTCAGGTGGTGCGCATCGTCACTCCCGGCACGGTCACCGACGAAGCGCTGCTCGAGGAGCGGCGCGAGACTCTGTTAGCGGCGCTGTGGCGCGAGGGCGAGAGCTTTGGACTGGCCTGGATGGACCTCGCGGCCGGCCGCTTCAGCATCCTGCAGACCTCGGGCGTCGAGGCGCTGGCGGCGGAACTCGAACGCCTGAGGCCGGCCGAATTGCTGGTGGCCGAACATCAGACGCCGCCGGCGTTCGACGATGGGCTGGTGCGCACGCGGCCGCCCTGGCAGTTCGAGCTGGCGAGCGCGTCGCGTCTGCTGACCGACCAGCTCGGCACGCTGGATCTCGCGGGCTATGGCGCCGATGTGCTGCCGCTCGCGATCGCAGCCGCGGGTGCGCTGCTGCAGCATGTGCGCGACACGCAGCGCTCGGCGCTGCCGCATATCCGCGCGCTGCACGTGGAAGAACACGGCGATGAGCTGCAGCTCGATGCGGCCACGCGCCGCAACCTGGAGCTCGACAGCAGTCTTGCCGGCCGGACCGATGCCAGCCTCGCGGCGCTGCTGGACACCGCGGTGACCTCCATGGGTTCGCGCGCGCTGCGCCGTCTGTTAGGCCGGCCGAGCACGCGCCAGGACCTGCTGCGCAGCCGCTACCAGGCGGTCGGCGCGCTGGGCGCGCATGGCGATACGTTGAGCGCCGGCGCCGCGGTGCGCACGGCGCTGCGCGGCATCGGCGACATGGAACGGGTGCTGGCGCGCGTGGCGCTGCGCACCGCGCGGCCGCGGGATCTCGTGGGTTTGCGCCAGTCGCTGGCCGCGATCCCGGATTTACGCGACGCGCTGGCGGCCGTCGATTCACCGGTCGTGCAGCAGCTGACCGGCCGGATCGGCCAGCATGCCGATGAGTTCCTGCTGCTGCAGCGCGCGATCGCCGCCGAGCCCGCGAACTTTGTGCGCGACGGCGGCGTGATCGCGGAGGGCTACGACGCCGACCTCGACGAACTGCGCCGCCTCAGCGCCGACACGGATGCCTTCCTGCTCGAGCTGGAAGCGCGCGAGCGCAAGCGCACCGGCATCCCGTCGCTCAAGCTCGGCTTCAATCGCGTGCAGGGATTCTTTATCGAGATCCACCGCAGCCAGGCGGAACGCGTGCCCGCGGATTACCACCGGCGCCAGACGGTCAAGAGCGCCGAGCGTTTCATCACGCCGGAACTGAAGAGCTTCGAGGACAAGGTGCTGGGCGCGCGCGACAAGTCGCTGGCACGCGAGAAAGAACTCTACGATGCTTTGTTAGGTCTGCTGATCGGCCAGCTGCCGGCGCTCCAGGACAGCGCCGCCGCCATCGCCGACATCGACGCGTTCGCGGCCCTGGCCGAGCGTGCCGCGGCGCTCTCCTGGAGCGAACCGACCCTGGTCGCGGAACCGGTGCTGCGCATCACCGCCGGGAGGCACCCGGTGGTCGAGAAATTCAGCCGCGAACCCTTCGTGCCGAACGACCTGGAACTGGATGCGCGCCGACGCATGCTGATCATCACCGGACCTAACATGGGCGGCAAGTCCACCTACATGCGCCAGACCGCGCTGATCGCGATCCTCGCGCATATCGGCAGCTTCGTGCCGGCGGAGCGCGCCGAGATCGGGCCTCTGGACCGCGTGTTCACGCGCATCGGCGCCGCGGATGACCTGGCCGGCGGGCGCTCGACCTTCATGGTCGAGATGACCGAGGCCGCTAACATCCTCAACAACGCAACCGCCCGCAGCCTGGTGCTGATGGATGAAATCGGCCGCGGCACCAGCACTTTCGATGGCCTGGCGCTGGCCTGGGCGACCGCGCGGCATATCGCCGTCAGCCTGCGCTCGTTCACGCTGTTCGCGACCCACTACTTTGAACTGACGGCCATGAGCCAGGACATGGACAGCGTCACCAACGTGCATCTCGACGCGGCGGAACACAAGGATGGCATCGTATTTCTGCATGCGGTGCGTCCGGGTCCCGCGAACCGCAGCTATGGCCTCGCAGTCGCGCAGCTGGCCGGCGTGCCGCGCGACGTCATTGCCAGGGCGCGCGGCTATCTGAACCTGCTGGAGTCGGGCCGCGCGCCCGCGGCGGGCAACAGCCGGCAAACCGAGCTGCCATTGTTTGCAACCGAGCCGCGCTCCGCGGCGCCGCCGATCGATGAAGCGGCTAACAAGCTCAAGCTCGAAGTGCAGGAGCTGGATCCGGACACGCTGACGCCGCGCCAGGCGCTGGACGCGCTGTACCGGCTCAGGAAACTCGCCGACAGCTGAACAGCGTCACAGTCCGAAGCGCCCGTCGCGCAGAAACAGCGCCGTCTGGTGCGCGACGGCGCGCGACACCAGCATGCCGAAATGGCTCACCGGCAGCGTCAGTCGGCCAGCGGCGCCGGTGATCGCGGTCTCGCGCAGCGCGACAGTGCCGTCGTTAGGTTCGTCGAACTGCGCGAAAAACCTGCCGAGACCCATGGAGCGGGTCCCGGCGATCACGCCGAGCGGCCGGTCGGCGTGCGTCCACTCGCGCAGCGTGCCGCCCTGCCGGCCGAGCACCTCCTCGCGCAGGAACGGCCCGACCAGGCGCTGCCCCGGCGGAAATCGCGTGGTGAATTGCTCGGCGCTGAGGCTGCCGGCGGTCGGCGAACCTAACAGCACGACCCGCCCGGGCGGCTGCTCTGGATGACGCGCGAACAGTTGCAGTACCGCGAGACCGCCCAGGCTGTGGCCGACCAGATGCAGGGCCCGCGGCGCGCGCTCGCGAATCCGCTCATGCAGCCGATCGGCGACCACGCCAGGGGACTCGCGGGTGGTGCGCCAGGCGAACAGCTCGGCGGTCGCGCCCAGCTGCCGCGCGACCCGGCGCCTGAGCAGCGCGGACTCCGGCCCCGGCATCCACAGGCCGTGCACGAACAGGACCAGCGTGCCCGTCATGGATCGCTCAGCGCTCGACCAGGTGCACCGCCGCCTGCTGCTCCTGCTCGCCTTGCCGGAAGGTCGCCTGCACAGTGTCGCCGGGCTTGAAGGATTTCAGCGCATCCGAGAACTGGGTGAGATTCGCGATCGGCTTGCCGTTCAATGCTAACAACACAGCGCCGGCCTGCATTCCCGCCAGCGCGGCGGGTGATCCGGGCGTCACCGACTCGGCGCGTACGCCTGCTCCCGTGTACGCATAGTCCGGTACCAGGCCGAATGACACGCGGCGTGTGCCACCTTCGCCGGGCGAGGCGCCGGCGGTGGGATTTCCCGGAGCTGCGCCCGGGGCGGCAATCGTGACTGTCAGGGGCGTGGGCCGTTCAGCGAGATAGCTGACAATTTCGCGCGTCACCATCGCGACTTTCACCAGCCCGGCGCTGTCAACCTTGTCGGCGGTATCGGTCGGCCGGTGATAGTCGAGGTTGGCGCCGCTGAAGATCTGCACGCCGGGAATGCCGCGTGCGATGAAACTCTGCTGATCCGACGATTCGCCATTGCCCGCGATGCTGCGCAGGCTGACGCCGGTCTCGAAACCGACGCCCTGCACGATCGGCGCCCACTCGCGCGCCGTGCCGATGGCTAACACGCTGAGCGGATTGCCGTTCAGGTGGCCGACGGTGTCCAGGTTCACGACGGCGCGCAGCCCGGCGAGCGGCAACGGCCGCGGATGCTGCACAAACCAGCGCGAGCCCTGCAGGCGCGCTTCTTCGGCGGAGAAACCAATGAAGACGATCGTGCGCTGCGGCGCGCCGGCGGCCGCGATGACGCGCGCCAGCTCCAGCAGCACGGCGGTGCCGCTGGCATTGTCGTCCGCGCCGGGATGGATCTGCCCGAGTTCGCTGACGCGCACGCCGGGTCCGTCGCGACCGAGGTGATCATAATGCGCGCTGACCACCAGCCACTGGCCCTCGAAGGCCGGATTCGAGCCGCGCAGCATGCCGATGACATTGCGCGCGGTCGTGCCAGGTTTGACCGGCGCCGACGCGGTCGAGCCGCTGGCCGCCGGCACCGACTCCACCGGAAACTCCTGGAACCAACCGCCGTTCTCGCCCGCGGGCGTCAGGCCCGCGGCGCGCATCCGCTCGGCCACCCAGTTGCCGGCCTGCAGCAGGCCGGCCGAGCCAAGGCCCCGGCCCTCGCGCTCCGGCGCCGCGAGCCAGTGCACGCCCGCTGACATGGCGCGCTCATCAAATGCCGCCGGCAGCTCGGCGAGCGCCTTGCGCGCCGGCGGCGGCAGCGCCGGCAGGGGCGCGCCGCGCGCATTGGCCGCGCGCAAATCGACCCGCAGCGGCGAATCGCTGGCGGTCCATTCGCCCTTCAGTTTGTTAGCAGGCTCGTCGCCGGCGAAACTCAGCCAGGAGTACTTGCCGTAGTGCGGCAGCTTGCGCGCCAGGCCAGGCGCTGCGGCCAGCGGATCGACCGCGATCCACGCGGCCGCGTGCGCGTTGTTAGCCGGATTGCGGCGCACCACGACGATGGAGTTGCCGCTGTAGTCGGCGCGCGCCGTGCCCAGCTGCACGCCATTGCTGTTGCGCGCAAATCCGAGCGCCGGATCATTACCAAACACCCGCGCCAGCCAGCGGTTGTCACGCCCGAAGAGCCACAGCGATGCGTCCCCGGGCAGTTGCTTGAGGTCCTGGTCGCTGGCCACCGTGACCTTGGTCACCGGGCTCTTCCAGGCATCCAGCATCGCGAGGTAAGCGGCGCGCTGCGCCGCGGTTGCGCTGGCCGGCAGCACCGCAACAATGGCCTTGTCGCCAAACACCTGACCTAACGACGGCGCGGTCTCGCGCTGATCCAGCAGGCGGAACAGGTCGAACTCTGGATCGACCTGCAGCGCCAGCGGCTCAGTTGCGACCGGTATTTCGAACGCCCGGTCGCGCGCGCTCATTTCGATGCGCTGGTCCATGAAGCCCGTGACGGTCTGAATGCGCAGCGGTACGGCCAGCGCATAGGGCGCCGCCTTCTGCTGCTGGTGCAGGCGGCCGCTGACGATCCAGCCGGCGCCGTCACGCCGCACCTTGGCATCGAGCACCCGCAGGTCCGGTGCGCCGGTGCGCGTAACCCACTGCTGGAACATGGCCTGCAGCTTCGCAGTGCTCGTGGCCTCATGCGCGCGCCGCAAATCATCAAAGGACGCGCGCGTGCCGCGCTGCTCGCGATAGAAGCGCTGCAGGCCGCGTCGATAGGCGTCATCGCCCACCTGTTGCCGGACCATGTGAAACAGCATCAGCGCCTTGCCGTAGCCGACCGCTTCGGTCGACGGGCTGTGTCGGGTCCGAAACTCCGTCAATGGAAAATCGTGCGCTTCGCCGACGGAATCACGGTATTTCTTCAGCGTGTCGCGCCGGTACTCGGCGCCCTGCCCGGCCTGCTCCTTGAGCAGGTGGTCGGCGAGATACGCGGTGAGCCCCTCGCACCAGTTGCCGCTGGCGTACTCCACGAACACCGAGTTGCCCCACCAGTTGTGCAGGATTTCATGCGGATACGACGAGGTGATGATGAACGGGAAACGGATGATCTGCGGACCTAACAAGGTAAACGACGGCATGCCGTAGCCGGTTTCCCAGAAGTTCTCGACCAGCGCGAACTTGCCGTAAGGATAGGCACCGATCAGCGTGCGATACATCTCGAGGTAACGCGAAGTCGCCTCCAGATATTTTGCGGCCAGCGCCGCATCCGCCTCGTGCAGGTACACCTGCGCCTCGACTGCGCCCGCGGAGCGCAGGTAGCGCTGCAGCGGTCCACCCACCAGATGCAGCTCATCGATTGCGTCCTTCGACACCCAGTGCGCCGCGCCGCCGTCGTCGCGCGCGGTACCCGCGCCCGGGCTGACCAGCATCCAGCCCTCGGGTGCACGCGCCGTAACATCGAAGGTGAACAGCGTGTCGCCGAGCCAGGGATACCACAGCGAACTGCCGGCGAGGTAGACGCCTTTCGACCCCAGCGTGCCGGCGGTCTCGCTGAAGCCGCGCGCGTATTCCTGTTCCGGCGTGTCGAATCCAAAATCCATCCGGCCGCGGTAGCGCAGGGTCAGCGTGCGCTCGCCGGCGGGCAACTGCGCCTGCCAGCGTCGTGCGCGCCCGCTGCCTAACAAGGCCGCGCTCGAGCCGTTGATGCCGGTGAAGCCGGCGCCGGCGCCTTTGGCAGGCAGCTCCCGCACCGCGGGTTGTGATGATTCGATAGCGAGCGGCGCCGCGAGCAGGAACTCGACCCGCGTGCCCGCGGCGTTCGCGGGAAACTCCAGCGTCACCTCGACGCTGAGCTCATGCGTGTCGGGCACGAGCGTCGCGTTGATCCGATAACCCGGCAGGCTGGCAGTATCGATGCGCTCAGTTGTGCGCTCGGCCGGGCGCGCGGGCGGATTCTGTGCACTCGCGGTGAGCACGGCAGAGCAGGTCAGCAGCAAGGCTGCTGCAAACGGCAGGATGCGACGCATAACGACCTCTTAGTCTTGGCGACGGAAGGGCAGCGGCAACGTCTGCGTCGCTCCGTCCCGTTCAATCGACAGCTGCGCAACATCGCCCCAGCGATAGTTGCCAGTCTGTTTCTGCAAGCTGGCGCTTGAATCGATCGCGACGCCATCCAGGCTGCGCAGGATATCGCCGACCTTGATGCCGGCGTGTGCGGCGACCGAATCTTCGCTGACCTGGATGACCTTGCTCGGCTCCTTGCCGAGCTTGCCCATCAGCGACACGCCTAACACCGGCAGGGTCGGCCCGGCACTGAAAGGCACGCCCCAGATGAAGTTGGCATAGGACGCACTCACGGTTGTCACCGGTTTGCGGTCCTTGTCCTTGACCATCACCGGGATCAGGGAGGCGATGCGGCCCGTGAAGTGCGCCTTGAGCTGCCGTTCGGCGCCCAGGCCATAGGCCACATGGCCTGCGCCGATCAGCACCACCACAATGGCGCGCGGATCATCGGGCTTTGGCAGCGCCTGGCCGGCGTTCCAGCCCATCGCCGAATCCCAGGTTACTTGCGCCTGGTACAGGCTTTCGAGCTGCTCGGGCGCCATCTTGCTGTGCAGGGCATCGTCCGGTTCGAAGTAGGCACGGAACAGCTGCCGGTGCTCGGCGTTAGTAATGTCGATACTGGGTGGCATATGGGCGCGTGCCGCCGCATCGAGAGCGTCGAGACCCTTGCTGCGCACGGTCTTGATCACATCGCGTGGCGCGTTGATGCCGATCAGCGGCACGTGCTGGTCGCGTGCGAATTGAAAAATCTCGCGATAGTAGCCCCAGTGATGCGACCAGGTTCCGTACCAGTCGGATTGGTCGAGAAACTGCTGCTCGGTCAGCTTGCCGCGCGACCAGGCCGCCAGCGCCGGCGGTTGGGTCCACGGAAACATCTCCAGTCCGATGATGACCCGGCGGCCTGCTGCGTGCAGTGCCTGGATCGCGCGCAGTTCGACCTCGTGGAAACTGGCGTCCGTGTGCTGCTCGCCGATGAACAGCACGCGGGCATCGGCCAGCCGCCGCGCCATTTCCACATCCGTGATCAACTCGCCGCTCGCGGTATCCGTCACCGCATCCAGCACCACCGGCGCCTGGCGCTGCGCGCGCGCCGGATCACCGATCGCCAGTTGCTGCGGATCCACCGGCGCAGCTGTCTGCGCCGGCACGACGTTGACCGCTAACAGCCCCGCCAGGAAGAACGCGGGACGCGCAGCCATCAGAACTGCACCGCCGCCGGCAACCCGACCTACCGCGGTACGAGACATTAGCGCCCGTGCGGTCCGTCCAGTCATTGCTGAGCGGGCGCCTGCCGCAGGCGGATATGCAGTTCGCGCAGCTGCTTTTCGCTTACTTCGGTCGGCGCATCGGTCAGCGGACAGGCCGCCGTCTGCGTCTTCGGGAAGGCGATGACATCGCGGATGTTGTCCGCGCCGGACATCAGCATCGCCAGGCGATCGAGACCAAAGGCGATGCCGCCATGGGGCGGCGCGCCGAACTTCAACGCATCCAGCAGGAAGCCGAACTTGCGGCGCGCTTCCTCGGCTTCGATGCCTAACAAATCGAACACCACGGACTGCAGCTCCTGGCGATGGATGCGCACGCTGCCGCCGCCGATCTCGGAGCCGTTGAGCACCATGTCGTAGGCCTTGGCGATCGCGCCGCCCGGATTGGCGCGCAGTGCCTCGGGATCGAGATTGACCGGTGAGGTGAACGGATGATGCATCGCGGCCCAGCGCTTGCCGTCCGCATCCCACTCGAACATCGGGAAGTCCACGACCCACAGCGGTGCCCAGCCCTGGCGCAGCAGTCCGAGGTCAGCGCCGATCTTCAGGCGCAACGCGCCTAACGCATCGGCCACGACCTTGGCAGTGTCGGCGCCGAAAAAGATGAGGTCGTTGTCGGCCGCAGCGCTGCGCTCAAGGATGCCGGCTAACGCGGCATCGCTCAGGAACTTGATGATCGGCGACTGCAGGCCCTCGCGACCCTTGGCGCGGTCATTGACCTTGATGTAGGCCAGACCTTTGGCGCCGTAGCGCGCGACATAGGCGGTCGCGTCGTCGATTTCCTTGCGCGTCAGCTTGCCACCGCCCGGCACGCGCAGCGCGGTGACGCGGCCAGCCGGATCGTTGGCTGGTCCCGAGAACACCTTGAAATCGCAGTCTTTCACCAGGTCGGCAACGTCGACCAGCTCCAGATCGACTCGCAGGTCAGGCTTGTCCGAACCGTAGCGGCGCATCGCTTCGGCGTAACTCATGCGCGGAAACGGCTGCGGCAGATCGACGTTGACGACGGCCTTGAAGATGTGCCGGATCAGGCCTTCCATCAGATCCATGATGTCCTGCTGCGGCAGGAAACTGGTTTCGATATCGAGCTGCGTGAAGTCGGGCTGGCGATCGGCGCGCAGGTCCTCGTCGCGGAAACAGCGCACGATCTGGTAGTAGCGATCGAAGCCGGACACCATCAGCAACTGCTTGAAGATCTGCGGCGACTGCGGCAACGCGAAGAACTTGCCGGGATGCGTGCGCGACGGCACCAGGTAGTCGCGCGCGCCCTCGGGCGTCGCCTTGGTCAGCATCGGCGTCTCGACGTCGATGAATCCCGCATCATCGAGGTACGAGCGCATCGCACGCGTAATGGCGTGGCGGCGCATCAGGCGCTGTTGCATGACATCGCGGCGCAGGTCGAGATAGCGGTACTTGAGCCGCACTTCCTCGCTGACTTCCTCATCGAGCTGGAACGGCAGCGGTTCGGAACGGTTCAGCAGCTCGATCTCCTGAGCCAGCAGCTCGATCTGGCCCGAGGCCAGGTCTTTGTTAGCCGTGCCGGCCGGGCGGGGCCGCACCCTGCCGACGATGCGCACTACGAACTCGTTGCGCAGCTTTTCGGCGGTCGCAAAGACATCCGGCGTGTCAGGGTCCACGACCACCTGCACCAGGCCGCTGCGGTCGCGCAGATCGATGAAGATCACGCCGCCGTGGTCGCGGCGGCGATGCACCCAGCCCGCAACCGCCACGCTCTGCCCGCCCAGGGACTCATTCACTTGACCGCAATAATGACTACGCATATTCATGAGGATAACTTAGTAAGTACGTAAAGGCCGCCCTGGATGCCGCGATTGATGCGCAGCTCGTCGTCCAGGTACACGACATCCGAATAGAGCTTGCCGACACTCAGGTCCGCGCTCAGCGCCAGCTCCGCCGGGGCGCCCAGTGCCGCGCGCACGGCGGCCGCGCCGCCCGCGCCGGTCGGGCGCAGCTCGACGTGGTCGAATTCGATGTTGAGGCGCTGCGGGTTCTGCGCGTCGACCACCCAGCGTCCGTGTGTGATCACCTCGGCACAGACCTTGCCACCCGGCGCCGCGATGCTAACAACATTGTCATAGCGCGAACCGTCCGCAGCCACTTCCTGGTGCAGGGCCAGCACGGAGATCGGCAGCTCCGGAAACTTGTTGAAACTGTGGATCTTGAGATTCGACTCGTGCACGCGCGGCTTGCCGGCCGAGTGCCGCGCGCCGAAGTGCGCGAATACGGTGACCCAACGTCCCGCCAGGACTTGCGGCCGTTCCGCGGGCCGCGGGTACGCCGTCAAGGCGCTGAGCTCGGCCACCAGCTCGCCGAGGCGGGCGAACCCCTGTTCGGTCAGGCCGCCGTCGGGGCTCGCGGTATCCAGGTGCGCCAGCAAGGCGGCACGCGCGCGACTGCGATCATTCATCGACTCAGGCCTGCTGGGGCGTCGCCGGCATGACGACGCCTAACGTGACGATCATCTTCATGGCGGCGTCGATGGAAATATTGAGCGGCTGCAATTGTGACCGGGGCGCGAGCACGATGAAACCCGAGGTCGGATTGGGCGTGGTCGGTACGAACACGCAGACATGTTCTTCGTCGCCCGGTACCTGCGCCGCGCCCAGCTGCTCGGCGGTCACGAAGCCGATACTCCAGATGCCGGTGCGCGGGTACTCGATCAACACCACCTGCTTGAAGGAATTGCCCGAGGTCGACAGCACCGACTCGGCAAAACCCTTGACGCCGCCATGGATGGAGCGCACCAGCGGAATGCGTTCCAGCAGCCCGTCCCAGTAACGCACCAGGCGCCGGCCGATCAGATTGGTGACCGCGAGCCCCGTGAGCAGCAGCACGGTGAGCGCAAACACGATGCCGAGACCGGGCAGGCGGAATCCTAACAAGTCGAGCGGCCGCCAGCCCGACGGCAGCAACAGCAGGAAGTTGTCAGCCAGGTCGATGATGAAACCGAGCACCCAGACCGTTGCCAGGATCGGCAGCCACACCAGCACGCCGGCAATCAGGTAACGACGGAATGACGGCATGACTAACGCCTGGCCTTGCGTACGGCCGGGCGCCTGGACTTCGATGCGGATCGACTCGCGCGCTTGTCCGCCTTGGACTCCTTCTTCGCGGGCTCGGCTTTGGGCGCATCCGTCTTGGCGGTGTCGGCCTTCGGGGCACCTGCCTTGGCCTCGGGCTTGGCGGACTCGGTCTTGGCGACCTCGGTCTTGGCGGAATCGTCCTTGTCCACCGCCAGGTTGCGCTTCTTCTCCTGGTCCGACTTGAAGTCGGTCTCGTACCAACCGGAGCCCTTGAGGCGGAAAATGGGGGCGGACATCAACTTGCGCAGCCGCGACTTGCCGCAGGCGGGGCACTTGCGCAATGGCGGGTCGCTGACCTTCTGCATCGCCTCGTGGGTCTTGCCACAGGCGCCGCACTGGTATTCATAAAACGGCATGCGGCAATTATACCGGGGCAGTCGACCGGCCGTTACGCTGCTAGCCGGTTTTCTTCTCGAAACCGATGCGGCCCTCGGCGTCCACGACGCCCCGGATGCGATCGCCGGGACCGAAGCGCCCCTGCAGCAATTGCTGCGCCAGCGGGTTTTCGACCTGTTGCTGGATCGCGCGCTTTAGCGGCCGCGCCCCGTAGACCGGGTCGTAACCCGCCTCGGCTAACAAATCCAGCACCTTGTCATCGAGCACGAACTCGATGCCGCGCTCCAGCAGCCGCTTGCGCAGGCCACCCAGCTGGATGCCGACAATCGCGCGGATCTCGGCACTGCCGAGCGGATGGAACACGACCATGTCGTCGATGCGGTTGATGAACTCGGGACGGAAATGCTGTTGCACGATTTCCATCACCGAGGCTTTCATGCGCGTGTAGTTCTTCTCGCCGGCGAGTTCCTGGATCACGTTGGAGCCGAGGTTGGACGTCATGATCACCACGGTGTTGCGAAAATCCACGGTGCGGCCCTGGCCATCGGTCAGGCGGCCGTCATCGAGTACCTGCAGCAACACGTTGAATACGTCGCTATGGGCTTTTTCCACTTCGTCTAACAGGACGACCGAGTACGGCCGGCGACGCACCGCTTCGGTGAGATAACCGCCCTCTTCATAACCAACATAGCCGGGAGGCGCGCCGATCAGGCGCGCGACCGAATGTTTCTCCATGAACTCGGACATGTCGATGCGCACCAGCGCTTCTTCGGTGTCGAACAGGAAGGACGCGAGCGCCTTGCACAGTTCGGTCTTGCCGACGCCGGTGGGTCCGAGGAACAGGAACGAGCCGTTAGGCCGCGCAGGATCCGCGAGCCCGGCGCGCGAGCGGCGAATCGCGTTGGAGACGATCTTGAGCGCCTCTTCCTGCCCGACCACGCGCTTGGCCAGCGCCTCCTCCATGTGCAGGAGTTTTTCTTTTTCCGACTCCAGCATCTTGGACACGGGGATGCCGGTCCACTTGGACACGACTTCGGCGATTTCCTCGTCGGTCACCTTGTTGCGCATCAGCTGCATGCCCTGCGTTTCCGCGGACTGTGCATGCGCCTGGCGTTTTTCGGCTTCCGGAATCTTGCCGTACTGAATTTCCGCGACCCTGGCGAGATCGCCCTTGCGCCGCGCGGCTTCCATGTCGAGTTTCAGCTTCTCGATTTCTTCCTTGACGCTGGCGGCGCCCTGCAAGGATGCCTTCTCGCTCTTCCAGATTTCCTCCAGGTCGGCGAATTCCTTTTCCAGTGCGCGCAGCGTGTCTAACAGCGTCGCCAGGCGCTTCTTGGAAGCATCGTCGGTTTCCTTCTTGAGCGCTTCGTGCTCGATTTTCAGCTGGATGATGCGGCGCTCGAGCTTGTCGAGCACTTCGGGCTTGGAATCGATCTCCATGCGGATGCGAGCCGCCGCCTCGTCGATGAGGTCGATGGCCTTGTCCGGCAGCTGCCGATCCGCGATGTAGCGATGCGACAACGTGGCCGCGGCGACGATCGCCGGATCGGTGATTTCTACGCCATGATGGACTTCGTAGCGCTCCTGCAGGCCGCGCAGGATCGCGATCGTGTCCTCGACCGAAGGCTCGTTGACCAGAACCTTCTGGAAGCGGCGTTCGAGCGCGGCGTCTTTTTCCACGTACTTGCGATATTCATCGAGCGTGGTCGCGCCGACGCAATGCAGCTCGCCGCGGGCGAGCGCGGGTTTCAGCATGTTGCCGGCGTCCATCGAGCCCTCGGCCTTGCCGGCGCCCACCATGGTGTGCAACTCGTCAATAAAGAGGATGACCTGGCCTTCCTGCTTGGACAGATCGTTGAGCACCGCCTTGAGCCGTTCTTCAAATTCGCCGCGGAATTTCGCTCCCGCGATCAGCGCGCCCATGTCGAGCGCCAGGATGCGTTTCTTCTTCAGGCTCTCCGGGACTTCGCCATTGATGATGCGCAGCGCGAGGCCTTCAACAATGGCGGTCTTGCCGACGCCCGGCTCGCCAATCAGCACCGGGTTGTTCTTGGTGCGCCGTTGCAGCACCTGGATGGTGCGGCGGATCTCGTCGTCGCGCCCGATCACCGGGTCCAGCTTGCCGTCGATGGCGCGCTGGGTCAGATCGATGGTGTATTTCTCCAGCGCCTGGCGCCCTTCCTCGGCGTTGGCATCCTGGACCTTGTCGCCGCCGCGGACTTCGACGATGGCTTTTTCAATCGCCGCCTTGGCAAAGCCGGCGTCCTTGAGCAACCGGGCTAACAATTGCCGGTCCTCAAAGGCTGCTAACACCACCAGTTCGCTGGCAATGAACTGGTCACCGCGCTGCTGTGCCAGCTTGTCGGTGACATTCAGCAGCTTGACGAGGTCATTGCCGATATGGACTTCGCCGGGCGTGCCCTCCACCTTGGGGAGACGCTCCAGCGCGTTGCCAATTTCGGTGCGCAGCTTGGGCAGATTGCCACCCGCCTTGAGCAGCAAGGGCCGGACCGTGCCGCCCTGCTGGTCTATCAGGGCGGCGAGCAGATGCACGGGCTCCAGCATCTGCTGATCGCGCCCAACGGCCAACGACTGGGCATCACCCAGCGCCTGCTGCAGTCTTGCAGTGAGTTTTTCCTGTCGCATACCCCAGCCGATGTGAGGCCCGGCCCGGAGGTTTCAATGCCCCGTGGCGGCCAGAATTCACGAAAACCGCGTTAGATCAGCCCCGAACCGTGCGCGGCCCGTTCCGCGATGACAATAACCCCCACTCCCGCGGCGATCCAGAACACCTGGGCGAGGCTGGCGCGCGAATCGACATGCCGGTGCAGGCCGGGAATCAGGTCCGACATCGCGACATACAACATGCTGGCCGCGGCCAGCGCCAATACATAGGGCAATGCAGCCTGCGCCTCGCGCAGTGCGAAATAGCCGACGACACCGCCGATGATGGCGGTCAGGCTGACCGCCAGGTTCCAGAACAGCGCCTTGCCGCGTGACATGCCCGCATGCAGGAGCACGGCGAAATCACCCACTTCCTGCGGAATCTCATGCGCGGCAACGGCCAGCGCCGCCACCAGACCCAGGTGCTGATCGACCAGCACCGCGCCGGCGATCAGCAGTCCGTCAAGCGCGTTATGGACCGAATCACCGACCAGGACCAGGGTCCCGGTGGCGGCGCGGCGATGATGTTCCTGCGGCTCGGCGTGGCCTGGCACGCCGTGTTCTTCGCAATCGTCGGTGTGGCAATGGCGCCAGAGCAGGAATTTCTCCAGCACGAAAAACAGGCCAATGCCGGCAACCAGGGTCGCACCGACGGCATGCAGGCGATCTTCATCCGCCCCGGCCAGCGCATGCGGCACCAGCGCCATCAGCGCCGCGCCTAACAGGGCGCCGGTCGCGAAACTGACCAGATGCGGCAGGCTGCGGCTGCGCAGCCGGTCCGGAAACAGCAGGAACAGCCCGGCGATTGCGGCGCTCAGCAGGCCGCTGCCACCGGTGGCGAGCACGATGAATGTCAGGTTGTCCATGGGTCAGATCACGAGGATACCGCGCGCCACAGCAATGCCGCCATGCGCCCGCTGCTGCCGAGCACCGCGGCGTCGCGCCGGTGCGAAAAGAACCGCTGTGGGTCCGCGTACGTGCACAGTCCGCAGTCGCTCAGCGCCGTGACCCCCGCAGCGCGCAGGCGCG